>CABVRR010000073.1:1280-15968 GCA_902500705.1 uncultured Nitrospira sp.
GTCGCATGCCAAGCCGTTTCCCATTTCTGCGCGATGATCTGGTTGTGCCCGTCAAGATCTTCGGTAAACTGTTCACCCGCCAACTGCTTCACAATCAGCGGATCAGAAATATCTTGACCATTACACCAAAACGCGCGGTAGGTTCGCCGAACAAAGTCCATCCCGTACTGTCGATCCTTGTGTAAGAGCGCAACCGCTTGTTCGATCGCCGGCAGCGTATTCGGCTTCCCGGACGGCAATGCAATCGGCAACATCGGTGATAATCGCTGCACCATTGCGACTTCATGCCGCAACTCTGCCTCCAACGAGCCGCTCCATGGCTTCATGGGACGAGGCAACTGCGGCGCATGTTGTACCCCACGCCATTCGCAACGGTCTATCACACCCACATCGTGAAGCCGCTCATGGAGCGCATAACAAAACGGACAATTAAAATCACTATAGAGGATGTATCGATCAGGTGTGGGGTGAGAACTCATGTCTCCACTGTACCGAAGTGGCCGGAGAGAATCTACAGCGAAAGTACTGTGGAAAAGTCTATCGATGTGATGGAATCAGGAGTTCGATTGTCGTAACAATTCTTGGAGACCCGTGCGAAGTGCCGGTAATGTCAGCGGCTTCGTCATGACTTTATCCATCCCAGCTTGGTAACATTTCTGAGCATTTTCCTCGGACGCGTGACCCGTGAGCGCCATGATGGGCAGATGGCTCGGTGTGCCCTCTTCGCGATGACGAACCTCGCGAGCGGCTTCATATCCGTCCATCTCCGGCATCTCACAATCCATCAGGACCACATCGTAGAGCGTTCGAGTAGTAGCCTCCACCGCTTCACGACCCGTTCGAGCCACCTCGACCTGACAACCGAGTTTCTGTAAAAACTTGCAGGCGACGACCTGATTAATTTCATTGTCGTCTGCGATCAAGACCCGTAGCGGCCCTACCTGGTCACCGATACTATGTGATTCCACCCCCAGAGAAGATGCCGTGGGACCTCGATGAATGGCCGGAAGCAGGTTGGTGGTATAGGAGAACGTACTGCCCTGACCGGCTGAACTCTCAATCGTGATTGCGCCTCCCATCAACTGAACAAGTTGGTGACAAATCATCAAACCCAATCCGGTTCCACCGAACTTTCTGGTGGTTGAAGCATCGGCTTGCGCGTAGGCCTGAAAAAGATGTGCCTGTTGCTCAGACGTGATGCCAATACCGGTATCACGCACGCTCCATTGAAGGACGATCGAGTCCGAACGCTCCGACCGTTCCTGTTTCAAGGACACGGTGATTGTAACTCCGCCGTGTTTTGTGAACTTAATGGCATTACCGACGAGATTGAAGAGAATCTGCCTCAATCTGATCGGGTCGCCTCGGAACTCCCCTGGAACATCGGGATCGATCGTGACGGAAACCATGAGTCCTTTTTGGGCAGCCAACCCCTCCACCAATGTCGTCACGTCGACGATTAATGCCCGTAGATTGACATCGGCCACCTCCAAGGTCATCTTGCCGGCTTCAATTTTTGAAAAATCAAGAATGTCGTTGACCAATGTCAGCAGCGCCTCTGCCGAGCGATGCATGGTCTCGATGAGCTGCCGCTGTTGGTCCGTCAGCGACGTATCCTTGAGAAGCTGTGTGCACCCCAACACCCCATTCATCGGAGTCCGAAGCTCATGGCTCATGGTGGCCAGGAAAATTCCTTTCGCCCGCGCAGACTCCTCAGCTGCCTCTTTTGCGCGGCGCAAGGCCACATCGGACGTCACATCGAGTCCGTACGCGCGAACCAATTCCAGCTCTCTCAGCGGGAAAAACGACCAGGCAATAATCCGGTCAGCCACAACATGCTCGATCTGGGGCGAGGAAGAATCCGTTGTCAGGCATTCGCTGAGTATGGTCGAGAGAGTGGCCGGGAACATGACTTCGATGCCGGCTTCCAGCGCATCGCACTGGGTCATCAGATTGAGCATGCCGGTGTTGGCGTACAGCATGGCGCCGGCAGCGTCAAACTCTACGATGGGATTCGGAGCGTCTTCAGCGAGTCGCGCTGCACGTTGCACATCCCTCTGGATCTCCATCGCATCGGTTAAATCGCGGGCCACAACCACACCACCGATCGACACTCCTTGGTGTGTTCTCGGCCAGAACGAGAGCGAGAGTTCCAACTGAGTGCCATCCTCTCGATCCCAAAAATGAGAAGGGAGGACGGCGAGTTCACCGGTGTTCATCATCCGAAGGAATGGACACTGTGCGAACTCGCTCTCCCCCGGCGTCAAGCATTTAAACAGATCGTGAAATCCCAGCCCGATCACGTCGCGCGTTTGCCCGACGAGTTGCTGCGCCGCAGGATTCAGGAGCTGAATACGGCTGTCGTGATCGAGGAAAAAGACGGCCTCCGGAACTATCTCCAGGATCAGACGTGTATCCTCTCCGATCGGCACCTGTGAGTGCCGGATCTTATATCGTGAATCAGATGGTGAGGCATCAAAAGCAGACATATATCACGCGTTCGGATGATCTGAGTCTCCACATCTATCGGTCAAATGAAGGTCTCGCTGTAGGATCAATACGGACGATTTCTGGATTGTGGTACTGGATAGAATCGGTTCGTGTCGGTTGCTGCACAACCGCCGCGTGCCGCTTAAGTTTGCTCCGTATAAACCGATAAGATGCTCGACGGGGCGTAGTAGATCATCAAACGGAGGTGTCTATGATATCCGCCGTACACACCGCGCTCTCAGGGTTGACCGCGTTCACGAAACAGGTCGAAGTCGTGGCGCACGATGTCGCCAATGTCAATACAGAGGGGTTCAAGCAATCCAAAACGGAGTTCGTTGAAATCCCCAGCGGCGGGGTGCTCCCCGTTGTTGAGAAGGACGACTCGGCAGGCCCGACAGTACTTCGAGACAAAGGTGGCCATCAGACTCTGGTCGAGCTCTCGAATGTCGATCTAGGCGAGAAAGCGGTCCAGCAGATCGTCGCGCAGCGTAGCTTTGAAGCGAACCTCCAGACCGCACGGACAGGAGATAGCTTGCTCGGCAGTATTTTAGACATCAAAAAGTAGTCGGCCATCACGACTCGTCCAGCGGCAGAAATCTCTTGCGCTGTCGCGTCACCCTCGCCGATTAGACAACACCTCAACGTTCTGCATCATAGCTTTCCCACCGATCTCTATGCTATGTCGAGGCCATGGTCTCTTCTCCTGTCTTGTTGTTGATTCCTCCCTTGACCCAGCTGAACACACCCTATCCATCCACCGCCTATCTGACAGGATTTCTTCAGTCTCGGGGGATTGAGGCCGAGCAAGCTGACTTAGGTATCGAGATGGTATTGCGCCTGTTCAGTTCGGCTGGGTTACGGAACGTCTTTCGACAACTGCACAGCCGACGAGATGCGCTCCCCAAGGAAGCCCTCGGCATGATGAAGGCCAAAGACTCTTACGTGAACATGATCGAACCCGTCATCACCTTCTTGCAGGGCAAAGCCCCCGACCTCGCCTCACACTTAATTCAACCGGGAGTGTTGCCCCATGGCCCTCGATTCCGAGGTCGCAAGAGATTTCCACGCGCGGTATCAGTGTCCGACAGGGCTAAACAATGGGCGACGTTTTTCCTCGAAGATCTCGCTGATTTAGTGCAGGCCACGATGACCCCGCATTTCGCCTTGAGCCGATATGCCGAGCATATCGGGCGTAGCGCCTCATCGTTTGATCAAATCGCCGCAGCCTTGGCGGAGCCGCCGAGCCTGACCGATGGATGGCTCCTGGAGGCATTCTGGGAGCACTTCAATCGAGTCAATCCCTCGCTGGTCGGTCTCTCTATCCCGTTTCCAGGTAATCTCTACGGAGCATTTCTCATTGCAAAGACGCTCAAGCAGCGCCACCCTGACCTGCCCGTAGTCATGGGCGGCGGCTATGTGAACACAGAATTGCGCCGAGTCGCCGACCCTCGCGTATTCGAGTATGTGGACTTCATCACGCTCGACAACGGTGAACGGCCGCTTCTCTCCTTGATCGAACATCTGTCCGGCTCGCGTCCACGCCGATCGCTGTGCCGCACGATGTATCGCGAACACGATCGCGTGGTCTATGCCGATGACGCCTTGTCACCAGACTTCACGATGGATGAGACCGGTTGCCCGACCTATCGAGGTCTGGCACTGGATCGCTACGTGACCATTCTCGACAGCACCAACCCGATGCACCGACTCTGGTCGGAAGGCCATTGGAACAAACTCACCGTGGCACACGGCTGCTATTGGAAACAATGTACGTTCTGCGATATCGGGCTTGCCTACATCGATCGATATGAAATGACGCCGACCGACCGGCTGATCCAGCACATCGAACAACTCATCACCGAAACAGGACGGAGAGGGTTTCACTTCGTCGATGAAGCCGCTCCGCCGTCGGCATTGAAGTCGCTGGCCCTGGCCATCTTGGAACGACGGATCGATATGACCTGGTGGGGGAATATCCGGTTTGAGACGGCATTTTCGCCGGACCTATGCCGTTTGCTCGCCGCCTCTGGTTGTATCGCGGTCACGGCAGGGCTCGAAGCGGCCTCGGACCGGCTCTTGGACAAGATGAAGAAAGGCATCACCGTCGACCAGACCGCGCTCGTCGCCGCCGGGTTTAAAGACGCCGGCATCCTGATTCACGCCTATCTCATGTACGGGTGCCCCTCGGAAACGATTCAGGAAACCCTGGACTCGCTCGAACGAGTCCGCCAGCTTGTGGCGGCGGATCTCCTTCAATCAGCCTTTTGGCATCGGTTCACAGTGACGGCTCACAACCCCGTGGGACTGGATCCTTCAGCACATGGTGTACGACTGCTCGGACCTGAATTTCGCGGCTTCGCGGAGAACGACCTTCTGCATCGCGACGATCAAGGAGAGGCCCCGACCTGGCTGGGTGAAGGATTACGACGCTCGCTCCTGAACTATCTTGAACGACGAGGTCTTGATCTCGACGTGCGTCAGTGGTTCGATCATAAGGTTCCTCGCCCTCACGTCTCCTCCACATGGCTCGCGCGGCTACTCAAAAATCGAGCCCTGACAGACCACTCCTCGACAGAACGCCGATTGGTCTGGTTAGGTGGAACCGTGATATGCGATTCGATCGGGAGGAAAGCAACCGTCACGGTGGCTGGCCCCCAGAAGAATCACGTCATGACACTCTCGGAACCAGAGGCTCAATGGCTGGAACAGTTGATTCGAGACGCTACCCCGCAGCAAGCCGGTCGGACCTACCCTCACATGCGAGAGGCATGCGAACGGTTTCCCGGCGTCGAGTCGAAGTTTAACGCCTTCCTCGCCACGGAGTCCTGGAAAACAATTCGCCACGCAGGCCTCGTCCTGGTGTAACCCTTTAATGCTTTCTTCATTCCCGTACCAGAACCACACACAGAATCCGCCGTCCCCACATGACATAGTGTGATGAGAAGAGCAAAAGCGAAGAGCCGGAATCCACAACGTGGACTCCGGCTCTTATGTTGAGAGACCCGTTCTAGTTCACACGCGCTGCTTAGTACTGCAGCTGCAATGCGACATGGAACGAATCGACCTTGTTTCCGGCAGCACCAGGACCAAAGTTATTGAAGAACCCCTTGGTTTCAACGTCGCCGTATCGGTAAAACGCGGAGACACGAGCGTTATGGCCAGAGATGATATAGTTCACACCTCCCTCCCACTCTTGTCGAAGTGCGCTATACAAGGGATCGATACTGGTGAACCGTGCATAGGGCTGAAACCGTCCGATCCCGACCTCAGTCGGAATCAGGTACAAGCCATAGACCGTCCACGAGTGGCCATTAAACGTGCAGAAACAGTTTCCTGCACCAGTAGCGGCAACCCCATAGTTGGCCCAGTGGCGCTTAAATTCTCCGTTGAACGTGAGCACGCCCATATTGTTCGGAAGCACCTTTTCAACCAAGAGATCGACTGAGGCACCGGTGAAGTCGCTCGTTCCCACTGTGGAAGAACCAGCTCCATCTTTTTGGTGCTGAACGCTACCGGCGATCGCAACGATATCTCCGGCCGTTCCATAATAGGTGCCAGACGTGTAGTAGCCTGGATTCGGTTCATCGTTCAACAGATTCCACTGCAAACGTCCCGTGTACATCAAGCTATTGCCCACATTGGGGCCATTGCGCTGCCCCTGAGACACGCTGACGACATACAACAGGTGAGTACCGAATGGGTGAATTTTCCCCCAGAAAGTGGCCGCATTATCACGACCATAGAGCCCGGCTCCACCGCCGGCTGCAGCTGCACCGTTAAAGTTTGCGCTGAGGTCTGAAGGAAAGAACGGTGTCCGGAAACCATCATAAGTGGCATGGTAGAACGGACCGTTCAGCTCACCCCGTTCACTCGGGAGCAACATGCGCCCGACCCACAGATTGGCCATTTCATTGAATTCAAACTTTCCGATCGCATCGAGCAACCCGATCGCGGAATTACCTGCGAAATTATTGGTTGCTCCTCCACCGACTTGGCAATTGAAACAGTCAGTATTGAACTCAAACTTCACATACTTATGGATTTGCCCATTGATGTAAATACGAGCGTTGTTGACCGTAAACTCATTACTGTAGTGACCGTTTGGTGCGGCGCCCTCTTGCGAGTTGAAGCTGGTGCGGATACCCATGCCGATCGAAATCCACTTGTCATCATCGGCCTTGATCGTGCCACCAGCATAGGCACTCGGCAGCGTGGTTCCCATTCCAGCCACCAGTGCCGTCATGGCCCCAGCAACTAAAAACTTTTTCCACCGCCTCACAACATGTCCCTTCATACTGATGCCCTCCCTTGTGAGTAATAAGAAACCACTGCCTACCTGCCTCACCTACGTTCAAAATCGTTCGCGCCGAAGAATTCGGCGTGGAGTATGCCTAAGCTACCGAAAGATAGCAAGAATATTCTTGGCATCCCTCCAACTTTGTCACGTAATACTACGCAACAAGTTCTTTTCTGTCCAGAAAATCAAGAAATGTAACCAGGTTTGTTGACCGAATCCCCACTCCTCACAACTACAAACCCAGATTTCTGAATAGGCGCCAAGACTTCTCACGAAGAAGAAAATATCCCTATCGGGAAAACCCTGAGTGAACGATGAGAAACTCCTGAGGCTTGAATGTTTTTAACCTGGAGAACGTTCAGGTAGTCCAAATGATTGGTTCGAGACCTGTTGATCGGAGAACTATCCTGCATCCGAATCCCAGCGGATGTCACACACCCATAGCAGACAGATACCTGCTGTCTACGGGATTATCCGACCAACGATGGGGAGAGTGGTTCGAATCAGACAGAGGATGGGGAGAGACGTCATCATCGGAAAGTGGGCAGAACGTACGGTGCTACCTTCTGCCCACTTCAAAAAACATGTCGATGGCTATCGATTCGGCTGCGGGGTGTAGCGAAGATACGGCTTGACGCTCTTGAAGCCTTTGGGAAAGAGCTGCTTCGCTTCTGTGTCACCGACCGCAGGAGTAATAATACAATCCTCGCCGTCTTTCCAGTTGGCCGGGGTTGCGACCTTATACTTCGACGTCAGTTGAAGAGAATCGATTACCCTCAACAGCTCATCGAAGTTCCGACCGCACGACGCCGGATAGGTGAGGGTCAGTTTCACCTTTTTATCCGGACCGACAATGAAGACCGATCGGACGGTCATGTTGTCGATCGCGTTAGGATGGATCATGTCGTACAGCGTGGCCACTTTCTTGTCCGGATCGGCGATGATAGGGTAGTTCATCGTCGTCTGTTGTGTTTCGTTGATATCGTTGATCCAGCCTTTGTGGGAATCTAGTGGATCGACGCTGACGGCAATCACTTTCACGCCACGCTTTTTGAATTCCGGGGAAATTTTGGCCACGGTCCCCAACTCCGTGGTACACACAGGCGTGTAGTCCTTGGGATGTGAAAACAGAATGCCCCATCCGTTGCCGAGCCATTCGTGAAAGTTGATCGTCCCTTCAGTGGTTTCCGCCGTAAAATTCGGCGCGTCATCTCCCAATCGTATCGCCATAACATATCCTCCTTGTCGCACGATGACCGAGAACATCAATTCAGCAGATCGTTACCTTACTGTTTCACACCGGAAGAGTTCAAGAGGCTGAAAAAACCGTCGCCTATCCGATCGTTCGCCGTGCGGTAAACATGCGGCAGATTGCTCTGATCCCGGCATCATCTCTCCCCATCTCAAGGTTCTTCCGGTTCCCTCCGATATAACACGCAACAGCCATCACAGGAGCATGCCATGGACCAGAATGCCCAGGCCCGCACAAAACTCCACATTTCCAAAGATCCGATGTACGTGATGCTGCGTGAAGGCTGCATCAAGGAATTCAACGTCAAGAAAGGGTCTGGAGACACATGTGATCTTCGGGGATGTGACTTGCGCGGTCTCGATCTTCGAGGGCTGGACGCCGACGGGCTCGATTTCAGCGATTGTTATTTCCGCCAATCCGACCTTCGCGGTGTCGACTTAAGCAAGGCAACATTAAACGGAGCCAGCATCAACGCCTGCAAGATCTCCGGCGTCCTCTTTCCCGCGGAGCTGAGCGCCTCGGAGATCGAGCTCTCGCTCCTGCATGGAACGCGAATGCGATATGGAGGAAAGTAGCACGCGTCTGATGCGATCAGGAGCCGGCGGACAACGCCAATTGTGTGCGGACTTTCTCGTGGCCGGACTCGGCAGCGCCCACATCGTGCACGACGACTCGATCTTCCGTCAGTTTCCCGTCGGTCAGTAACTGATTGCGAACCGCCTCGGCCCGCTGACGGGCTAACGCCTCCAGCTCATCCTCAGAAATTGGGATCGCGTCCGCGACTCTCTGTCTCATCTCCGCCACGGTCGGTTGGGTGGCGCTTGGGTCAACTCCCGAGTCCGGCATCGGCACCTTAGCGTACAACTTTTCCACGAGCCGCTGTTCATCCTTCGGCGACAGCGGCTCCGGCTCAGCGTTCGGTTTCTTACCCGCCCCGCCCCTCATGGCAAAGAGTTGCTCTCGCAGCTTGGCCGTTTGTAATGCCGCACGGTCGAGCGTCGAATCAGATGTTCCCGTAATATCGAGGCGGAGCCCCGCTCGCTCATCGAGTGCTTGTTTCAACGCCTCAAGCTTCTTCTTTTCACTGTCGGATACCTCAATACTCCCTGGCTGAAACTCGATGAACTGCAAATCATCTCCGTTCGCCCCGTCTCCACCGGGAATCAGCTTGCCCATCAGGGAAAACGGCGAGGCGACGACTCTCGTCAAGAGGTTGAGCAAGGTCGAGATCACGACCTTGCCGTATTTGAAATCGGGATCGGTGAGGTCGCCGCGAATCGGCATATCGATCTCGATCGTGCCCTTACGATCTTTCAGGAGTCCGACGACCAGCGGCACCGGCAGCGAGGTTGCATCCGGACTCTTCGTTTCCTCGCCGAAGGTCAGTTGATCGACACGCACGAAATTTTCCGCCTCCAACACTTTCTGCGATACCTTGTACTTCAGGTCGAGCGACAGCTTCCCCTTCGACACCCCATAGCCCACATACTTGCCGCTGTAGGGACTGCTTGGGACCAGATCCATCCCGCCGAGCGTGATGACCAGATCCGTAAAGGCATTCTCGCTCAGCGGATTGATCTTCCCGACGATCTTGAGTGGAGCCGACCGTCCGACTTTGCCCGTCAGGTCCACATCGGCTTTTTTGAGCTGCTTGGACGACAGCCCTTTGATCGTCCCTCCGAACTGGGTCAGACTGGTTTTGACCCTTGGATTGATCGACAAATCTTCAAATGTCGCGGCGAGCTTGCCCACCTTCACTTGGTCGATGACCACGGAAACCGGCTCCGATGGCGCGGCGGCTTGGCTCTCGCCTTCCGCTTTCTTCTTCTCAGGCTGTTCGTCCGGCGGTGGTGAAGCCGCAAGGCGCGCAAGATTGAGCCGCCCATCGGCTTCCATGACGATCTCGACAGACGGCTCTTGCCATACGATTTCGGAGATCTTCACCGACGTCGGTTCGACCTCCAGCGCAAGTTGATTGACGCT
The DNA here is from genome assembly GCA_902500705.1 of uncultured Nitrospira sp. GTDB lineage: Bacteria > Nitrospirota > Nitrospiria > Nitrospirales > Nitrospiraceae > Nitrospira_D. The sequence continues at coordinate 11,303 of CABVRR010000073.1, forward strand.
CAACGCTTTCCATGTTGCGACATCATCAAAGTCTTTGGGATCGATGATGGCTAGGCGGTTGATCGCCACATTCCCCTGGAATCGCAAGAGCGGCTCATTCACATGTTCTTTGGCGAAACGCATGGCCCCGGCAAGCTCGATCACCCCGTCCCGCACATCGGCAGCGAGAAACCGGTCCAGATAGGGCTGAAACGGACGGATCTCAATATGCGCCAAGGTGAGATCCGTCTCAATGCTCAAGGGTTCAACTCCCACCTTTCCGTTCAGCAAGATGGATCCTGTCTTATTCACCTTCATCGACAAATCCACCGGAAGCGGTTTCTTGAACGGAATGTGCACATCCTTCACGGTGAGATTCATGGCCTCGACATCCACATGCGCGGGTCGAGTAAGCGTCCGATCTTCGAAGGAGGCCCGATAGTTGTTCAGTCCGATTTCATCGATTGTAATCGTCCAAGGTTTTGCCGGCGTCTCCGACTTGGTGACCTCAGAAGACGGTTTGCCCTCTGATTGAGCATCGGCGACCGGCGTAAAAAGCGGTTGATAGTTGAGCACCCCTTCCCGGTTCAACCACGCGTCAAAACGAGCTTTGGATGACTGCACTTTTGCAATATCAATCGCCTGCTTCTGCAAATCCAGCTCAATCCCCTCTAGATTGAACGTCGGAATGCTGATGACCGGCTCAAGCCCGCCTCGCTCCGCGATCGCCAGATCCTGCACCGACATGTTCCCGTTCTTGATCGTCACCTGAGGCGCCTGCCCACGCAGATCGACGTGATAGGCTGCCGACACATCCACGGTGCCCTGCCGGAGATCGAACCGAAACTGATCTTGCACCGCTTGATAGAACGTGCCCAGTTTAAGGCCGGACAACGTGACCTTGCCGTCGGACTCCACGGGATCCAGCAAGATCGTCCCTTCCCAGGCCACCGTTTCTCCCTTTCCGATCTCTGCCGTGAAGGAATAGGCATTTTCGCCTTCATGCTGAACGGTACTGAAGTCTCGCAAGACCACTTCAACGGGAACGATGTCCAGCACGACCGGTTGCGGCTTCGACTCATCTCGGTAGCCGAGAATCCCCTGCGTGATTTCCAGCCGTTCGATTTCCAACGGCATCATCTTCTTCGGCTGAGTCGGTGGCGGCGTAGGCTCATCAGCAGGAGGAATCAGTTGCGCCAAATTCAACGTTCCCTGCGGACCGACCCTGGCCGCGACAAACGGCATCACCAGTCGGATCTCATCGATCGCAATCGTTTGAAAAAATAGTGTGGTCGCGCTGACATTGACGAGAAACTCTTCAAACCCCAGGATCGGCCGCTGATTCTCTTCGCGTACTTCCAGACCAGTGAGACGCAACGCAAGAGTGAACGGATTGAATGCCGCCTCGCGGAGGACAATAGGATGCTTGATCTGCTCTGCCGCAGCAGGAACGACGTATGACGTAATCAGGTAGGGAAGCAGCAGAAACCCAAGGAGTGTGTAGAGCGTGACCAGGCCCAGCAACGTGCCGATCAGCACCCGGGGACGGAGTATTCGGCGCATGCGGCCTCAAACCCTCAGAAGACAACGTATACACGAGACTATAGGGGACGAGGCCGTTGAAAGTCTACTGGGCAAAACTCCTGTTCGCACGGAGATTGACTCGGTATGGTCGCTCCCTCAATCGGCTTGGATGATGAACGTATTAAGCCGCTTCGGATCATCCCGGCAGGGCTTGATACCACCCATTGGCCTGGACGAGGGTGATCGTACTGTCGAAGAGTCGGCTGACTCGATCGTTGGCGAGCACTGTCGACTTTGAACCATCGGCCACAATCTTCCCGTCTTTGAAGAAAATGACGCGATCAATCTCCGGAGGAATTTCATGCAGATGGTGCGTGACGAGCAGAACCGTTTTCCCTTTCGCGATTTGAGTCCGCAAGAAGTCGAGATACTGAAAACACGCCTTGAGATCGAGGCCGCTCGTCGGTTCATCCAGCACGAGCACCGGAGGATCATGCACCAACGCTCGACCTAACAGAAACCGTCGCTGCTCGCCGGTCGACAGGTGGCCGAAGCGGCGGCCGGACAAATCCACAATGCCGAGTTCCTCCATCACTTCATAGGCCTTGGTCATCTGCGTTTTGCTGAATTGCTGGTAATCGTAGGTGTCGTTGCTCGCATAAAACCCGGAGAGGATCACGTTCAGCCCTTCGGCACAAATCAAATACTCTCGCTGAAGATCATGCGACACAACGCCGATTTGTTTTCGCACATCCCAGACATTCCAGTGCTCCTCGCCGAAGAGCGTCATCCGCGTTTCATCCTTCGGCATGGCATGCACTTCACCCGACAGCAATTTGAGCAATGTCGATTTTCCGGCTCCATTGGGCCCAAGGACCGCCGCATGTTCACCTTCATGCAGCGCAAAGGAGAAATCGGAAAACACGCAGGTGTCACCTCGGTAGACCGTCGCATGCTGGATATGAAGAATCGGGCAAGAATGATCGCGCTTACTCGACGCTTTCAGCGGAACGTCACCCACCAGCGCACTCCCTAGCCTCTCAACCTTGCGGGCCTGCTCGAGACCGGCGCGGGCCAACGCATCTGCCCGTTCGTTCTCTGGATGTCCGTTATGCCCTCGCACCCAATGCCATTCGAGTTGATGTCCAGATACCAACGTATCAAGACGCCGCCACAAATCTTCATTCTTCACCGGCTCTTTCCCGGCGGTTTTCCAGCCTCGCCGCTTCCAGCCGTGAATCCATTCACTGATGCCTTTCTGGACATACTGTGAATCGGTGTAGACCCGCGCCGCCGTCGGCTGCCGAAGCGACTGTAACGCCTCAATGACCGCGAGCAGCTCCATACGGTTGTTCGTCGTCCCCGGCTCTCCGCCACAAAGCTCTGTTTCTTTGCCACCCGCCCTCAACAGCGCTCCCCACCCACCTGGTCCAGGATTTCCGCTGCATGCGCCATCTGTATAGATATCGATCATATGATGATTCCTTGGATGACTCGCGTCGGGATTGTACTACGATGTCTTTCATCCAAACCATACCTGTTATGACCGGCCCTCACCTGTACACGTGACTCAATTGAAGGACTTAAGTACAATGGGTTGTTCATCGAACTTCCCCTTTTACAGTGAGTGGCACTCTGCGTACACTTTTTCTCATCGGCACAGGCGGGTTCATCGGCTCCATCCTGCGCTACCTCGTGAGCACCTATGCTCAACAGCTGAGCAAAAGCATCCAATTTCCATTTGGGACTCTCACGGTCAATATTGTGGGCTGTGCATTGGTCGGCTTTCTGGCGGAACTTGCCGATCAGCGAGGTGTGATCACAGGGGAAACCAGAGCCTTCCTCATCGTCGGAATCCTTGGCGGATTCACGACCTTCTCAGCCTTCGGCAATGAAACGATGAACCTCTTGCGCAACGGTGAACTGTGGCTGGCTGGTGGGAACATTCTCGGCCATACCATCCTGGGATTAGGCGCCGTGTGGCTCGGCTATTCCACCGCCGCTCTGTTCTGGAAGTAATCCTTACTAACACAACGTTTGCTCCAGCCCACTGACCCGAAAGCTTTCAAACAGGAAACATCTACCGATGCATGAGGCCTTCATGGCAGTTTTTGCAGTATCTTTGTCGTTGTGCCATAGCGCGTTCAATGGGAAGATCACGCCATGAATCGAGCCAAACAAAACAAGAGAGACAAAACACGCACGGTCGCATTGATTGGCTTCCACGGCGCTGCCGCCTTAGATCTAACCGGTCCGCACGAAGTCTTCTCTGCATCGTCTTACCTCGCACGAGATAAGGCAGTGCCACCCTATCGCATCGTACTACTTGCCGATCAGGCGGGACCAGTTCGCTCGGCTTCAGGACTCAGCCTGATCGCCGATGCATCATGGCGTGATTTCCATGAAAAGGCGGATACTCTGCTGATAGCCGGTGGCCCAGATATGGCGCCGCTTCTGAACAATCAAAAATTTCTGGCTTGGCTTCGCACCATGTCCCGCCACACGAGACGCATTGGGTCCATCTGTACAGGCGCATTTGTGCTTGCAAAGTCTGGCCTGCTCGATAATCGCCGTGCCACAACCCACTGGATGGAGGTCGCACGCTTAGCCCAAGAGTATCCGACTGTCACGGTTGAGCCTGACGCCATTTATGTTCGAGACGGAAAAATCTTTACCTCTGCTGGCATCACGGCTGGAATGGACCTCGCACTAGCCCTGGTGGAAGAAGATCTCGGTCGTGAAATCGCACTGGCTGTGGCTCGCATGCTCGTGCTCTTTCTGAAACGCCCCGGTGGGCAATCGCAGTTCAGCACCAGCTTGCAAGCCCAAGCCACGGAAGGGCAGCGACTGACGAACGTGTTGACTTGGCTGGTTGACCATTACGATCAGCCAATGACCGTGGAAGACATGGCCTCGCAGGCAGGCATGAGTCCTCGAACGTTCGCACGGGTCTTTGTCAGAGAAACTGGGGACACCCCCGCTCTGTATTTGGAGAAGCTTCGACTGGAACATGTCGTTCGTCTCCTGGAAGCACCCGGCACGTCGCTCGATGTCACCGCTCAGAAATGCGGCTTCACCGGCCGCGAGCAACTGCGACGCGCCTTCCAGCGCCATAAGGGCATTACTCCGCAGAACTATCAGAAGCGATTTCAAACAACTGGAA
>CABVRR010000074.1:0-1063 GCA_902500705.1 uncultured Nitrospira sp.
CCTCTATAAGCTCTCGCAAGACGACACCGTAGGGGGAACGCCAGGAGCTCGTGCACAACTCCTCTCAATCATTGGAGAAGAGGCCGGGGTGCCCGCGCTCAATATGGGCAACATCGAAGTCGGGCAGGAAACCTATCGTAGTTTCTTTGAAGGGATGCTCAGCGGAGACGAGGCGCGGTCTCGGCAGGGGCTCATTGGATTGGCGCTGACCTCCACGCCGGAAGATCTCAATAAGATCATTGCGGCCACAGACGGCAATATGAAGACACAAGAGCAAATCCTGAAAATGCAGCAGTTTCGAGAGATGAATGCCGGGAAAGTGGAAGAGCTGCAAAACGCAAACGCCATGGTGAATCTTGCAAAGCCGCTCTATACCGCCGCGTCCTCGCTCTTCCGTGACGATTTACGCGGGTCCGACACGCCGCAATTTAAGCAGCTCCAAGCGTTGGCCGGCAAGTCTCCATCAGAGAAGCTGCTGAGTTCCACGAACCCACTCATCAAAGACAAACGCGCGTTTGCGCACATGCTGGATGGCAATTTCGGCAATCGCGCCCTAGCGTTTGACAAAGAGGCCACCAGGCTTTCTGAAGAGGTGAATAAAGACCAAAAGATGCTGATTGATTCTGAGCATGGCATCGCGATTCCTGACGGCATCACGCCCGCGATGCTGCGGGCTCGTGTCGAAACTAACAGTACGTTGCTTGGGGCTACTCGATCGATGCAGGCGTGGTACGAGAACCCGCTCGATGCGGACAAGCTGGCTGTTGCGAAGGCCGCATATGGCACGATTGAGTCTCGACGGATCGATATGGAGTCGCTAGAAAAGCGCACCCATGCCAACACGATCAAGATGCAATCTGACGCCTTGTCGTTCAGAAAGTCGGTTGATGAGCGGAAGCAGGACCAGAGCGAGGCTCTCGCCGAAGCACAACGACAATACTATGCACTACCGGAGCGACAGCAGACCATGCAGGCTGCGTCCAGGATCTCGCAGGCCGTCAAGGAGTCATCGGGAGTCGATGTGCAGCCAGCGGACATCATTAAGAATCCCAACAAGCCGCTC
>CABVRR010000074.1:1154-15963 GCA_902500705.1 uncultured Nitrospira sp.
AGAAGGCGGAATCCGTCAAGGTCGGGACTGAATTTGGAGAGCAGTATTCGGCTATTCAGAAGGGTGACATTGCGAGCCGTGGGAAGATGGCGAAATATGATCGGATGGATCAGCTACTTTCAGGTATCCAGACAGGCAAGATCGTGCCAGCGATGACGAATATCCAATCAATTGCCGATTCTCTTGGCATCTCGGTAGATAAGACGCTACCAGCGAAGCAGGCATTCCAAGCGCTCTCTGGTGAAGTCGCGCTCTCGCTGCGCAACCCATCTGATGGTGCCGGTATGCCAGGGGCCTTGTCAGATAGGGACCTGTCCTTCTTGCAGAGTATGACGCCAGACCTCGGCAAGACCACGGAAGGCAATAAACTAATCATCCAAACGGCTCGCAAGTTGGCAAAGCGTGACCAGGACGTGGCGAAGATGGCGCGTGAGTACAGGAAGAAAAACGGTCAGTTCGATGAGGGTTTCTTTGACCAGCTCGCGGCCTACTCAGAAAAAAATCAGCTGTTTGAGAAGCAGGGTACGGCTCAGTCGAACGCGAAGCCTGCATCTTCTCCACCTGTGCAACCAGCTCAGGCCATGTCCGTAATTAAGTCTGATGCCGACTACGGCAAGCTGAAATCTGGGGATATCTATATCGGGCCTGACGGCAAGACGCGGAGGAAGCGGTAGATCATGGGATGGCAAGACGATCCAATCGTGGATGAGGAGCCGCAAGTAAGCGGTGGGCAATCGTTCATGGATGATCCGATTGTCGATGAGGAGATAGAGGCGCAAGCCGCTCCACCCACCGCTACCCCATCCATGGGCGAGGTGGCCATGAACGCCGTACCGAAAGGGGCGGCCAACCTCCTGAATACGCCGATTACGCTGGGCAATCTGATCATGCAAGGAATCGAGAAAATCGCAGATGTCAGTGGAGCCACTGGCATTCGTGACGCCGTGCAGTTCATGCGCCAAGGTGGGCAGATGGACCGGAATGTTCCGATGGAGATGGCCGAGAGTTCAGGACTCGTTGATCCATCGAAAAACCCACAGACCGGCCCGCAACGGATCGTGGACATGGCGATCCAATCGGCCATTGGGTCGGCTGCAACACCGGTCGGTGGAGTCGCTAATATCGCCAAGACGGCAGCGATGGGGTTGACGAGTGGAGCCGCCGCGCAGAGCACGAAGGAGGCCACCGGAAGTGATCTGCTGGCCGCCGTGGTCGGCATGGCCACTCCGCTCGCAGTGAAAGGTGGAGCAGAAGCCGTCGCGCGAGGCGGAAAGAACATTCTACTGAACGAGACGGCGAAAATGACATTGAAAGATGCGCAGCGACACGGCTTTGTCGTGGAACCCTCGCAGGTCAGACAGCCGACGAGCAAGATCGAAACCGTTGCGGGGAAGGCCGCGATTGCACAAGGTGCCGTTGAGAAAAATCAGGGCATCGCCAATAGGCTCGCGGCTCGCTCGATCGGCCTTCCTGACGATACGGCACTCTCTCCCGCCTTACTCAAGACGCTCAAAGACAAGACGATGCAGCCGTATAAAGATGTGGACGCGATCTTCTCGCAGATGAAACAAAGCGGGCAACTGCCCTATTTCCCTCGCTATCACAGCGCGAGCCTGATGGATGAGTACATTGAGGCAGGTCAAGAAGCGAAGGCATTGTGGAAGTCCTATAACCGCACACCAGATATCAGTGTTCTTAAGGCTGCGAAAGCAGCCGATGCGCACACTGGATCTATCCTCAAAGATATCGAGATGGTCGCGACAGCCAGCGGGCAACCTGACCTGAGCCAGAGAGTGCAGGCCGCGAAGCAACTCTATGCCAGAATTAACGATGTGGAGATGGCGCTGAATGTTGGATCTGGGAACATTTCGCTCCCCACACTGGCCAAACTCTACGACAACGGCAAGCCCTTGACCGGCGAACTGAAAACAATTGCGAAGTTTGCCAACGCCTTCCCACGATCAGCACGACAGATTGAGAGCGTCCCGCCATCCGGCGTGAGCGGTACTGACGCGGCCATGGCCGCTACCCTCGGACTCGGCGGGGCGGCTGCATCTGGCAGTCCGGCAGGGTTGGCAGCGGCTGGCCTACCGCTCTTGCGTAACCCTGCCAAGCGATACGTCCTCTCGGAAAAATACCAGCAGCGCCTACTGAGCGATCCGTCATTCCGCTTCACACTTAATCTTCCGAAAGGATCAGCTCGCGGAGCATCCATCATGACCGGTAAGACGGTCCTTGACAATACGGAGGCATCAGAATGAGCGGCGTAGCTCAACGAGTACAACTGGGGCCGTTCTTCGACCAAGGCGAGCTCTGCGGGGCAGCCCTGCTCTATCATTACGCGCCGGGGTCCAGCACGACGAAGAATATCTGGTCGGCTAACGATATGGCGAGCAACCACACGCTGGCCAATCCGTTCGTCAGTGATGCTAATGGTATCTTTAACTTTTTTGCAGACGGGTACTATAAACTCGTCATCAAGAAAGCCGATGGCACCCAGCTCCATTCACTTGATAACTGGTCATTTGTGGATGTCGAGAGTCCCACGCTGTCGCTCGGCGATCCTGTTTCAACCGCATCGAGTATGACGCTGGGCGAGAGTACCTGGGCGCATTGGACCGGATCGGTTGACGTGGAATCGTTAGCCGGGTCCGCGCTGTTCTACTGGGCCATCGCAGACGGCAATTTCACGCTGGTCCATTCCTCGGCCCTCATCATGCCGGACGCGAGGAACCGCAAAGTTCTTGCCGGTGACGCGCTACTGTTTCTGCGAGAGTCCGCGAATACCTATCGGCTCGCGAGTCACATGCAAAAGGAGGGCGGCTGGACAGGGCGACAGGGCGTAGGCGTCGCCGCCGACACTACACTTGACGTGCCTACCGATGGAGATTTCGTTGACATCTCTGGGGCAACCACGGTGGTAGGGGTCAACTCGGCTCAGGCAGGCTATCGATTCCGAGCTCGCTTTACAGGACCAGGCCTGAATATCACCCATCATGCGGTTGCCATGATTTCTCCGTGGGGGCGTGATTACAGAACGGTTCCCAATGAGATTATGGAGTTTCAATCTCTAGGGGCTGGGAACTGGATCTTCTACACGATCAATGGCCCAAAAGAGCGTGTCGGCACCTCGATGGAATGCAATACAACCACCTTGCCTAATGGGTATTTGTGGGAAAATGGGCAGGCTGTTAATCGGGCTGATTACCATGGCCTCTATCAGGAAATAGGAAACGCCTTTGGAGCGGGCAATGGTATGACGACATTCAATCTTCCAGATGCTCAGGGGCGAGTCACGATTACGGTCGATGGAGATGCGAACCGTATCACGTCCGCTTCGGTGGGCGGCGGTAACGCCGATGTGCTAGGTGGCACTGGCGGATCACAAACTCATACGCTCGTCATCTCAGAAACTCCGTCGCAAAGCGTGAATTTCACCGCTGTCCAAAACGTGGAGGGATCCGTCTGCGCGGGAGGTGGAGATAAAGGCTTACAGACGAACAGCCTGAATGTTGGGGGTTCAGACGGGGCGCACAGCAATACACAGCCGTGGATTGCGAAACAGAAAATCATTCGTTTCTAAGGAGGAGCCATGGCCGAGATTCTTGTGAGGCAGGACAATGCACTAGAGCTGCAACTATCGGCGGATGAACGCGATACGTTTAATTTTCTCGACCAAGGACAGCTTGCCAACTACATCACGATCTGGCTGGCTGATCGATTCAAAACCACGTGGCGTGACAGAATCAATCGGCTGACGACTGACCAGAAACGTGAGCTGCGTACACTCCTGGCGACAACGAGCGAGCCCCCTACGCCTGACGTGATCCCCTAATAGCAGCTTGTTCGCACATTTGAGCCATATGGCTGCGTGATGCAATTCATAGGCGGCTGCATGGCTGGATAAGCCGGTATAGGGGCAGTCGGTTGATAGCGCGGCTGATGCTGGAATGGCTTAAAAATCGGGCCTTGCTGAGAGAGCGCCGTGCCGAGCGCTTGTAACGCTGCGACATCCCTCATGGCTTGCCGGTCTTTTTCGCGTTGTGCAATCGCCTCTCGCTTCAGGTCTTCCAAATCCTTCTGTGCTTCCGGCAGCGTGTCGTACCAGGCCCAGTACTGCCGTTGGTAGTCCTCACGTGCTTGCTTATCGGCCAGTGCAGCCGCTTCTTTCGCAGCTTCATTTCTGCGTTCTTCATGCAGCCAATATTCACTGATGCATAACGTGACTGGACAGGCCACGATTCGCAATCCCACCTCTCCAATATCCTCACCAATCGTATTGTGTGGGTTCAGCGGCGCACACGAGATGAGGAGCAACACGCTCAGTCCGACGAGTAGCGTTTTCATGGCGAACCTCCTGTAGGCTCAAGACCGAATCGGCATACTGCCAGTATGCCACGGTGGAGCGATTATTTCACTACCCCATCGGCATCACGGATCGCAATGCCACCCTCCCGCAACTGCCAAATCCAATCTGCATAGGCCTGCACCACGTCCGCGAGACGATCAAAATTGAGCCGCGTATAGACCGCCACAGGTCGGCCATCGTAATGATTGAGTACCGCTTTGGCCGTGAGATCGTCGGCCTTGATTTCGTTATAGAGATAGGTTGCGAGGGTTCGGCGGAAATCCAGGAGCCACAAGTCGGGCATGCCCATTTCATCTCGGACACGAGCCCAGAGTCGGCGAGCTGATTCCGCTTGCAACGCATGCCCGTAGGCCCCCTCGAAAAAATACTGACCGTCATCCGGTAATGCCTTGAGCAGCTCGCGCCCTTGCGTGGGGATATAGCTCCATTCTGCGCGTCCGTTTTTCGTGACGGACTTGTACCATTTGCCAGTATCGAGATTGACCGAATCGCGCCGCATGGTGCACAGCTCCTTAATGCGGCAAGGGGTCAGGATGCGGTTGCCAAAAAATGCGCGATATTTCCGTGAAAAGCTCGGCAGGCTCGCTAAGAGCGCACGAATCTCTGATCGATCCATCGTCCGCTCTCGCGGGAAACTATCGTGTTTACTCACACGCCATGCTGGGTTCTGCCCATCGAACAGCAAGCGCTTGGAGCCGTCATCGGTCACGACGATGCGGTTGCGCGCCCAATTGTAGGCCTGCTTAATGAGACCGATGCCTTTTGAGCAATTGGCCGGGGTGTCCTCGTGCTGTTGCTTGAAATACAGGATATCGAGTCGATGCACCGACGCCGCTGGACGGTCACGCAATTCCGACTCAGCAAAATACTGGTTATACGTGCGGCGGTAGGATGGGGCAGAGGGACGCCCAGATTGCTCCATCCAGGCCAGGTATCCGAGTAGGATATCTCCAAACGTCATGTCGTCAAACTGGCTCCTATCAACGATTGGAGCCTCACAAGTAGATGATAATGCTGTCATTGTGCAACCCAACTTCTGGCTAGTTACGTACGTGTCCGGCTTGTGCTTTGGGAGCAGGATGTCGGAGGTTCAAATCCTCTCGCCCCGACCATTACCACGCCTCCTCGGCCACAAATCTTTTCCTCTAGCACCCGACGCTATTAATCTCAGTCATTTCCCTCATGCTTGCCCCGCTACTAGTACAGGCAGTCTAGTGCGGTATCATCGTAAACACTTCCGAGTGAACTTCTTTCAGAAATCTGAATCTCATTGTTTCAGGAGTGACAGGATACATCCCGTGGTGCCTGTGGCTGTTTTGAGAAGTCGCATGGCAAAACAAAATCCATTTCAAAATACCGTCCAGATCTTCAGTCAGAGGGAATGGTGGGCGGCTTGCAGGAAATCTGTTTTTGCCGGAGCAGTTTAGTTAAGTAGGTTCGTTGCAGGCCGAGTTCAGCCGCTGTTTTTGTCTGATTCCACTCGTTTCGACGCAAGGCGGTCTCAATCAGCTTTTGGCTATAGGCGTCCATGCATTTATGATAGGAGAAAAAGAGTATGTCGGGAGTGGGCTCCAGATCGACCGAGAGCGCGGGCGGGGGAGAGGCCGGCAATGAAAGGTGTTCAGGACTGATCCTGTTATCGAGGCATAATACCATGGCGCGAGTAAGTACGTTTTCCAATTCACGCACATTGCCCGGCCAGGGGTAGCCTTGCAACGCCTGGAATGCCTGGTCGTCGAGAGTCATGCGTTTACACAGGCCCACGTTATTAGGCCGGTTGAGGAAATGTTCGACCAGAGCGGGAAGATCCTCCATCCGTTGGCGAAGCGGCGGCAAGGCGATGGTGATCACGGCAAGGCGAAAATACAAGTCTTCGCGGAATGTGCCTTGACGAATCGCCTGCTGGAGATCTTTGTTCGTGGCTGCGACAAACCGCACATCGGCCCGTACCTCTTGGGTTCCACCGACGCGATAGAATGTCCGATCTTGAAGGACGCGCAAGAGATGGCTTTGCATGGTGAGCGGCATGTCACCGATCTCGTCAAGAAACAGGGTGCCTCCCTCGGCGATCTCGATTTTACCGGGTTCCCGTTTGATGGCGCCGGTGAAGGCGCCTTTCTCATGGCCGAAGAGCTCGTTTTCCAATAGGTGTTCAGGGAAAGCGGCGCAATTGACGGCAATAAATGGTTTCGCGGAGCGAGGACTCCAGCGATGAATCGCGCGCGCGACCACTTCTTTCCCCGTACCTGTTTCTCCAAGCAGCAGAACGGTGATGCCGGACGGCGCTGCTTGTTTGGCCACAGCCAGTTGTTCGCTCATCCGCATGTTGGTCGAGACGATCGGTTCGAAGGGTTTATCAACCTCTTTACGGAGTGTATCGACGTGACGGTGAATCGCGATGGTCGCCAAGGCTTTGTTGATGACGACGGTGAGATGATCTGCCGTGAACGGTTTCGGCACAAAATCGAACGCTCCCAGTTGCATGGCTTGCACAGCGAGTTCGATGGTTCCATATGCGGTCAGGATGACAGTCAGAGGGGTGGTATACGGGGGAGTTTGAGGTGTTTCTTCACTCCGAGGGTCGCTTGGGATGGAAGTCGTGCTGATCTGTTGTAACACCTCAAGGCCGGTGAGGTCAGGGATTTTTAAGTCAAGCAAGACAAGATCCGGTTCCTCTTCCCTAATCAAGCGTAAAGCCTCCTTGCCGTTCGTCGCCGTCAGGGGTTCGTGTCCCATAAAACTGACACGGTTTTGCAAGCTGAGAAGAATGTCGGGGTCATCGTCGACTACGAGAATTTTCGCGCGCATGGGGTGGGACTCCTTTCAAGATATGTATCGTTCTCTTCCAGCATAGGCGTTGCGATCAGCGATGCGCTCATGTTGCGCAGCCTGATTCATCGTGCGATCCGGCGATCGGGATCGTGAAGTAGAAACGTGATCCGGTCTCCGGTCGGCTTTCTGCCCAGATCTGTCCGTGATGCATGGAGACGAGTGTCTTGGTGATGCACAGGCCCAGTTGCGCGCCTTGTGATACAGGCATAGCCGACGGGACTCTGGAAAACTCATCAAAAATGTTCGGCAAGTGCGAGGGGTCGATCCCGCAGCCGGTATCGGCGACGCAGGTCTGCACGAAGCCTGGTTGAGACTGGCTGAACTCGACGGTCACGTGACCACCAAGCGGCGTGAACTTGATCGCGTTCCCGATTAGATTGACGAAAATCTGTTCAAGTTTGTCCCGATCGCCTTGCACGGGAGGAAGTGACTCGATCGGTGTTACGGTAAGCGACAGATTCTTTTGGGCGGCGATTGTCTGCAAGCTGTCGGCTGTGATCATGGCGATTTGGGGGATCCAGACCTGCTCCACATGGAGCTCGATTTTTTTGGTGTCGAGGCAAGACCAATCGAGCAGTTGCACGATGATTCTCCCAAGTCGGGTGACGTTATGCTGCATGCGGGTGAGGTACGTGCGTTGGAGTTCCGTCAAGGGGCCGGTGACGCCATCGAGCATGTTTTCCGTAAAGCTGCGAATCGACGTCATGGGAGTGCGCAGTTCGTGTGAGACGACGGAGAGAAAGGTCGTGCGACGTCGGTCATGTTCCTGGAGCTGTGCGTTGGCGCGCGACAACTCGTCTGTCCGCTGTGCGATGCGTTCTTCGAGATGCTGCGTCAACTCGGCCAAATCAGAGTAGGCCTTGGCATTATCGATGGCGGCCGCGACATGTCCGGCGATCGTCAGGAGAATCTGAAGATCCTCTTCACTGCACGGGATTGCGCCTCGGTCGCCGACTAGATATCCCAGGACTTTTCCGTGGCTCTGAAGTGGCACAGCGACGAACGATCGTAAGTTCGATCGACGCATTATCTCGAGCACAGGAGGATATAAGCGTTGGGCAATGGTTTCGAGGTCATGGACCAGGAGTGGCCGTCCGTGAACGAGTAGTTCTTCCGAGATGCTGCCTGTGACAATCGGTATATTGAGTGTGCGTGCTGTTCTCTCAATCTCAGGTGAAGCTCCAGTGATTCGAGCGATGGACGCACCGTTCTGCTCGGGGTGATAACGCAAAACCGCCATCCTGGAAAACCCAAGATTCTCAATCAGCAGCTGTAACACCGAATCGAGCAACTCGTCCATGTTGAACATGCTGGCGCTTGCAATTGAGACGCTGGCCTGGTGGACAGTGGTCAATTGCTTGATCTGTCGACTGATCGTGTCGAGGTTCAGCGTGATCGCGTGATTCCGGTCACGGAGAGATTGGGTCATTGTGTTGAAGACACGGGTCAGTTCACCGACTTCATCGTATGTGGAGGCGGCGAGAGAAATCGGCGTCTCATTCCCGCTGGCCAGTTGCCGGGCGGCGTCGGCCAGACTTCGCAGCGGCGTGGTGATGCGGGAGGTCAGTAGATGCGCGATGAGCATGCCTGCTGCAATGATGACGATCGTGAGGAGAAAGACATTGCGGACGATGATCGTGAGCGTTTGCTTGGCCTGCGCGTCGGTGATGCCGATGCGCACGAGGCCGACCACCGACGAGCCGTTCTGTGGTTGCGGCGAACTCATGTTTTCATCCAACTCAATCGCAAGCTGATGTGGCGACGATTCTCGAATGATCGGCATCGCAAAGTCGTACAGTGTTTCCGCGCGGATAAGAAAAGGGAGCAGCCAGTCTGAGGTGTCGGCTTGAGGCACGAGCCGATGATCAGAAGACAGTGCAAGTTTCGTCATCAGCGGCGTCGTCAACGGAGCGCGCAACAACAACTCCGAGATATGATCTTGTGGAAAGAGAGGCTGTGCCACCGGTTGCGCGGATCGTCGGGACGAGTTGCGGGTTCGTTTGCTCTGACGATCCAGAATGCGACCGTCCGAAGCGGTAATCACGACATAGACAATATGGTCGATCGTCATAAGGCTCTGCACGAATTGATCGAGCGTGACGGGATCTTCGAGTACAACTCCCGCAATCCGAAAATGATCGTTCCGCACGGTATTAGTCAGCAAGATGGTTCCCAGCTCTTCCAGATTGTCGGTGAGGGTGCGCCGTCTGCTGTCGATAAAATACCAACTCAAGGATGAACAGGTCATGACGAGAATAAGGCTGAACACGATGCCAAACTTCAGGCGAAGACCGAAGAACCGATAGTCGGACTGTGCCGGCGAATCATGCTCTTCTTGCAGCTTTGGGGTGTTCATAGGCGTATCTTCTCAATAGGTCTCGTCGATCAGACTCTCAAGTTCTTTAGGAAGAGAGACCCCTAAATACCGCGCGGTTTTCTGGTTCACCGTGATTTTGATTCGCGGGACGGAGACAGGTCTGAGCGAGAGGGGTTGTTCGCCGTTCACAATGCGTCTGGCGAGTCGTCCGGCTTCGCGTCCGACTTCGCCGTAGTCGATTGACATGCTGAGCAGCGCGCCCATCCGTGTCAGTTCCGGTGAAAACCCGATGACCGGAACTTGTTTTGCCAGCGCTGATTCGAGAATGAAGCGGATCGATTCTTCCGTGAGCACCGTCGAGTCCGGTATCAGCCAGAGCGCATCTGATTCAGACAAGAGCACGCGTAGCTGCTGCGGAAGAGCTTTCTCACTTTCGACCGGAATTCCCCGCAACTGAAATTCATGGGCGGCGGCGCGCGGCTCCGCCTCCTTCAGCTTGGCGGCAGTCTTGTCCGGGTCGTAGAGTGTGGCAATCCTGTGCATGGTCGGGAAGAAGGTGCGCATGACCTTGAACTGACGGTCTGCCGGAATTTCAAGCAGAACGCCGGTCATATTGGGGGTGGTGAGGTGATGCTTGAAGGGATCGAGGATCATCATGTAGAGAATCGGAGTGTCTACGATTTCCAGTTTGGCCGCCAAGGCCGCTTTCAGGCCGACTGCGACGACTAGAGAAGAATCCGATGCACGGATCTTCCGGGCCAGTTGCTTTCCTTGCTCGTGATCACCCCGCAGATCGTACTCGACATAGGTTGCACCGCTTGGTGCTGTCGTTTTGAAGCCTTCAATGGCGTCGCTGTAGGCCTTGAGATCAGAAGACTTGAGAATGACGATCTCCGTACCGGAGGCCTGAGCGAAAATCGAAAAACAGCAGGCAAGAACGGCGTTGGTGAAAGACACGAGCCAGATATAGGGATAGTGCACCCGTATGTGCTTCAGGACCAGAGTAGCCAGAAGGACATCGCGGGAACAAGATAGAGGAGTGTTACGATCAAAAACCACGTGATTCCTCTGGCTGTTAATATCGCACGGTCACCCACCCCATGACTCGGCTGCCGATCGTATCGCCCAAGGGATGTTCCTTGTGTTGGTCGTTCAGGGCATTAAAGGCAGACACTGCGACCTCGGCATCCCGCAGGTAGCCTCCTGCTGCTTTCTGTTTCCAGAACTTATACGCGCCTCGAAGACTGAGCAAGGTGTAGCCACCCACACGAGGATTCGGCACGGTTGCGCCGAATGGCGCGAAGGTTTGATAGGTCTCAATTACCGGATAGGTCGCAGCACTACTATAATGGACGACGACTTCACCGCTTATTCCGCTCTCCCACTCACTCCGAAGCCCGGCATTCACCTTCCACGCAGGTGCGCCCCTGCGTACAGCTCCCACAAATGTCTGACCGATCTGTTGGTAAGAGGCATTCACGAATCCGCTGAGCCACTGAGTCGCCAAAAACTCAGCGCCAATTTCCCCGCCGTACATGTCGGCGACTCCTCCATTGGCAAACGTTCGCGTCGTTCCGACGGTGACGAAGTTGATTAAGTCGGAGATGTGATTAAAGAATAGGTCGGCTCGCACACGGAGACGATGTTTGAACCACCAGCCTTGATAGCCGAGATCGTAGGAGACGATCTGTTCTGGCTTCAGTGTATGCGACCCCACCAGCGGAAATGGAGGAGGCGACGGGATCGGCGACGGAAGTGTCGTGATGAATCGTGCGAGACTCTCCTGCTCAAAGAGTGTCGGTGGCCGATAGGCGACGGATACCGTCGCTCGAAGTGTGTGTTCAGGGGAAATGGTATAGAGCAGTGAAACCCGTGGACTGAGGGTCGGGTTGATGAAGGTGTTCAAATCGTAGCGTACGCCGGCTATGGCGACGAAGCGGTCTGCCAATCGCCATTCGTCTTGCAGGTACAATCCGAATCGGTTTTCTTGGCTAGAATTGGCCACGCCGTTGCCAGAAACGGTATTGAGGCGGTAATTAACTCCATAGGTGAGGCGATTGGCCGGCCACAGTTCCAGACTGTGTTGCGCCTCGACATTATAAGTGTTGGTCAGGAAGGCCAAATTACGCTCGCCGAATTGGTTGACCTCCTGAAGACGATTGTTTAAGAAGGGGTGCATGATTAAGTCTGCGGTGAGGTCGTTTTGTGTCCACCAACCACGAAGCGAGAAATTGAGGCGCTCATAACTGATATCGGCAAAGTATTGTGTGAGTGGGGTCGAAGGAGTTTGGAGGTTGAACACTGGTCCGTCGTAGCGGTTTGCATCAGCCCACCCTCCTGAAAACCGTATCTTGGAGTCAGCCGTTACCGCATAGTCGGTCTGCACATGAACTTTATTATTTTGAAAGGCTAAAGCGTCTCGATTGCGCCATTGAGCGTTCTGATCATGGCCAAATGAAAGCCGATACCCCAATTTGCCGTGTATCCCGGCATGAACGGCGGCGCTCGAAATCGTGCCGAGTTCTCCTCCGCCGAACTGGATCGTTGTACCTTTGATCTCGGTGGGGGACTTGGTGATAATGTTGACGACACCGTCAAAGGCATTGAAGCCATACAGCACCGAGGCGGGGCCCTTCAAAATTTCAATGCGTTTGATTTCCGGCAACGTGACCGGAATATTCTTCCACAACACCCCCCCCTGCATGTCGACGTAGATCGAACGCCCATCGACCATGACGAGCAACTTGTTGGCATTCAGCTGATTGTCTCCACGCATACTTACGTTGAAATCGGCGCCGGTGATTTGCATGACGTCGATCCCAGGCACACGACGTAGCACCGTCGGAAGATCCACGGCGCCGGAATGGCGGATGTCCTCATCGGTAATCACATAGACATTCGACGGGGCCTGTGAAATGGGCTGTTCGTAGCGTGAGGCAATGCTGACCGTTTCTTCTTCTTTGAGCAGTCGAAGTTCGTCAGGGAGGCTGTGAGTGAGCGGCGTGCCCACGCCATTCGTGTGATTGTCTGTCTGAGCACGAACCGCGCCATTCATGAACATGATGGTGGCCATAATGACAAGATAGACAACAGAATGCAGGTGCTGAGATGGGGCCATGTGTGCGCTCTCAGCAGACCTTCCACGTTAGATGAAAATGCCGTTCATGTGCTGCACAAAAACGCATCATGCCGAGAGCGGCATGTGGGGGCGTGGACGTCTCGATGCTCTAAACCGCATCATCCTGTCATGACAGGGAAAAGTTTTGCAGCAGACACGGGTAACAGAGCGTTTCTCTGAATCAATAATTCGGCTGTAGCAGGTTTTCCTCATGCGAACCGCTGAATCATCTGGACCATACCTGTTTCAAGACGCTGACAAGGCCTCATCCTCACGGGCGTGCAGCACGTGTGGTATTGCTCTGCCGCAAACTTTGTGCCGTCTGTCGTAATGGGATGGTGCTTACGAAGTCATCACCATTGTCCACGTCACGCAAGAGGAGAGACGCCGAACTACGCACTACTGGATCGCACGGTGAATCCAAACAGATTCAGGGTGAATCTATTTAGATTCAGTTGATGGAGTCCGGCGTGAGATGGTCACGGGCTTTCATGAGAGCACTATTTTGTATGACCTTGAATGGAACGTAGATCCCAATCAGCCACGCCGTTCAAGCCCACTTGCCTGAGCAGAGTGGCCCGCATTCTGCGAAGCGAGTAGTCGTTCGGATCCTTGGCGATTAGCGCGCACACACAGTCGATGGCATCGTACCAGAGTCCGATCAGCGCATTCGTGCGGACGCTCTCCCGCTCGCAGGTCATATTGGCAGAGGTGATCGTCAGACATTCGCTGAATTCACATCGTTCGATCATCCCGCCTGCGACGATATCTTCGGAATACGTGTCCGTGTTGCGCCTGGCGGACACGAACCAGCGGTATTGGACATTGGGTTCGAGTTGTAGTCCAAGACTTTTCAGATTGATGGAATGCACGCCGGCGACTCCCGGTGTGGGGAGAGGGCCTTCATAGACCGGAAGGATTTTTTGCGTATCATTGAGGGTAAAGCGAAGGGGATAGGTCGTCGTCTTTGAGAGATACCAGTTCAGCGTCGGCGCTTGTTTGACGGTGAGCCCGACGTGGTCCGGCACCAATGCGATGATTTCCGGGTCGTTGCCGTCTGTTCCGCGCAAGGTGCCTCCGACACGTGCGCGAGGCGCCGATTTCTTCGGCGGTGTATACGTGAGAACGTGTCGGTCATCCTCTTGGTTTGCCGGAGGGGCTACGGAGAAATCTGCCGCGCCTGCGATGTCCGATCCTGCGAGAAACCAGGCGATGCCCACCCCCACGATCACGATATATCTCACGATGGATCCTCCACTCAGAGCCAGTTGTTGAGCAAGAGAAACGGCGACCAGTAAGCCGGATGTTCATAGACCTGGTCACTCAACAGTTTCAGTTGGGCGCGCTGAAGCGCAACGGCTTTGGATAGCGAGGGGTGATGCAGCTGTCGATAGAATTCGGAGATCAATGTTGCCGACGCTTCGTCGTTGATGAACCACAGAGTCGCCAGTGCGCTTCGGGCACCGGCTTTTAACGCAACGCCGGCGAGTCCCAGTGCCGCACGATCATCGCCGATGCCGGTCTGACAAGCGCTGAGCGTCAACAGTTCGAGCGGTTCCTGCCGGTATCGAAAGAGGCCGACCAGTTGATCGAGTGTCTGCATCGTCAACTTTCCGTCGAAAGTCAGCAGAAACGAATCATTGACATCGCGCGAAAATCTTCCATGAGTCGCAATATGCAGGGCGCCATACCGTCCCTCGCGTAATTCCCGTTCCAGTCTGGGGGTCTGAAACGCAGTATTGATCAATTGGTCGCCCTTGTACAGATGTTCGATGGCAGCGACCTCCTCGGCCACGTACGGAAGGGGAGGGAAGCCCTGGACGGATTTTGTGAGGCCGGCGGAGAGGAAGCGCAACTTGCTGCGATCGAGCGGTCGGGGGTCGGTCAAGGTAATACCGGGCGTCAAGGCCAAGGCGAACTTACTGATCAGGAACGACGAGCCGTCGTGAAGCGCGGCGAGTGGGATCGTCCGCAGGGCGCTGTCCGGGACGAAGACCAGGGTCGTGATCCGTAGGCGCGAGAGCTCGGATTCCAGTGGACGTACCAACCAGTCGTACAACTGTTGTGCGTGCGGCAGATACTCGCGCGAGGTCCGCTTTTCCACTAATTTTCGGAAGGTTCGGACTTCCTGCGTGAGCCGTTCAGCGGTGACGGGTACGGAGATGCGTGTCAG
>CABVRR010000075.1 GCA_902500705.1 uncultured Nitrospira sp.
TGCTTTCCAAGCATGTCGATTCGTCCACTCTCGCACCTCTCCGCATCGAGAAGTGCTAAAGGGGAGCTATTCTAGCACGCATGCTTATGAGGGGCAAGATGATCGGCCCTCGTTGCGGCTAAGCAGGAGGCGATTCTCATATGAGATGATTCCCTTTAAAGATGCGTCACAGCGAATGTAGGAGAGAAGCGTTCAGTGAGTAATGGAGATGGATAGAACAGTAATGGCTTGGTATGGACCATCGTGACGTCTGGTGGATGGAGTACCCACGGTCGTATGGGTTGACATTATGGATGTCCAACGGTACAACGCTATACGACATCGCGTGTTTTTGCAGTCTCGGTCACTTAACCCTTAGATTTAGCTTGAGGATATGGAGTGACGGCTCCGCGGGATCCTCTACCATGCGAGAGTGGCGGAACTGGCAGACGCGCGAGACTTAGGATCTCGTGGGTAACCGTGGGGGTTCAAGTCCCCCCTCTCGCACCACTCAATCCACGCATATAACAGTAACGATCTTCGCAAGCAAAGGGAGTCTGATCTCGACGATGAAAATGGAAGTGACCGAATTAGGACCGATGAAACGTGCCCTGAAAATCGAGGTGCCTGCCGATGAGGTGACACAACAGTTTTCACGGGCGTACGTGGAGCTCAACCGTCAGGTTCAGATTCCGGGGTTTAGACCGGGAAAAGCTCCGGTGGCTATTTTAGAAAAGCGGTATGCGAAAACCGTTGAAGAAGATGTCATTCGAAAGCTGGTACCGGATTTCTATGGTCGGGCTATCAAAGAGGCTGGGATCAGCCCGGTTGTGGTGGATATTCCCCCTCTCGATCGGGTCAAAATTAAAAAAGACGCTCCATTTACGTTCACGGCGACCGTCGAAATCAAGCCTACAATCGAACTTCGCGACTATAAATCCCCTAATCCTATTTCTCTCCCGGCCGACAAGCGCACAGTCACCGAAGAGCAGGTAGACCGTGCGCTGGAAGTCTTGCGAGAACAACAGGCTCGGCTGGATGAGGCTCAAGCCGGGACGATTTTAGCCGAAGGGGATTATGCCATCGTTGATCTTGAAGGATTTCTAGACGGCATGCCTCTCGAAGGCACGAAAAAGGAAGGCCAGCTCCATCGGTTGGGATCGAAAGCCGCCTTGTTGGGGATTGAAATCGACGCCCACTTGATCGGAAAACAGGCAGGGGACACCGTAGAAATTCCTCAGACCTATCCGATCAGTCATCCGGACCAGCGAGTTGCGGGAAAAGCGGTCAGCTTCCGTCTTGTCATCAAGGGGGTCAAGCAGAAGGTGCTCCCGGCCCTCGATGATGAGTTCGCGAAAGACTGCGGACCCTATGCGTCGCTCAACGAGCTACGGGACAAATTGCGTGACCAAATGGAAAAGGCGCTCAAGAAGGATATTGAGGAGTCTTACAAGGATACCCTTCTCAAACGTCTGATCGACACGCACCATTTTGATCTTCCTGACACACTCGTCGAACGGGAGCTCAGCACGATTGTGCGGCAAAAACTGCAAGCGCGGCAGCGCGGCAAAGTCACCGATTCCATTCCTGCGCCAGATACGGAAGAACTGAAAACAATTCGAGAAGAGTACCGTGAGGAAGCCAATCGTCGCGTGAAAGCCGGATTGATTCTTGAGGCCCTTGCTGAAAAGGAAGGCTTGTCGGTGAGCCAGGACGATCTGAATAATGAGGTCACTCGACTGGCTACGGAATTGAGGGTGCCGATCGCTGATCTTGTGAAAATGATCCAAGCCGGTGGTCAGGACTCCATTGAGGAATTACGCGCAAGGATCTTGGCCGACAAGGCGCTGGATGTCGTCTATCGCCAGGCAGTGATTCAGGGGTAAGCGCGCACGGCGATCGGTCAGACGGAATGGTAGTAGTCACAAGTTCCAGGAAAGGAATGGCGTAAATATGTTGGTTCCGATCGTAGTCGAGCAAACCAATCGCGGCGAACGAGCCTATGACATCTACTCTCGTCTTCTCAAAGATCGCATTATTTTCCTAGGAGCCCCGATCGACGATGTGTTTGCCAACTTAGTCATTGCACAGCTCCTCTTTCTTGAAGCGGAAGACCCCGAAAAAGACATTAATCTCTACGTCAATTCGCCGGGAGGCAGTGTCACAGCCGGATTGGGCATCTACGACACCATGCAGTATGTGAAACCTCCGATCAACACCATCTGTCTTGGCCAGGCTGCCAGTATGGGAGCCCTCTTATTGACTGCCGGAACGAAAGGTAAGCGGTTTGCCCTGCCCAATGCGCGTGTGATGATCCATCAGCCGCTTGGCGGATTCCAGGGGCAGGCGACGGAAATCGACATCCATGCTCGGGAAATTCTCAAGATCCGTGAACGCCTCAACGAGATTATGGCTAAGCACACCGGGCAGCCGATCGAGAAGATTGCGCATGACACAGAGCGGGACTATTTCATGTCCGGCGAAGAAGCAAAACGGTATGGATTGATTGATGAAGTTATTACACGACCTCCGAAATTTATGAAGTCGGTGGAATCCGGCGACGGGGTGAAAGACGGGATCAAGGGGAAGTAACGCAGGAGGGTACATGGCCAAGCAAGAGAAGATGGACCGACACTTGCGATGTTCTTTCTGTGGAAAAAGCCGAGATGAGGTGCGAAAACTGATTGCCGGGCCGACGGTGTATATCTGCGATGAATGCGTCAATCTTTGCAACGACATCATTGCGGAGGATTGGGAAGAAGCCAAGGAAGAAATTTCCTCCAAACTCAAGAAACCCGCTGAGATCAAACATCACCTCGATCAGTACGTCATCGGACAGGATCGGGCAAAACGCATTCTGTCCGTGGCCGTGCATAATCATTACAAGCGCATTTCGTCAAAAGAAAAAGAAGTCGATGACATCGAACTCCAGAAGGGCAATATCCTCATGGTGGGTCCTACCGGCACGGGGAAGACGCTCTTGGCCCAGACCTTGGCGAAGTACCTTGATGTCCCTTTCACGCTGGCTGATGCCACGACGCTGACCGAAGCTGGGTACGTGGGCGAAGACGTCGAGAATATTATTCTGAAGCTCTTACAAGCTGCGGACTACGATGTAGAACGAGCTGAGCGCGGGATTGTGTACATCGATGAAATCGATAAGATCAGTCGGAAAAGCGACAGCCCATCTATTACACGAGACGTATCTGGTGAAGGCGTTCAACAAGCCTTACTGAAGCTGATTGAGGGCACGGTTGCGAATGTTCCCCCGCAGGGAGGGAGAAAGCATCCGCATCAGGAATTTATTCAGGTCAACACCAGCAACATTTTGTTCATCTGTGGTGGCGCGTTTGTCGGTTTGGAGCAAATCATCGAACAGCGTCTGAATCGAAAGGCGATGGGATTTGGAGCTGAAATCCGTGGAAAGAGCGATATTCGTTTGGGTGATCTGTTGGTGAAGGTTCAGCCCGAGGATTTTCTGAAGTATGGCTTGATACCCGAATTCGTGGGACGGTTACCGGTCGTGGCCACGCTTGAGGAATTGGACGAGAGGGCGTTGATCCGTATTCTTACCGAACCTCGCAATGCGTTGACCAAGCAGTATGAAAAGCTGCTGTCGTTCGAAAAGGTCAAGCTCCGATTCACGGAAGGTGCGTTGGGGGCGGCGGCGCGAAAAGCTTATGCGCAGAAGACTGGTGCCAGAGGCCTTCGAGCAATCCTGGAAGAAGTAATGCTGGACGTCATGTACGATGCGCCCTCTCAAAAACAGATCGTTGAAGTGGTGATTACGGAAGATGCCATCGTGGGGAAAAACCCACCAATGCGCATATTTGAGCAGGAGAATGACGCTAAGACCGCGTAATCACTGACATATTGTGTAAATATTGGAATGAACATAAGCCTAGTTAAAACCCGTAAGGAGAAGAATTGATCTCTGCTCCTGTTAAGTAACCCTCGCCCTTGTTTTGCGTCGTAAGTCTTCATCTTTCTCGACAATCACAAATGCCGCGCTATACTTGCTCTCGTACGTGTTTTGCACGGAGGGCGTGTGAAATACCCTGTTTCATCGAGTCTTCGGCACAAAGGCAAAGTCATCGAACTTGACGTAGTCCGTGAAATGGTCGTCTTGTTAGGTGTGAATGGAGAGGTCATTGGTGGCCTGTCCTGGGACTTCGTCATCGATCAAATTCTCGCCTACCGCAAGGTGTCTGTCCACAAGGAAGTCCGACTAGAGCCACGGATTTCGCTCGCATTTCGGGTTCGCTATAACGGTCCGGAAGGGCCTCGATTCGAAAGTAGAGCAGGCGGCATCGGCGGCGGCGGTTTATTTATCGAAAGCCAGTCCCCTCTTCCCGTTGGAACCAGACTGGCGATGGAGTTCTCCATTGCGGAGAAGCCCGAAGAATGGATGCCAGCCAAAGGAACCGTTGCCTGGGTCTGTCCAAAAGCCGACCAGTATACGTTTAGCCCTGGAATGGGGGTGCGGTTCACGGATATTGCGGAGGATGTCCGCGATCGAATTCATGAATTAGTGAAGTCAAGCCAGAGCGTAGAGCAAGTTGCTTAACTCTCTCCTGACGTAGACCACCAGGGAAAGAGATAGTTCTATGACGTTTCCTATCGTTGTGACTGTGGGGCATGAGGGGAAGTCTCTTGTTATGGATTCTAAGCAAGAGATCATCATTGTCCACGATACCTCGGGTCAGCTGCTGGGTGGAATGTCATGGGGGGCCATCATCGAGCGAGTACTTGTCAGCGGTGAAGATGCTCGATTTGCCCATTGTCGTGCGCAGCCCCGTGCACCTCTTGCCTTGAAGGTCCGGTATACGACATTGGAAGGAAAGCACGTCGATAGTCTGACCGGAGGAATCGGCGGCGGCGGGCTTTTTATCGAGAGTGGTGCTCCTCTCAGTCCAGGCACCGAGCTGACGGTCGAATTTGCACTTCCGGATCAGCCGAGGGACAAGCTGAAAGCAAAGGCAAAGGTTGCCTGGGTCCGTAACAAGCCGGAGCGGTATCTTTTGTTTCCGGGCATGGGCATCCAATTTGTCGACTTAGACACAAAAGTACAAGAGCAACTGGTAGGACTGGTCGAGGCCTTGAATCGAAGTCGAAACCCCTCCTGACCGGACAGTGCAAACGCGGTCCTCATACGCGCTTCATCGCATGGAAATATTGCTGATAGCCAGCCCGTCATGAGCTGGTTCGATGTCAGCGCGCTTCGGCCACTGCCTACAGAACAGTCATTCCGTATCTCGAGGTTCGATATAAGTCGCATTTCGCTTGGCAAAGGCTTGAGAGAAATAGAAGAATCAGAAGATGGGAATCACGAAGATTTTTGAGGATCTTCCTGCACCGGCGGTAGTTCTTTAGCCGCCTCGATGGATTGCTGTATTTCCTTCTGAGCAGCATCCATTTCGGCCTGAATAGTTCGCATCTGAGGGTCGACGCTGTTTCGGACGTCAGTCACGGCCTGCCGGAATGTTCGCACGACATCCCCAAGACCTTCGCCTACATTCTGTAAGTCATCGGGCGATACGGTGGCTGATTGTGTCGGTTTTGCTTTAAGGGCCGCTTGTTGTGCTTGTACCCGGGCTACCGCATCTCTATTCACGATGGCGGAAGGACGCTTAGCGATGGGTTGCGCCTGTGCGCTAGCAGGCAAAGGAGGGTACGATGTGTGTGTTCTTGGGGGAGGAGCTGCGGCCCGCTCTTCCATCGAGAGCACAGGGTTGGAAGAGGAGGGTGGTGCTTGGGCTGGAGAAGGAGCTGGTGATTGAGAAGTCTGGGGACTTGTGTTGTACAACAACGAGGCGGTGGTTCCGGGTGTCAGTTCAGGACCTGGCGCATAGGGGGTGTTTGGTTTCGTCGTGGTTGGCGATAATCCTGAAGCCTGTGAGGGAACCGTTACCGCGCTGTTTGTCTGCGTCTGAACTGCCTGTGGTTGCCTAGTTTCCTGTTGGACTTGGTCTGAAGGGGGTTGGGGTACGTCATTGACTTCTTTTCTGAACCCTTTCAGCGCTTTGCCGACACCTTCTCCGATTTGTGGTAGACGTCCTGCCCCAAAAATGATCAGCACGATGACGAGAATAATCATGAGTTCCGAGAAACCCATTGTGCCGAACATACTACGGTCTCGCAGTTGATCTAGTGAGCCCCTATTTGCTGAATACCTGAATCTAGCCGCCCCTCAGACATGGTGTCAAGAAAGGGTCGGAGCTGAATGTTTAAATGGAAGGGTCAGAGAAGAGGGATGATTTCGGTTTGAAGCGGTAAGCCATGCACCAGGGCTTCTCGATCCGAGACATACACGTCAAGCTCGCTCCTGATCCCAAACTCCCCTGGCAAGTAAATCCCTGGCTCGATAGAGAAGCACGTTCTCGGCTGGAGTCGACGACCGTCCTGAGTCTCTAGGTTGTCGATATTGGCTCCGTTACCATGCACCTCTTCACCGATGGAGTGGCCGGTTCGGTGAATGAAGAAGTCCCCATAGCCCGCCGCTCGAATCGCGTTCCGGCAGACGTCATCAACTTCCCATCCGCATGGAAATCGGCCGGCGGCTACCTGATTCTGGACAAACAATAAGGCTGCATCGCGTCCACCCCGAACATGTTCAAAGATCATGCGCTGTTTTGCCGGTACGTGCGTGCCGGTATAGCCGGTCCAGGTGATGTCGCCATAGACCGATCCGGGCGTCGCTTGTTTTGCCCATAGATCGATCAGCACCAAATTGTCTCGGGTGATGAGTGAAGAGTCTCGCTCCGTCGGCCCATAATGGGGATCGGCGCTATGAGCATTCACCGCGGCGATAGGAGCGCTGGACGTCGTCATGCCGGCGTCGCGAATGCGCGAGAGTATGAACTGTTGGAGACCATATTCGGATAATGGACGTTCGCTAGTGAGACACGACGACACATGGGCGAAGGCCTCATCGACGATATTCCTAAGCGTGGTTACGGCGTACCGATGAGATTCCAGCTGCTCGTCCGTCCAGACGGCCTCGAACCGCTGGACGAGATCAGCCGAGGTCGCCACGTCGACCCCAACACTCCGGATCAACTCGACGGTGCCCGCATCAACTCTGGAAAGATACGGAACGGCATTGAGCGGTGAGTATTGCATGGCGATGCACCGTTGACCTCGCAGCAGAGAGGTCAATAGCCTCTGTTGTTCCTCCCATGAAACATATTGCAGGACCTGACCGGGCAACTCGTCCAGCACATGCGGTTCGATCTTATGAAGGAGTTTGACCGGCTCTCCCGACGTAGGGATCCAGTAATACCAGCGCCGAGTGACGTGTCGGCTCGGATCGAGGAGTAGCACGCGATAGGCTAACGGATCGCTGCCACGAAAATCGTAGAAAAGCCACCCATCATGCGTGCCCATGTCTCGGAGTGCGTCTTGGATCGCGATGATCCGTGTTTGGTGGGCTGTGCTGCTCATGAGTTTCCATATTATCCGTGGGGCCCAGGGGCGTCAATCACACCGCAGGTCTCTGTGAGAATGATGATACAATGATTCTCGCATGGCTTTAGAATCACCTCCAGATGTCCCAGCTTATCGAGTCACGTTCTTTCTCGGCCCTGAGTCGGTTGATGGACACTCTCAGGTGCAGGCCTGTGTGTTCAACGTGAAAAAACGGAGTTGGAAAGCGGGTGTCCAGGTCTCCGTCGAGGTGAGTACCGACCAGTTGTCGGCTCTTCGACAGAAGATAGGTCTTGCGGATCGGCTCGCGAACAGTTTGGCGGCAGTCGATCCGAAGGAGCATCCTCACTATCAAGAACGACTCGCGGATTTCTTTTCGCAAGCCGTGTGTTGGTGCAAGCTGGATCTCAGACTGCGGGTGGGTCTGGTGCAAGAAAATCAGCGAATCCGAGCCGATGAGTTGACGAGCGAATTGGATCATGAAACCGACAGGCGAACGGACTACATCCTCGCCTATATCTTAGGAGAATTGGATCTCGATCCTGGTTGTATAGTGCCGTCGTCTTGTTGATATCGAGGTCCGTAGGGGTTGCATTCAGCGGTGAATTTGTTATAACGCATGATGAGGACTAGCATATGATCGTTCTTGCACCCTATAATAGTTACAGATTTGAATAGAAAAGGAGGCGCTTCACGTGAGACTCCCACTCGTCATTCTCATTGTCGTCATGACCTACTGTTCGGTACTTGTCGCTCCAGCGTGGAGTCAGTCGTCATCCGCTGAGACGCAGCAGGGAACGTATCCTGGAGCTGGAATGGGAGCTGCTGCTGCCGCTGCCACGATCTTGTATTTTCCGTTTAAAGCTGCATTTGCTATCGGAGGCGGAATCGTAGGCGGTCTCGCCTATCTTTTTTCCGGACTTAATGAGCCGACGGCAAAGAGTATCTGGATCCCCAGCGTGCTTGGAGACTATGCAATCACTCCTGAGCATTTCAGCGGTGATCGTCCCATACGTTTCCTCGGTGTTGCTGCTGAAAATGAGGAAACCCCGGTTACGCCTGCTCCGATGAACTCACCTGCGCAGTGAGATATGAAACCTGTCATCGGCGTGACTCCAGACTTCAATGCCGGTGACAGGAAAGATATGGGCGGCCGAGAGCCGACCTACTTCTTGCGGGCTCGCTATATTCGAGCGGTTGAAGAACTCGGCGGTATTCCTCTGATCCTTCCTTTAGTAACGGAACCATCTGCTCGACGACGACTTTTGGACCGTGTCGATGGGCTGCTTCTTACCGGCAGCGGACCGGACCTTCCTCCGAGTCTCTATGGGGAGCGGCAACGCTACAAGTTTCCACTCGTGAGCGAGCGTCGGGCGAACTTCGAGTTGGAGATGGTTCTTCAAGCAAGAAAACGAGACCTTCCACTCCTGGGAATCTGCGGAGGGATGCAGACGATAAACGTCGCCTGTGGAGGGAGCCTGTATCAGGACCTTCCCGCACAAGTCCCCGACGCCTTGGATCACCGTCAAAAATCGAAGGCGATCTATGTTGCTCACTCGGTGACGGTGACACCTAGAAGCCTCTTGGATAACGTGATCGCAAAGAAAACGCTCATGGTGAATAGTTCCCATCACCAATCGGTCAAGACAGTTGCTCCGTCGCTCAGAGCCAGTGCCGTGGCGCCTGATGGGATTATCGAGGCGATCGAATCGCCTCGGCATCGATTTTTGCTCGCAATCCAATGGCATCCCGAATTCTTGTTTGAGCGACATGCCGCCCATCGTCGACTCTTTGAAGCTCTGTTGCGCGTGGCCAGCCGAACGCGCCCATGATCCCTCTGGACAGTTCCAACAATCACCATCAACTGGTTTCAGTGGCCCTCGGTATGCGATGACCTTCGATGGAGTCGTGCCGTATGGATCCCGTCGCAGCAAATCGTGACAGGTTGGGCTTTGGGGGAAAACCATGAGCAGCCGACTTCTGCGGACAAAATCCATCGATCAAATCCTGGCCGATGCCGATCAACCAGAGCATCGACTCAAGAAGACGTTGACCGCATGGGACCTCACGGCGCTGGGGATCGGGGCGATTATCGGGACCGGCATTTTCGTTCTGGTCGGGACCGCTATTGTCGGTGACGCACACCGGCCGGGAGCAGGCCCAGGGATTGTTCTCTCCTTTATTCTCTCCGGCGTCACCTGTGCGTTAGCCGCGCTGTGCTATGCGGAATTTTCAGCGATGATCCCGGTCGCGGGGTCAGCCTATACCTTTTCGTACGCCACGCTGGGCGAGTTTCTTGCCTGGCTGACAGGGTGGAATTTGATCTTGGAGTACGGCGTAGCCTGTGTGGCCGTGGCTATTGGATGGTCAGGCTATTTCAATAAATTACTGAAGTTGGCCGGGTTAGAACTTCCTTATTGGGCGACGAATCCACCACATTGGGCGGGTGGCCCAGAGGGGAGCGTCGCCAACTTTCCAGCGGCGATCATTGTCTTACTGGTCACGGCCCTTCTCGTCGTGGGGATTAAAGAAAGTGCTCGTGTCGCCGGCCTGATCGTGCTCCTCAAGCTCGGGGTGATTCTCTTTTTTATCGCGGTGGGAGCCCCCGCCGTTCATGCCGAGAATTGGACGCCCTTCATGCCCAACGGATTCGAAGGTGTTCGAGCCGCAGCGGCCATTATCTTTTTTGCCTATATTGGATTTGACGCCGTGTCGACTGCGGCAGAGGAAGCCAAGAATCCGCAACGGGATGTTCCGATCGGTATCATCGGCTCGTTGGTTGTCTGTACGATCCTCTATATTTCTGTGGCGGCTGTGCTCACCGGTCTGGTCCCCGTCACCCAAATTGATATTCATGCTCCGGTGGCCGAAGCGTTGAGCCTCGTGGGGTTCAAATGGGGTGCTGCAATTGTCTCAATTGGGGCGGTGGCTGGTATTACGAGCGTCTTGGTTGTGATGATGCTGGGACAAATCCGCGTCTTCTTTGCCATGTCACGTGACCAACTCGTAAGCCCCGGACTTTCCAAGGTTCACCCAAGGTTTGGGACCCCACATCGCGCGACTATTTTAACCGGAGTCGCCGTCGCCATCCTCGCCGCGTTCTTTCAGATCGGGGAAGCAGCCGATATGACCAACATTGGGACCTTCTTCGCCTTTGTGTTGGTCTGTTTCGGTGTGATGTTGCTCCGGTACACGAAGCCGGACCAGCCCCGCCCATTTCGCCTTCCCTTTATGCCATTCGTGCCGATTTTGAGCATAGCGGCTTGTCTGTATCTGATGGTTGGTTTGCCCTGGGTCACGTGGATCCGCTTTGGGGTCTGGACCGCCATCGGTATTCTTGTCTACGTCTGGTATGGGATGAAACACAGCAAACTGGCCGCGCCAGCTGTAAACGGCGGTTCACCTTCACGGTGAATTGAAGAAGTCCAAGAAGATGGCTAGTTTGAATTTCCAGAAGGCTGGGTTGCAGGCGTTGGTGTTCCGCTAGAAGCCTCCTCAACAGGAACTGGGGACGGGCGAACCGTGTTCGTGGCAGGCGCAGGTGGGACGGGTGACTCAGGGGTGGTTGAGACCGCGGGTTTGGGAGCAGTCACCGGTTTGGGCGGAGCAGCGGGTTTGGGTGGTGCCGGTCTCTCGGGCTTAATGCCGCCTTCCCAGGCTGGACCCGAATACATGTCCGCGGTTAAGCCCTTGGTCTTCCACTTTTCCTCGAAATCAGCAGCGGCTTTGTTCGGTGTTTCCCCGAGGCCTGTGACATCATTCCAAGGGTAGACCTTCGGGCCGATCTGGCAGCCCGATTCCGTCCTATGTAAATACAAAGCGATTGGGTTACCCCGATAGGGTCCAAGAAAAATATGGACGGATCCGACGTACTCGAGCAATGAGGCCATAAGGCCCTCCAAGGGGGTTCATGATGCCACAAGAGATGAGAGGAGGGCAAGATATTCGATGGAGAAGACAGATGTTTCGCTTCCTTACTTCGAAATAGTGAGGTCTATGATCGTGGCAACTGTCGGAGAGGTCTTCTCGGTCATCGTGCTGAAAGTTGTCCACCCTGTTATGTTCAAGAGAAAATAGTACCGGTCATAGATCAGCCTTTGCGAATCGTTCATGTGTCTGGTCGATGGAGCGCAAGAGAGCCTTGTGGCTTCGACAGCCCACCGCCAGTTTGGCGTCAGAAATCGTCACAGGTCGATAGGGAAGAAGATAGCGCTCTTTCACGCGTCGGATACGCGCAAGAGACTGAGCCAAGCGTCCAGCAGAGATGTCCGCGTTCGCAACGGCCTTATCGACGGCATTTAACGCGGCGACGACTCGGTTGCGGTCTTTGCAGATCAACGGCATGTCGCAACCGGCATGGAGGGCCTGGATGGTTGCGTCCCCGATGCCGTAATGGTCGATGATGGCATGCATCTCGAGGTCATCCGTCAACACGATCCCGTCGTAGTGCAACTCTTCACGAAGAAATCTCCCAATGATCGTCGGGGACAGGGTCGCCGGACGTTTCTCGTCCAACGCCTGATACAGCACGTGAGCCGTCATGATCGCCGCCACACCGTTCGCAACCGCGTGCAGAAATGGAGGAAATTCGATGCGTTCCAATCGTGCGCGAGACGCCGACACGACGGGCAACTCCTTATGGGAGTCCGAATTGGTATCGCCATGGCCGGGAAAATGCTTTCCGCAGGCCACGACGTGATTGTCCTGAAGGCCTCCCACCGTTGCCAACCCCAATTCAGACACGATGTCCGGAGTCGTGCCGAAGGCACGATCGCCGATCACCGGATTGAGGGGGTTGCTGTTCACATCCAAGACCGGAGACATATTCATGTTGATGCCCACGGCCTTGAGTTCTTTTGCGGTCGTCGCCGCCGCGGCGTAGGCGAGCTCAGAGGAGCGGCATCGCCCGAGGACGTCGCACGGCGGAAAAATCGTAAAATCTTTCGGTAACCGTGAGACCCGTCCGCCTTCTTGATCGATCGAAATGAGGAGTGGGGAATGCGGACTGCAGCGTTGTAAATCGTTTGTCAATTCGACGATCTGTGCGACTGATTCCAGATTTCTAGAAAATAGAATGATGCCGCCTGGCTGATACTCCTTGATGAAGGCGGCAAGATCCGCCGAAACGGTGGTGCCGTCGAACCCTACCATGAAGAGTTGGCCGATCTGGTCGTAAGACATCGTCAAACCATCTTTCTCTCGCTCACCCTACAGGGAGCGATTGATGAGAAACTGAATCAGCAGTCTGGTCCCGATGCCGGTTGGGCCTTTGGGGATGTACGCCCGCTCTCGTTCGCTCCAGTCGGTGCTGGCAATGTCGAGATGTATCCAGGGAGCGTCACCGACGAACTTGCTCAAAAACAGCGCCGCCGTGATCATCCCTCCCCCACGTCCGCCGATATTCCGCATATCGGCCACATCGCTGCGCAACTGTTCGAAGTACTCTTCCCACAGCGGCATTTCCCACACTCGCTCGCCGGCGCGGAGACCGGCGTCACGAATGGTCCCTTTCAATGCGGCATCGGTCCCGAACATGCCGATTGCAAACTGACCCAACGCGACGACGCAAGCTCCTGTCAGCGTCGCGATGTCGATGAGCGCAGCCGGTTTGAATCGAGTTGCATAGGCAAGGCCATCTGCCAGGATCAGGCGGCCTTCGGCGTCCGTATTCTGTACTTCCACGGTTTTTCCCGACAGAGTCGTGACCACGTCACCAGGTCGCATGGCTCGGCCTCCGGGCATATTTTCCGCGACGGGCAGGATGCTGATGAGATTGAGGGGAAGCTTCAGGCGAGCCGCCGCTCGCATGGTAGCCAATACTTCTGCGCCACCGGTCATGTCGGCCTTCATCTGCTCCATGTTCTCCGCCGGTTTCAACGAGATTCCTCCCGTGTCGAAGGTGATGGTCTTTCCAACGAGCACAACCGGGCGGTCGTTTTTGTTCTTGGCTCCATGGTATTGAAGGATAATGAACTTCGGCGGCTCATGACTCCCCTTCGCAACCCCCAGTAACGCACCCATACCGAGTTTTTCCATCTCCTTTTGTTCGAGAATCTTGAGCTGCACCCCGGCTTCCTTCGCGACGATTTTTGCCTCGCTGGCAATCCTCGTCGGCGTCATCACATTGGATGGGTGGTTACAGAGATCTCGAACAAACACCGTGGCTTCAGCGGTTGCCATCCCACGACGAATCCCTTCGGACAGCTGGCGCAGGTGATCTTTCTGCGGGGTCAGCACCGTCATGGCCGTCACGTCCCTACCCGTTGGAGCGTCGCTGCGATAGGTTGTGAATTGATAGCTTCCTAAGATCGCCCCTTCGGTCATGGTCTGGCCCATGTCAACCAGCGAGGCTCCCTGCGGTATGCTGCTCGGCAGCGCAACGGTAAAGGCTCCGGATCTGGTCTGGCGCACTCGTTTGACGGCGTATCCCAGTGCCTGTCGGATCTGATCCAGGCCCAGCTCCCGTTTTTTCCCGAGGCCGACCAGAATCAACCGCTTTGCCGGAATTTTCCGATGCGTATGAAACAAGACGACCTCACCGGCTTTTCCATCGAACTCTTTTGTGTGAACGAGCTCACGGAGTGCCCCTCCGAGCGCCGCATCCAGGATCGCCCCATCGTCTTTCGGCAGTCCTTCCCCTTCGCAAAACATGAGGACAAGTGCATCAGTGGCCACGGTATCGACTCGTCCATGCTTTGCGTCAACTCGCATGATATTCATTCGATTCTCCTTGTGATGTACCAATGAGCGGGCGGCATCAGCCTCTCGTGCTGGTCGTTACGATATAGGAATCCTGATCGATGACAAGACTCTTTACACTCCCCGCATATCGGGTGCCCAGATGTGCTTATGGAGTTGTAGTTGAAGGCGAATAGGGAGTCGATCCGCCAGGAGCCATTCGGCCAGTTGTCGTGGATCCAGCGCACCGAATACCGGGCTAAACAGGACCGGACACCGATCAATTAACCGGAATCGATTCAGAACTTCTTTGGCCCACTCATAGTCACCTCGATCTTGAATGACGAATTTTGCTTCGTCCTGTGGCCGCAACCGTTCGACATTGGGCCAGTGCATTCGTTCTGTCATGCCGCTCCCCGGGCATTTCACATCCAGGATAATGCGGACCGACGGGTCGACGATCGTCGTATCGATCGCCCCGCTTGTTTCAAGGAGGACCGTGAAACCGGCTTCGCACAACCGACGGAGCAATGTGCTGCTCTCCGGTTGTGCCAACGGTTCACCGCCCGTCACCTCAACCAATTGACACCCATAGGATTGCACGGTATCCAGAATATCCTCAATGGACCGGTCCGTCCCGGAAAAGAAAGCATATTCCGTGTCGCACCAGGTGCATCGCAGCGGGCAGCCAGTCAGACGCACAAATACGCAGGGGAGACCTGCAAAGGTCGATTCCCCTTGAACACTATGAAAAATTTCGGTGACACGCATGATCCGTGTGTGGATTGACTGAGGGGCAATGAGGTGATGTGCCGTGCCGGTGGCTCCTCTGATCACAAGTAGCCGCTCATGGCCACTTCACAATCGGCCAGTTCTTGCGTCGGGCGACGGATGCCATCCCGCGGATCGGATTCACGACCGTCGGATGGCCTACGGCTCTGAGCAAATCGAGATCACCGGGGCTGTCGCCGTATGCATAACAACGGGACAGATCCAGCGTCAGTTCCTGGGTCAACCGATCAACGAGTTGACGTTTTCCCTCTCCATAAGGAAGAGGAGGCACGAGAAAACCGGTGTAGAGTCCGTTGTGTTGCTCCAATCGACTGGCAAAACATCGATCGGCACACAGTGCCTCAGCGACGGGGGCAATCAGAAAATCGATGGACCCTGTCACAAAAATGATGGCATGGCCGGCACGTCGATGCTCATTGAGCATTCGCATGGCTGCGGGAGAGACGCGAGGACAGAGTTCTTCGCGACAAAACTCCTCACCCAACGGTTGAATTACTTGTGAGGGTTTTCCGGCCAGATATAACTTCCGCTCGCGGAGCGGATGGAGCGACCATGCCGGGAAATGCCGCAGGAGCCACGACAGACTCTCGCGAGCTTCAGGCCAGCCCACAATGCCGCGCCGCCACAACCAGCGGAAAAATCTGACTTCGCTTGCTTCACCCGGTAGTATGGTATTGTCGACATCAAAAAATGCCGCAATAGAGGAGGAGAGACCTCGTTCGTCTGTTCGTATCATGCCCGAGCGTCCTCAAAAAAGACGGGCCGATTTTACCGGACAATCGGGTTGATTGACAAGA
Source organism: uncultured Nitrospira sp. (assembly GCA_902500705.1). GTDB lineage: Bacteria > Nitrospirota > Nitrospiria > Nitrospirales > Nitrospiraceae > Nitrospira_D. Next base: position 15,672 of record CABVRR010000075.1, read on the forward strand.
ATTTTACCCTCCTCCTATAATGCGCGGTCTTTTCCCCTCATATGCCGACGGGAGGTCTCAATGCAGGGTAGCCGAACAAGCCTGCGGAAAGGCCGTAGCAAATGAAAGCCTGAGGCGTACTTACAAGGTACGTTGAGGGCTTGAGTGATGCGCGAACGTCGTGGTAGGTAGGTTTGTTTCAGCATCCTGCCGAGTGCCGAAGTGGTGGAATGGCAGACACGCACGTTTGAGGGGCGTGTGGCGAAA
>CABVRR010000076.1:0-11029 GCA_902500705.1 uncultured Nitrospira sp.
GGACGCCGGCCTTTGGAGCCGGCTACCTAGGTTCGATTCCTAGTCCCCCAGCCACTTTCACCCACGGAATGTCCGATAGGCCCTCAACCCATCGACGCCATGTCGATCACGAATCGAAATCGCACATCGCCTCGCAGCATTCGCTCATAGGCCTCATTGACCTGTTGAATGGGGATGACTTCGACATCGGATTCGACCTGATGTTGTGCGCAGAAGTCGAGCATTTTCTGCGTTTCTTTAATCCCGCCGATGAGAGAGCCGGCGAGCCGACGTCGCTTGGTAATGAGTGCGAACGCCTGAACGGGAGTCGGCGTTTCGGGTGCACCCACCAGGATCATGGTGCCGTCCGTTTTGAGGAGGTTTAAATAGGCATTGTAATCGTGCGGTGCGGAGACCGTGTCGAGAATATAGTGGAAGTACCCCTGAAACTTCGTAAAGGTCTGAGGGTCGGAGGTTAGGGCAAAGTTGGCAGCGCCCAACCGTTTCGCATCCTCTCGTTTCTTTTCCGATGTGCTGAACACTGTGATCTCGGTTCCCATCGCCTTGGCGATCTTCACCGCCATGTGACCCAGGCCTCCGAGACCGATGACGCCGAGTTTGTGATAACGCCCGACGCCCCATTGACGCAGCGGAGAGTAGGTCGTAATTCCTGCACAGAGCAGCGGGGCTGCGCCTGCGGGTGAAAGGCTGGGAGGAATCCTGAAGACATAGTGTTCATCCACAACGATCTGCGATGAGTAGCCGCCCTGAGTGATACGACCCGTTGTATCCTGCCCACTGTAGGTCCACAGTGCGCCGCTGTCGCAATATTGCTCCAAGCCTTCTCGGCAAGACGTACAGGTTCTGCAGGAATCCACGAAGCAGCCCACGCCGGCGCGATCACCCACCTGAAAGGCCGTCACCGCTGAGCCAACTTGTGCAACGGTTCCGATGATCTCGTGTCCAGGCACCATTGGGAATAAGGCAATGCCCCACTCGTTGCGAGCCTGGTGAATATCGGAATGGCAGATGCCGCAGTGCGAGATGGTGATCAGCACGTCGTGTGAGCCGACGTCGCGTCGTTCGAAGGAAAACGGCTGCAATCTCTCCTTGGCGGCCATCGCCGCATAGCCTTTGGTCGCAAACATAGAGCGTTCTCCTCCGAGATAGCTTCCCTCCAAGAGGCACACAAATTCTGTTACCTTAGCAAGTTCGCTCTAGCTTGCCAATAGTGGAGACGGTGGATTTTGATCTTGAACAGACGCGATCAATCACTGCGCGGTGTATGAGATTCATCTCAGTATGGGAGAACAAGATGCTGTGGCTCTAGGAAAGTGAGCACTCGGGCGCCGGGCCGGCCATATACTCTACGGTTGGTCTTCGCCCTGATGTTCATCGCTGGTGGGAGATGAGGGAATGATCGTCTGAGCTGTGAGCGGCGGACCCTGGATTCGGTAGTGTTCCGAGGCCCAGATTCCTAAGTCCGTAATCTGGCAACGCTCGGAACAGAATGGCCGCCAGGGGTTTCCTTCCCACGTCGTGGGTTGTCGGCACAAGGGACAGGTCATGAATATAGTGTAGCGTCAGGGCTGCATGAAGTACAGGCGTTGGAACGTCGGTTGATCACGAGGCTCAATCTAGGTTGGGCAATCTGGGCCACTCGCTGCAGCCGGTTTCGTTCTAAGTCCGTGAGGCCTACACACTCAACACAGAATAAACGGTGATCCAGAAGGTACTCAGCGGCGGGGTGGTTGCTGAGCCTTCTCAACTTTGGCCCACGCATCTTTGAGAGACACGGTTCGGTTGAAAATGAGGGCGTTGGGTGCTGAGTCGGGATCGACACAAAAATACCCTTGCCGCTCAAATTGGAAGCGGGAACCGGGCGTGGCTGAGTGAAGGCTGGGCTCAACCAAGCAGCCGGTGAGGAGTTCCAATGACTGCGGGTTCAACGACCGTGTCCAGTCCTGGTCGGTCGATAGAGTGGCTTGGTCGGCGAGCAACAGGGGATGATAGAGCCGGACCGCTGCAGAGATTGCATGCAGCGCCGACACCCAATGAATGGTGGCTTTCACTTTGCGCTGCTCCTGTGTCGATCCGCTTCTGGTCTCAGGATCGTAGGTGCAATGCAATTCGGTGACCATACCGGTTTGAGGGTCTTTGGTCACGCTCACACACTTGATGATGTACCCGTAGCGCAGTCGGACTTCCCGTCCAGGCGCGAGGCGGTAGAACTGTTTCGGTGGGTCCTCTCTGAAATCATCCTGCTCGATGTACAGCGTCCGCGAGAAGGGCACTGTTCTCGTTCCTGCGGAGACGTCCTCTGGATTATTCACGGCGTCGAGCTCTTCGACGACCCCTTCCGGATAGTTGTCGAGGACGACTTTCAGTGGGCGAAGCACTGCCATCACGCGAAGGGACCGTTTGTTCAAGTCCTCTCGGATAAAGTGTTCGAATAGTTGCATTTCGACGATGGCATCGCGTTTCGCGACGCCGATATGCTCGCAAAACGCGCGAATCGCCTCAGGCGTCACCCCTCGGCGACGGAGGCCTTTCAAGGTGGGTAGGCGAGGATCATCCCAGCCGGCCACCAGCTTTTTGCTGACCAATTCGAGCAGCTTCCGCTTGCTCATCACCGTGGAGGTGAGGTTGAGCCTTGCGAATTCAATTTGTTGCGGGTGATGCGGCGTGTCGGCTTCGGCGACGACCCAATCGTAGAGAGGACGGTGATCCTCAAACTCCAGCGTACAGATCGAGTGTGTAATGCCTTCGACGGCATCGGACAATGGGTGGGCAAAGTCATACGAAGGATAGATACACCAGGCGGTCCCTGTTCGATAGTGAGAGGCATGCCGGATTCGATAGAGGATCGGATCCCGCAAATTGATGTTCGGAGAGCTCATATCGATTTTAGCGCGTAGGACCTGGGTGCCATCGGCACACTCTCCGGTCCGCATGCGGGCGAAGAGATCTAGGTTTTCGTCGATGGATCGGGTTCGATAGGGACTCTCGCGACCTGGTTCAGTCAGGGTGCCTCGGTAGTCACGGATCTGATCCGGAGTGAGACTATCGACATAGGCGGTGCCTTTTTTGATCAACGCCACGGCGAACGCATAGAGCCGCTCGAAATAATCCGATGCGTAGAACATCTTGTCGTGCCAATCAAATCCCAACCATCGGACGTCTTCCTGAATGGCTTGAACGTACTCCGTGTCTTCAGTGGTGGGATTGGTGTCATCGAATCGTAAATGGCAGGCCCCGCCGGGAGTCTCGCTCGCGACCCCGAAGTTGAGCACAATGGACTTGGCGTGACCGATGTGAAGGTACCCGTTCGGTTCGGGAGGAAATCGTGTAACGACTCGTCCGCCATGCTTGCCCGCTGCACGGTCGGTTGCCACGAGATCGCGTATGAAATTCGAAGCCTGTGAGGAGTCAGGTGTGCTCATGTTCGTGTACACGTCTCTTTATTGGGCTGCAGAGGTCAGGTCGAAGAGAGTTCTACCATAGAGCGACCGATGGGAGAAATGGGGATCTCTTAGGTGGATGGTTCCGGGGCGGACGAGGCTGACGTCGGCGCCGACATCACGTTGAAATCTTTTTGAGCGATGAGATGGCCGTCCATGCGCAGTCGGAATTCGTACCGGCCAGGCGCCGGAAAGATCAGCAGCGGAATGTTGATGCCGAAATCTGATATCTGGAGACGATCGCCGATCTCTATGTTGGGCAGTGCGGCCCGGCAGACGAGTTGTTCCGCGTTGAGGTACACCAAGTCGATGTCGAAATGGTACAAGCCTTCGGCATCGGTCAGGCAGAAGTACAGGCCCATCTGCTGATGTTGAAACGGGAATGAAGCGGTCTGGAGATGAGTGAAAATGCCGATGAGGCTTTTCTTTTTCGTGAGGCTGTCCTCGATCACTTGGTCACAGACAAGGAACGCTTGGACCGTCGGTGTTGGGATCTCAGTCATGCTCGCTATTCTAGGCAAAGGAGAGGTAACGGTAAAACGGTTCCTATTTTTCTGCAAGGAGGAAAAGAGGGCAATCGGCATTCGCGAGATGCACGGTGGGGCCGGAGAAAAATCAGGGCTCAAGGGTCCGTGAAAGGCGAATGCGTTCAACCGAGGACGGCCGGCCCGCCTCGGGTTTCCATGATCTCTCCGAACCGCGTGATCGCGGCATCGATTCGGCAGTAGTGCGGCGTGATTTCCAGCAGGATGCCCCTGTGCGAGTACAGTTTTCCGTTTGTAATCGAGACGCTCTGTTTCAAGGTCCTTTCAACTTCGAACACGATTTCTCCGGATCGGCGATCTGTCACGCAAATAGATGGAACCGTGGTCGGCGACAAGGGGTGATCAAGGTGTGTGTCAATTGTAAATCGCCCACCGTCGTTCACGGTGAAGATGTTTCTGCGCAGGTGTGCGATGCGAACGCCGCGGATATCATAGAGATCAAGGGTGACGAGAAACCGGCCCTCCTCGGGTCTCATCTCAATGACGACTTGCTCTTTGCCTTGAATTTTAATGACGCCGTTGGTGTTGCGGAAAATGTTGGACCCGAGACGGAGTTCGAACCCCGGAGTGGAGAGCACACCCGCCGTTGCCGTACGACCCAAAGATTCGGCCCTACGGAACGCCGCTGGATCATCCATATGAAGAGCCTCGTGTCACGGTTGCTTTAAGCTCCGTGGAGCGTTGCCGACTCCACCGAGAGCGTTGTAAAATATAAGGAAGGCTAGGCTTTCCGCGCTGTTCTGTCAAGAGCGTCCGATGCGGAGAGGACCATGTATTATGGCTCGATGCAAACGGCCCACAAGAACGATTCCAAAGAGCTCTCTTTCAGCGCGGCAGCCCTTCGTTGCAAAGAGAAAACCGCTTATGCTACGGTCCACCCTTCAGGCAGTTCAGATGGTCCCATCGTCTAGCCTGGCCTAGGACGGAGCCCTCTCAAGGCTTAAACACGGGTTCGAATCCCGTTGGGACCACCACACCGCATTTTGTGTGGATCTCCTACTACTCCGGCGAAGGCTCTCTTCATCACATAGGCGGATAAAGGCCTCAGGTGAGTCTTTGTTTCTTGTCGTGCCGCGATTCGTCGTAGCTCTATCGAATTAGCGGCTTCGAATAAAACCTTCTAATCGTTTTCCTTCCTCAACTCTCGCGCGTGCGCAAGCAACGCAAGATCGGATCAAGATCTCGCCACAATGGCCGACAAAGGAAGAGGGTTGGTGAATGTGGTTGGTTCAGATGACTCTCTGATATTCAGCTCGATGTCGAGCCGGACTTGCCGTTGAAACTTGTCAGCTTGGGAATATCATCTTCCCCTGATGGGGTAGCGCAACGATGACTCGTCTTCAAGGTCCGGCTACTTTTCTCGCAGTGTCAATATGCCTACTGAGTCTTGTGGGCGGGATTGCGTTCTACAAGCAGCAGTATCGGCCGGTGGTGCTCAAGCCCGACGACATCTACCTGTTTGATGGAATCAATGGGCCTCAAGGCACGAGCGTGGTGCCGTCCCCGGTTCCAGCCTCTCCGTCTGCTTATCGCAGCGGTGCATCGAACTCTCTGGCGGTACTGTTGACGGAGCCTTCATCGAATTGGTTGGGGGTTGCCCATGGGCTGAAAACCATCGGCGTTCCATTCGTCGTCACTCGCGATTATCAGGAAGACATTGACCCACCGTGTGATCCTTGTGTACCCCACGCTGACCGGGAAAACGCTCCGACCTGAGGCGCTACGGGCGCTTGGGGCGGTCCCGCGCCAGGGTGGAACATTGATTGCGACGGACGTGTTGGGGGGAGGTCTGGAAGAAGTTTTCGGGTTTACCAAAGCGGTGGCTTCTCGGAATCGCTTCGAGGTGCGGTGGGAGATGCGCCATCCGCTGTTATTGTCGTTCACGGATCCGGCGGAACAGATCACACGGTTGGGTGATCGAGAGCAGCAGCGGGAAGCGATAGGGTCCTACGGATATCTCAACGCACGAGGCGCGCTGGCGCGGTATGCAGACGGTTCGGCTGCGGTCACCATCAAGTCGTATGAGCAGGGTCGTGCGGTGGCGATCGGCCTGGACATCGGGGCACTCCTCCTCAAAGGCTACAACAATCGAGCGGATGGGATGACCGTCAGTTTTAACAATCGATTTGATCCGACGTTGGATGTGTGGCTGCGTCTCTTGAGATCGTTGTATGTCTCGGGGGAGCCGAACGCCGTGACGATCGGGACCGTGCCGTTTGGGAAATCGTTGTCGGTGATGTTCACCCACGATGTGGACTTTACGCGGTCGATGGCCAATGCCGTCGCGTATGCGGAATACGAGAAGAGTCGCGGATTGGTCGGAACATATTTTGTCCAAACCAAATATGTCAAAGACTTCAACGACGATATTTTTTTCAACCAAGAAGGGGTCAAACATGTGAAACGACTGGCAGACTTAGGGATGGAACTCGCCAGCCACACGGTGGCTCACTCCAGGGTATTCAACACATTTCCCCTGGGAACGGGGGAGGAGCGGTATCCGAGCTATGTGCCGTTCGTGAAGGATCGCGTGACGGCGGAGAATGCGACGGTACTCGGAGAGCTCCGCGTCAGCAAGTTTTTGATCGAACACTTTGGAGGGCAAGTCCCGATCCTGTCGTTCCGACCAGGAGAGTTGTCGAATCCCTACGCGCTTCCGCAGGCGCTGGTCGCGACGGGATTTCGCTATAGCTCCACTGCCACGGCGAACAATTCCTTGACGCATTTCCCCTATCAACTCACCTATGACCGACTTGCCGAGTCGGAAGTTCCGATCTTTGAGTTTCCCATCACGGTGGAGGATGAAGAGTTGCCTCCGATGGGCGAGCGGTTGCCTCAGGCCGTGACAGTGGCCAAGCAGATCGCGCGCTATGGCGGTAGCATGGTGGTGTTGATTCATCCGAACATTCTCGGGCACAAGTTGGAGTTCGAGCAAGGCTTCTACGACGCCGTCAAGGAATGGGCTTGGTTCGGGTCGGTCAAGCAATTCGGCGAGTGGTGGGCTGCCCGCAACGCGCTGGCGCTCGCGGTCAAGCAGGATGGAACGTTTTGCGAAGTAGCCGTGACGGTCCCTCAACCGATCGATGGACTGACGGTCGAAGTGCCCGAGCACTGGGTACTGGTGCCAAACTCGTCGGCATCTGATGCGGTGACCCAAACGGGTCGGCTGGTGGTTCTCTCCCATGTCGCTAATGAAACAACGGTGCGATTTTCCTGTTCTGTTTCGAACGGAGCGGCCGTTCGCGAGGCACGCCTACACGCTTCGGAGAATAAAGTCGAGACGCTAGCTCCGGCTTACTGATTCAGATGGAGAGGGACGAGCATGGAGCGAGCGGAATTTTGCCAGCACCGGGGCCAAGATTTCTTGTGCTTCCGGAGTGATGATGGTTTCTTGCAGAAACTCCAGCTTTTCTTCGCTCATTGAGTTCAACGTCGCCAGGGCCTCACCGGCGCGATACCGTACCCACCAGTGTTCATCATCAAAGAGTGCAAGCAATCGGGCTTCATCTTCCAATTCCCCCAGTTTGCCCAGCGCCGTAGCCGCTTGAACCCTGACGTACCAGGAAGGGTTCGACAGGTGAAGGCGGATCATCGGGAGGTCCGTCGGGTCTCGAAACTCGCCGAACACAAACAAACAGGTTGCCAGGGTATCGTTCGAGGGGGGCTGCTCACGCAGGAATCGCCGTAAGATCGGGAGTCCGTGCCGACTGCGTGTTGCAGGGAGGTGGCGCAACAAGCGTGGGCCGATGACAGGGTCTCCGATGATGGCGGCCTGCGCGATCGTTTCTGCAGCAAGATCCTGTCCCACGGCGCTCAGCATCGAGACGATTCGAAGCGGAGACCAATCGTTCCGACGACCGAGGAGCGGAATGATGAAGGGAATCGCACTCTGTGCGTCGATGAGGAGGAGGGCATGCATCGCGTTGAATGCGAGAAATGAATTGTGATGGGTGCTTAATTCTTGCATTTCTGTCCAGGCGGATCGGTCTCGTAATCGGCCCAGCGTGATGACGGCAAGAATCCTGCGACGCAGAAGCCGTGCGTGCAGAAGCTCATGAGCAAATCGGTCGGTGCCGACCGCCCGGGCCATCTGAATCAGGCGAGCCGCTTCCGCGTCGGACGCAGATTCGTACCGCTCGTTCCAGAGGTAGAGAAAGATGATGTGGTCGCGAGGGGCGAGTGTCGGCAGCGTCTCAAAGGGAACACGGAGATATTGTTCTAACAGGGGTTGCCACAGGGCTGTGACGCGCCGCTGTCGATGTTCTTTCGCTTGTCGACGCATCTGAAAGGCAAGAATACAGACGACAAGGAATACGATCCCACATCCGATGAGGACGCCGATGAATGCCCATACTTCGAATGATAGGTCGGTATGGATGAGAGAGAGCAAGAAACCCTCCCTGGAGAAACGGTGGGCCCTTTCACCAGTGGTAGATGATGCTGAAACTGCCTCCTCGCCTCACATATAGCAGGCCCCGGTCTTCGTAATACCCGGTGGCCTCCATGGAGATTCGGTCGGTCACAGGGAAAGTGAGGCCTCCTTGGACGGCGTGGCTACTCACGCGCGCCACGTCTTGCGTGGCGACGATCCGCTCTCCCGACGTGCCGAATGAGAACGAGGCGAAGAGCTGCAAACGGTTGGTGGGACGCCAGGTCACCTGAGAAGCCAGCGTCAGCGCTCCGGTGTCGGGAACGTAATACAGTTTCTCCGTCACCCACACATTCAACGGCAGAAAGACCGTCACGCTCGGCATGAAGAGATCGATATCATCTGTTTTGTACGAGAGGCGACGATAGCCGAAGGAGGTTTCAAACATCGAGAGGAGTGGGTGGACGATTCCCAACCCTTGAGAGACTTCTCCGACAATCGAGTAATTGGGAGAAAAGTCAGGGTTGATGGTTCCTTGAGCGGCGAGATAACCCCAGGCCCTCCGCCATAAGGGGCTATAGAGCTCGGCCGACACCGGCGTGTCGTGGAAGCCGAATCGGCTGAGCGGCTCAACCCGTGCGACTACTGTTTGCGCACCGAACGACTTGGAGATCTCGATGAGGACATTCCGCTCATCGGCAATGCCTCGCGTATAGGAAAACTGGCCGTATCCCAACTTCACGTAGTCACGATAGGGCAAGCGCACGGTCGAGTCCCGCAGGCCGACCGGCGCCTGAGGCGAGGCCTCAAGCGTGGCCGTCACGGCTCGCATACGCGTCGCGACTTCTTCATCCCCGGTCAGTTGATACAATCGCGAATACTGAGCGAGGGCGTCCTTCGTGGCTCCGCTCCAGAACAAGCTATCGGCGAATCCACGCAACGCCTCCCCGTTCGTACCGTCTTCTTGAAGGATCTCCTGATAAAGAGGGATCGCAACATCGAACTGTTTCTGCCAGGACAGGACTCGTGCCAATCCTATTCGCACGTCGATGTCGGAGGGATGGCGCGTGAGAATGTCGCGATAGAGGGCCGCCGCTTGCTCCAGCTGTCCATCTCGTGCCAACGCGCGTGCGAGCGCGCCGCGCGTGTCGTCGTCCTCCGGATGGTCCGTGAGCGCCTGTCGGTAGTCGGCGAGGGTGTGTCCCTGCTCCGCCTTCCGATCCTGCGTCTGAGTGACGGCGGGCCTGTGCTCTTTGGAGACAGGCGGGGGTGCGTTGGGAGAAGGTGTGGGCTCTGGCTGACGCAGCTCGTCTTTTACTGAAGCGATGCGCTGTGCAAGAGTCGGATCGTTAGACAGGGCATAGGCCTGTTCGTAGTAGGGTAAGGCTGCTTCCAATCGTCCTTCCCAAAACAGCACGTCTGCCAATCCATGGAGCGCTTCCTCGTGGTGTGAGTTTTCCTGTAACACGCCTTCGTAGAGTTGTCGGGCTTCCACCATGTGTTGCTGCCACGAGAGCACTCGTGCAAGGGCGGTCCGCATGTCGAGATCGACCGGGTGGCGCTCCACAATATCTCGATACAGGTCCGCTGCTTCGCCATGCGCGCCTTGCCATGACAGCAGGCGTGCCAAGGCTGCGCGTATGTCGTCATTGTCGGGTTTACGCAAGAGGAGTGCTCGATAGAGAGCGATCGCGTCGGGATAGCGTTGAGCGGCTTCGAGCTGCTTGGCCTGATCGAGCAAGGCTTGTGTGGACTGTGTGTCGGTGGTCTCGGCCTGGAGGCTTGTGACTTGGCAGAAGGCCGTCAGTGCGCAGCAAGCGAGTAGCGACATTCCTGTCTTTAGAAATGGTCGTTCTGAGACAGAGAAGCAGCGCATGTTATTCGGGTAACCCTTGGTAGCCTGGAAGATCGTGAATCAACAGTCCTGAAAAGCTCGACATGCGGACCAGAGAGAACACCTGATCGATAGCCTGACGGACTTCGCGGCGAGGACGACCGGCAAACGAGATGCGCTCGGGGTGCACGGTCGTACGATGATGGATGCGAAACCCTATCCCATTCGTTTCGTGCCGTTCGCCTCGCGGCGGGTTGGTGAGGGTCAAGGTCCTTCGCGCCGGGTCGAGGATTCCATCCGCGAGGGACGGGTTGCGCTCGCGTTTCAAGAGGACATGCCGTTCAGGCAAGAGGTGCGTGGTCTCCATGCCGAGCCAGACCGGCACGCCTTTCAGCGTACCGTAACGTAAAATATCGTCGCTGATCGCGATCAACTCTTCCACATCCGTTCGATAACTCATGACCGCGACGTCATCGGCTTCGTCCATCACGGTAAATGCGATGGGGCGGCGTTGGTGAATCGTCGAGGCAAACCAGAACGGCATGACGATGGACAAGCGCCCCTTCCCGGAAAGGGAGGTCTTCACCTGCTTGATCGTGGCGAGGTATCGGTCGAAGATCGTGTCGTCATCGGGAAAGTCTTTGAGGAGATAGGGCTCGATATCTAACTGCAGGCCAGGGAACCCACTGGTGCCTACGAGGGGCAGCAGTCTGGTCAGTTTCTCGATCAGAATCCCTGGGTGATCAATCATGTCCGGCGCGCCGTCGAGTGCAAAGAGCTCGATGCCGGCGGCCTTTGCGAGAGGAAACAATCCGGCATAGGCTGCCCATAGGTGATCGGG
>CABVRR010000076.1:11129-13345 GCA_902500705.1 uncultured Nitrospira sp.
CGGCGGCCTTTGCGAGAGGAAACAATCCGGCATAGGCTGCCCATAGGTGATCGGGATCACGCAAGTCAGGTAGTTGAAGGACCAGCCGTCGACAGCGTTGTTGTCGGCAGGTTGCGAGCATGCCAGTGGGATCGAGGACCGCAGAGCGATAGTCCCAATACCAAAATCCGACTGAGGGGGTCGGCAGCACCGCTGGCTCTGGGCTCAACAAGACACATTCTTCCAGCACAACGTCTGCATCGGCAGCAACCGACAGCGTGATGTGTGCAAGACGCTGAAGATCAAGCCGCTGCGAAAATGGTGCGAGGGAGACCTCGACCTCAAAGCGGCTGGTAACGCGTTCAATGACCACGACGCGGTGCGGCGATTGACCGGCAGCATCGTCGACCAGGGCGATCGTCAAGGGACTGGATGTGGTCCCACGGACTCGGAGCTTCTGAAAAGAGAGCGCATCCAGCAGGCTATTCGGTTTGTGCAGCGGCCACGCAAATTCGCAGGGAGATTCCCCATTGAGAGCAAATCGGATCAGCAGAGGCAGTGCATGTCCTTCCAGTTTTGCGTGGCAGGTCCCAATCCGTTGACCCGCATTGGCCCACGCAAGAAGGTTCAGACTTCGCTCCGACGGTCGATAGGATGAAGATACGAAAGGATTTGGCGGTTGTGGACCACGCACGATAATCTGAGGAATGGATTGGTCTCCTGCGTAGATCAGTTCAATTTCTTGAGTCTCGACAAGGGACTGCCGTCCAGGAACGGCGATCTCTTGAGCGGTGGCCGAGAAGGGCCATAGCTCAACCGCGATCATCAAAACGGTTGCCGCCCGCAGGTTCCGGCGCATGCATGAAACGGTTGTGACGCCAAGAACAGACCGATATGCATGCAGACTCCCCAGCACGTGACTCATGACGCCAGAAGCCTTCTATAGTGTCTTTCAAGCGTTGTTTTTGCTGTACTTAGTCGCCCTGGCCGGGGGGTACATGATCCTGAACGTCATCTCGATCGTGTCACTCCGGCAATACTTCGAGGAACGAATGGGCGAACAGATTCCACGCGCGTTTACAGGATATGAGCCGCAGATCAGCATCATTGTGCCAGCATACAACGAGGCTGCAACGATCGCGAACTCTATTCGATCTTTGCTCCAGCTGAAATATTCCGAGTACGAGATCATCATCGTCAGCGACGGCTCGACCGACGGCACCGTCGATGTGCTGCGACGCGAGTTCACATTAAAACCATTTCCCGAGGCCTACAGTCGCGACTTACCGACTCAGCCGGTTCGCGCGACTTATCGGTCCTCGCAGTATGCGAACGTCCGCGTGATCGATAAGGAAAACGGCGGGAAGGCCGATTCACTCAATGCGGGTATTAACCTGTCGATTTATCCGTTGTTTTGTTGCATCGATGCCGATTCCGTCTTGGCGCAGGACAGTCTGTATCAGGTGGTCCAGCCGTTTTTGCTCGACCACCGTACGATCGCATCTGGTGGAACGATCCGTGTGGCCAACGGGTGTGTGGTCGAACATGGACTCTTGAAACAAGTGAGACTGCCGTCGAGCTTTCTGGCGCTCTTGCAAACCGTTGAATATCTCCGCGCATTCTTGTCCGGGCGCCAGGGATGGTCTCCGTTCAATGCGATGCTGATTATTTCCGGCGCCTTCGGATTATTCCGAAAAGAGGCCGTTCTGAAAGTGGGCGGATATCGAACCAATACGATCGGCGAGGACATGGAACTCGTCGTGCGCCTGCATCACTATTATCGTCTGAACGGGCAGCCCTATCGCATTACGTATGTGCCGGATCCGGTGTGCTGGACCGAGGTGCCTGAAGATTGGCGGACGCTCAAGAATCAACGTATTCGGTGGCAACGTGGGCTGTGCGACAGCCTGGCGAGCCATTTCGAGCTGTGCTGTCATCCGAAGAGCGGGACGGTCGGCTGGCTCGCGTTTCCATTCATGGTGATGTTTGAATGGTTAGGACCCGCCTTCGAAGTGTTTGGGTACGTGCTGCTCTCAGTCGGATTGGTCTGTGGGTTGGTGCCGTGGGAAATCTGGTTGGTCTGTTGGGCAGTGGCCATTGGGTTCGGCGTTGCGCTTTCGCTGAGCGCGCTGCTGATGGAAGAAATGACCTTTCACCTCTACCAACGGCCTTCGGAGTTCTGGAAATTGCTGCTGGTCGCGGTACTCGAAAACTTTGGGTATCGGCAGCTCAACTCC
>CABVRR010000076.1:13445-15729 GCA_902500705.1 uncultured Nitrospira sp.
GTATTACTGTGTGGCGTGGTCGCGAAATGCCCTGAAGGCGTGCCACAGCTCCGTTGCGAGGAGTGCCGGTTGCTCGAACGCCGCGAAGTGCCCGCCTTTGTCCACTTCGTTCCAATAGAACACATTCGACCAGGCTGCTTCAGCCCATGCACGCGGAGCACGGAATGTTTCTCGGGGGAAAATGCTGGCTGCCATGGGAAGGTCAATGCGGCCGGACGCGGCGCGCGAGCCTGAGAAAAAACTGTGTTCCCGGATCGTGTGCCCGACACCTTCCCAATACAACCGTGCGCTGGATGTCCCGGTGCCGGTGAACCAATAGAGAGAAATATCGTCGAGCATGTGATCGCGGGAGAGAGCATCTTCCGGGCGGCCGCGGTTATCCGTCCATTCAAAAAATTTCTCGTACATCCACATGGCCAGCGCCAACGGCGAATCGTTCAGGGCATAGCCGATCGTCTGCGGTCGCGTGTTCATTTGGTCGGCATACCCGGCCATCTGATTCAGATAACGCTCAATCCCATTCAACGCCTCCTGCTCCTCCTCGCTCGGGTGCGCCGGGAGTACCTCGGGGACGACCAACGGCAGGTTCACGTGAGCGGCCAATAAGCCATCCGGGCGCTGGCTGGCCATCGCATGGGTGATAGCCGATCCCCAGTCGCCTCCCTGCGCCACCCAGCGGCGGTACTCGAGCCGGTACATCAGAACCGCCCAGGCTCGTGCGATACGCTGCGGATTCCAGCCACGCTCAGTAGGTTTATCCGAGAAGCCATAGCCCGGTATCGACGGCACCACCACGTGAAACGCATCGTCAGCCCGTCCGCCGAACCTTGTCGGATCAGTCAGTCGGTCGATGACGTCCAGAAATTCGATCACCGAGCCGGGCCATCCGTGGGTAAGAAGGATGGGGAGCGCGTGCGGATGAGGCGAGCGTGCATGAATAAAATGAATACCGACGCCGTCGATGCGCGTACGAAATTGAGGGTATCGATTGATGCGTGACTCACACTTCCGCCAGTCGTAGTCATGGATCCAGTAATCGACCAACGCTTGCGCCGAAGACAATGGGACCCCTTGAGACCAATCCTGTACGGTCTCACGATCGGGCCATCTGATGAGATTCAGCCGCAGATGTAGATCGTCGATGGCGGTTTGAGGGACGTGAACCTCAAACGGTACAAGGCGAGTGTCGGAATCATCGCCGTCGAGCGATCGCGTGTCAGATGGAGAGGACATATTAATCTCCGTGGTTGTTCTGTCAGAGTAGAACGGCTTGGTAGGGTACGAATAGCATATCGTGCCACAGTGTTTCCAAACTCATCGATAGGGAAACGTACTCACGAAAGAGGCACCGGACCCTATTCTGATCATTGAGTCGGCATGTGATAAGAACAAAACGCGTGTCGTCATGTTGTGATCGACACGGCAATCACGCATTCTGACATTTCTGATTCCATATCTAGGGGTTTGCCCAGTAGGAACGACAGGAACAGAAACGATAGTATGTGATCATGATAAGCAAGCGATGGTTACTGACTCGTAGAATCGTGATGAGTGTGGTACTCGCTTCCGGAGTATCGTTTGCTTCGATGGATGTGGACGCAGCGGACATTGTGCCGGCTCCTCCACCCCCGCCTGGTTTATCGCCCGGTGGCACACCGAATCCGCCGCCACCTCCTCCATCGATGAAGAGCGCACCCAAACCTGAAGCAGCTCGTCCCAGCATCGATCCTAAAATAGTGGTGACCCCGCCCACAGAGCCCCATCCGGACTCGTCCGTGCAACCCCCAGTCATTGATCCAGGCATGGCCATACACCCGCAGGACTCGCCGACCACGAAGCCATCAAAGCCCAGTTCCGTCCTACCCGCGCCTTCTCCCGAGGTTCCATAAACAGACTGCTCAGACCGACCCACCGATGAGTCTCTTCACGTAAAGCCTCGCCGACGCGTGTGCTTGACCATCGCCCATATGCCAGGATGTCTGATCCACCACCCGGATTTTCGCGTCAGTCTCGTGCACGTAGGCAAACTAGGGATTTCTCCAGCCATGATCCATGCACAGCTATGGCACAAATAGAGTCTGTATCAGAGACCAAACCGGCAAGCGATTCGTAATGGAGGTATCCCACATGGCCTCTCACCTACGTCCAGTTCCCCTCTGCACTCTGTGTCAGCAGGTCTATGAACCGCATCGCTATGCGTGGGTGCAGTTGAAGGAGTACCGCACAACGTGCGGCGAACCAGCCGAAGGCTATACGTTCACGGAGACTTTTTGTGACACGTGCC
>CABVRR010000077.1 GCA_902500705.1 uncultured Nitrospira sp.
CCGACCCCTACGTTGCGAACGTAGTGCTCTCCCAACTGAGCTAGCCCCCCACCTCTTGGATACTGGGATCGTGATCCTCTGAATCCCGCAGGGTTTGCTGCATATGAACATGCAGTCTTGTGCTGCGGTCGAAGAACGGGGAGGAATATCGAGTCACGTTTCCCGTGGCCTATTATACACAACCAGTTACCGAGACTCTACTAGTACCGTGTGTAAACAGTAAGACCCACATGCGATCCAACGCAGGGCATTGCTGAGGGCGACTGAAGAGCGCTTCCGGGATTTCTGGAATCGTGTATTCGGCCAGGGCTTAATGATGAGGGGCAAGAGAAAAAATGGCCCTTGCCAGATTAAGCAAGCTTTGACATACTGCAATCGATCTAATGTTAAATACCTAGAATTCCTAACCATACTGAAGACTATATGTTAAGAGTTGATGCGACATTGCTGTATTGGATGATAACGTTGTTAGAGCAAATGAAGGTCAGTTGTCGGCTTCAAGCTGACATTAAGGTCGTTAAAGAAGCGCATCAACAGGAGTTTCTTCGGCATTTGGATCTGGCTCGGAGCTATGCCGAGAAGCTGTCTCTTCCGTTGACTCAAAAACAGATCGATAGACTGGTCAATACGATCTGGGAAGGTGCCGGATCCTATGAAGATGTTCTGACAGGTCTTACCGATTTGACCACTCGGTTTTCAGATGAGCTTGTCCTCTATCATATTCCGTCTGAACATCAGAATCTCTTTGAACATGCGAGAAAGAAAATAGGAGACGAGGTTCTGGCACGCTTTCCTGAAGCTCGATTTGATCTTGAAGAGGGGGGCAAGTGTTTGGCTCTCGGTCGTGGAACGGCTTGCGTCTTTCATTTGTCGCGAGTCATTGAAGTGGGACTGAGCTACATTTCCAGACAAGCCCAGAAACATCAGATCGAGTGTCCTGCTTCCAACTCAGCGCAATCCTGGGCGCAGTGGCTTCATCCAATCGAGGCCGAATTAAAAAAAGAGCGCAAGCGCAGAACCGGTGACTGGAGTGCTGTGGAATCAAACTATGCGATTATTGTCAACTTGCTTCGTACTGTACAGGCTGCATGGCGACATCCGACATTGCAGGGCGAAGCGAAGTACACCATTGAGGAAGCTCGAGATATTTTTAATGCCACCAATGAGTTTATGCACTATACGGCGACGGCACGGTTAGCCTGATAAAGGAGGCATCTCAGACACTGATTGTCAATTGGATTGGTTACCGCTGAGCCTATCGATTTTAGAGCCCTATCACGCGTGCTGATTCTCTCAAGAAATATGTTCAATGTGAACTCGATATCTTCTCTATACGTGCGGTGTGCCTTTTGTCGAGATTGTGCATTTATGGCTATGCCTTAAGTATTGCGATAAATATCGCCAGTACGAAAAATATGTTAAAAAATTATGCTTGAAACGTGATGGTTTGAAGCACCCCCTCTTGAGCAATACGCTCATTTGCGTATTGTCTTTTCTCTCGCAAGGTTTGTATGATGGGCAACATATTTCTTCATGTTCGCATGAATGGCCCTACAGTAATTCAATTAAATTAAAAAGCTGCCTGATATATTGCAATGATTAATATTATCGGTGGTGATAGTGTGAAATATATTCACCCGCAGGAATTTCATATACTTCGAGCGGAAATCGAGAAAATGAATGTGAGGGTATGATATGGAGGCATGTTTCGTGCTCTTTGCTGAAACGTATGTTGTGCACCTAAAATCCTCTAATTTGTACTGATAAAGGAAGTAGCGAAAAGCTCACATGTTGCCACAGGTTCCTACGATGTACCATCAGATCCGGATTCTTATTCACAAGAAACGGTGGGTGCTTCGATCGACTCAAGTCATCCGGGGGTGGTTGTTACTGGGTCCATTCAGACCGCATGCAATCCGCTACTATCAACGCCGTACTGGCGTTCAATCAGTGGAGGTTGAGAAACAGAATCTATTCCCAGATCTAGACGTGCATCGTGTTGTCACATCACTACATGAACGAGGGTATGCAGATGGATGGAAGATTCCTGACGAGTATGTGGAGCGAATTGTTCAGTATGCGAAGACCACGAAGTTCCTGAAATACTGGAATCCGCATCGGGAATGCAAGGCAATCGATCAGATTGCCAGAAATGAAAAACTTGTAGAGATCGCTCGACAATACTTGGGCGCTGAGCCGATTTTGTGGCTGACTCAATTAAAATGGTCTTTTGGTGATCAGGCCGTCGGAGAGCGGGAAGAATTACTGTCCAGCACGAATGTGCCGGTTCAGTATGACGGAGATGCGTTTCACTACGACACGTTGGATTTCAAGTCTTTAACCATTTTTATTTATCTCACGGATGTGGATGCTTCTTGCGGCCCGCATGTTCTCATCGAGAATACGCATCGAACGAAAAGTTTTGCGGAACTGTGTCAGATTATTCTGAGTGACACGGACGCTCAGCGGAAATTCGGCGGTCGCATTAAGACGATTCTCGGAAAAAAGGGAACCCTATTGTTCGAGGAAACCAGCGCATTTCATAAGGCAGGTCGATGTCAGACTAAGCGGCTGATGCTTTCGATCGACTATGTGTTGCAGCGACGACCTCCTCCTGAACGTCCGGTCTTGTCCTGATTACGGATAGAACGAACGCGTGTCGTCTCTCGGTTCTGTTCCAGAATATCGATATGAATCGTGGGCCCACTATCTAGCGATAGACAACAGACACGCGTGTGAGAAAGTTTTCCAACTGCACAACCTGTTGTTCAATGGTCGAGCAATCTTCTAGTTTTGCCGCAAGCTCTATTGCTGTTCCGATTTCAGTGATTCGATTGAATCCGAATCCTCCTCCATCACCCTTCATCCGATGGCCCAAAGTCTGAATCGTCCTGTAGTCTTGTCTCGTCAGCGCATCGCGAAGTATGTGGATGTCTTTGTGCCTGTTACTCAAGAAAATAGGCACGATCTCTTCAAGCTCTCGACTAATTACGATAGTCAGTCGATCGACTGGTTCGGGCTGTGAAGTAGGCATCGTTAGACGACGAGCTCCTTATGGGCTTGTAGGACTTCCAGTAAGGTAGTTCTTTTTACAGGTTTCGTAAGGTGTGTGTTGCAGCCGGCTTCAAAGATACGGGCTTTTTCCTCTTCAAGCGCCAATGCGGTGAGCGCGATGATCGGGGTGGGCGGTAGATCATGATTCTGTTCCCATGCGCGGATGGCTTTCGTCGCAGCATACCCATCCATCACCGGCATTTGCACGTCCATCAGGATGATGTCGTAATGAGCGGATTTGAACTTGTCTAGCGCGATGGCGCCATGGTCCGCCACGTCAAGGAAGTAGTTGGTTTGCTTCAGATAAGCTCGTATGAGGAGTTGGTTATCGGGAGAATCTTCAACCAACAATACGCGGAAGGTTCGCGTCGAAGCTGCTCCCGGTGGTGCCGCCACGTCCACACCCGCCGTCAATATTCCTTTTGTTCGGTCAAGGGCGATCCCGATTGTTTGCAAGAGGTCGGATCGTCGGATCGGTTTGATCAGATACCCACCGAGACCGAGATCATAGGTCCGGGCAATATCGTCCGCCCAATGATCAGATGTCAGCATAATGACGGTCGGGCAGCTCCCATTCAGTAAGGATTTCAGCTGTTCTGCAATATGAAACCCTCCTATTTCAGGCATGCGGCAGTCAAGAAGCAAGAGCTCGTAGGCATGCCCTTGTTCGAAGGCATGGCGGAGTAGGCTTAGCGCAGCCATTCCATTATTCGCTTCCGTAACCTGAGCCCCCCAGTCACTCAGGAATTCACGGAGTATGAGGCGATTGACGGGATAGTCGTCCACGACCAAGACTCTCACGCCGGCAAGGTTCATCGGCATTGTGGAATTCTTCAGAGGCTGTTCTGTTTGAACATGTAGTAAGGCAGTGCAGTGGAACGTGCTCCCTGACCCGATTACACTTTCTGCCCAGATTCGTCCGTTCATGCCTTCTATCAAGCGTTTGGTGATCGCAAGGCCGAGTCCCGTTCCTCCGTATTGTCTGGTGGTCGAAACATGGGCTTGCGTAAAACTTTCGAAGATCGATGCGAGCTGATCGGAGGGAATGCCGATGCCCGTGTCACTGATGGAAAATCGAACGGCACCGGCGATCGTGCGGTTAGGATCGTTGATGACACGGACCACAATAGAGCCTTTGTCGGTAAATTTGATGGCATTGCCGATCAGATTGATCAATATTTGAGTCAGTCGGGTCGGGTCACCGACCAACTGACACGGTACATCGCGATCGATATGACAGGCGAATTCCAGCCCTTTCTCGTTGGCCCGCATGGCCAATATGTCGACAGCCTTTTCGATGACATCGTTCAGATCGAACCCGATCGATTCCAACTCCAGCCGGCCGGCTTCGACCTTTGAAAGATCCAGGATATCGTTGATGAGGTTCAAGAGTGTGCCGCCCGCGCGTCTGAAGATGCGGAGGTATTTTCTTTGATCTGGTGTGAGCGGAGTATCCCATAGCAGATCGGCCATGCCGATGATGGCATTCATAGGCGTGCGGATTTCGTGACTCATACTGGCGAGAAATTCGCTTTTAGCGCGATTGGCTACCTCGGCGGCTTCCTTGGCGACACGAAGAGCCTGTTCTACTTCGTGCCGCTCGGCCGCCTCCAGCGCAAGCGTTGCCATGGCTGCAAGGAGGCGAACCAGATGTTCTTCCTGTCGGTTCCATCGTCGAGGTTCGTCGACGGATTCGGCACAGAGTACGCCTAGAAGCCTCCTGTTCTCCTTAATGGGTGCACACAGCATGGCGCTGACTCGAAATCGTGATACATACGATGGTGCCAGCTTCATAAATCGTGGATGTCGGGATACCTGGCGAGCCGTAGTCGCGCGACGTGTCTGGGTCAGCGATCGAAGATACGCGGGCCAGTGCGAGGACGTGATTACGAAGGCTGGGCTGGAATGTTGTCGACCTGCGGTGCAGACGTCGATGAGTTTTAGACTAGTACGTTCTTTTGTCAGCAACCAGATGCTGGCGCGTTTGATGTGCAGTAAGTTGCAGCATGCTTCTGAAAGAGCGTGAAAGATCCGTGAAATATTGCCGCTGTTTAGGGCGTCGCCTTGCACGAGCTTACGGAGTGCTGCTTGATAGTGTCTGAGCAGCACGGGCGCACGCTGCTCGAATGGGCGAAGCGTTTGTTCGGAGGCCTTCCTTTTGTCGAGAACGGTGGCTCGTTCAGATGCGGAGCGGGAGCGCCGTATGGATTGTGTCGGTGGCACGACTCGGTTGTGAGGTCTTCGACGCGAATGACGTGACATGAGGGAGGTGAACGCCCAGCAAGTCGTTGGGCGTCTTTCTAGTCGTCGTGTGCGTCTTGGACCAGCGACAGCATGCTGGCTGATTTGGTCCGATTGCGCCCTTCTTGTTTGGCTTGATACAGTGCCTGATCAGCGGCCTTGATGAGATCGGTCGGCGACGCATTTCTGTGGGGAACCATGCAGGCGTACCCTACGCTGATCGTCACGAGTTCCCCATCGACATGCTTCATTCCCAGCGATTCGATTCGGCGACGCAGGCTCTCCGCCACCTGGGCTGTGCCGTCGATGCCTGTGCCGGGCAGGACCGTCACAAATTCATCCCCACCATAGCGTGCAACCAGATCACCTGGTCGATTGACGGAACTGGAGATGGCCGCTGAGACCTGTTTGAGACATTCATCGCCGGAGGTGTGGCCCTTGGAATCGTTATAAGTCTTAAATCGGTCGATATCCAATATGATCAGAGATAACGGCGTCGATTCGCGTACCGCTCTCCGCCACTCCTGGTCCAGAAAGTCATCGAACTGGCGTCGATTGGTGATACCGGTCAAGCCATCTAAGCACGAGAGGCGGAGCAACATCTGATTGGCTTCTTGAAGTTGACGCATGACTTCGAGGAGTTCCTGCTCACGTGCACGACGCCGGTCGATTTCGTGGACCAGCCGAAGCACCGACCGCACTCTGGTCAGGAGTTCGACCTTGTTGACGGGTTTGGCGACGTAATCCATGGCTCCGGCCGCAAACGCAAGTTGGAGATCGACCGGATCCGTCTTGACGGTGACCATGATAATCGGGGTGTCTCGGAAGCGGTCGGCGGCTTTGATCTGACGGCAGGCTTCGATGCCGTTCATTTGTGGCATCAAAATATCCATCAGGATCAGATCGACGCGCGTAAGGTCTTGTTTACCTCCGTCGAGGCCAAGATGTCCAAATGCCGCAGCAGCAGAATCCGCCGTCAGAATATTTTCATAGCCGGCGGCCGACAGGATGGCTTGTAACAGCAACCGATCGTCCGCAGAGTCGTCGATGATGAGAATACTCATACAGTCACACAGTCCTGTGGAGACATACTTTCGGAAGCGTACCAGCTAGTCTTGATAAACGCTAGGATAAAGCTTTTTGAGGCAGGGTTGACAGAGGCCGTGGCTAAACTCTGCTTCGGAATGCTCACCGATATATTCTTCGAGTTGTTGCCAGAATCCGCCGTCATTGCGGATTTTCTTGCAAGAAGCACAGATCGGAATCAGGCCGCGAAGAACTTTGACCTCTCGGAGCGCTCGTTGCAGCTCCTCGTTGCTGCGGCGAAGATCGGTTTCTCGCTCCTTGCGACAATCCATCTCCTTTTTTAAGGTCAGTGCCGAGGAGACTCGCGCGAGGAGTTCCACGCTCTTCACGGGTTTGTTGATGTAGTCCATGGCGCCGGCTGAGAACGCCTCTTTTAAATTGTCGAGATCGTTTTGAGCCGTGACCATAATGATCGGAATATCGCGAACCTGCGCGTGCTGTTTAATATGTCGACAAGCCGCGACCCCGTCGATATGGGGCATGAGCACATCCATGAGAATCAAGTCGATATCGACTGATGTAGGCGGTTCATCAAGGTGCAAACTTGCGAACGCCGCCTGTGCTGATTCCACGGCGATGAGCTGATCGTGACCGGCTTTCGTAAGAATAGACCGAAGGAGCAGGTGTTGGTCGGGAGAATCATCGACGATGAGGATCGCCATACCACTACTTAACGGCTAAGAGAGCACAAAACTGAAGTCACGTCGGGATCGAATTCAGTATAGCAAAGGACTCTTGCCGTGGATCAGATCAGCTTGCTTTTCACCAGGTCGCTGACTTGTTTCCCGTCGATGGGTTGCCCGGCGAGACGGGCCATCACGGCCTTCATGACGATCCCCATGTCCTTGAGGGCGTGTGATCCGGTCTCCGCGACAGCTGAGACAACTATCGCTTCAAGTTCTTGAGGCGATAGCGGTTTGGGGAGATAGGCCTCGATAATCTCGATTTCTTTTCGTTCTTTGGCGGCTAGTTCCATCCGTTGAGCTTTTTCGAATTGTTCGACGGATTCTCGACGTTGCTTCACGAGAGTCGTCATCACTCGGCTCATTTCAGCGTCGTCGAGATCCCGTTTTAGTTCCACTTCTTTATTGAGAACGGCGGCTTTGATCATACGGATGACATCCATGCGAAGTTGATCACGTGATTTCATTGCGAACTTAAGATCTTCGGTCAAGCGGTCGGACAGCGACATGGGAGGCCTCGCAAAGTAGGGATTAAGACGCGGAGCATACCTGCTTGAGTGTAGTGAGTCAACGAGATCAGGTCCGCTTCAGGTGTTCAGACGACGTACCTGAATGGTATGATACGACCTCAATCAAGTGGCGATCATGATAAAAGGGGGCCATATGCTGGAAAATCAGACCTGGCGGATGGGATACACGAATGTGTTGAGTGTCGTGGGGATAGGGCTATTGTTGATGGCTCTTGGAGGCTGTGCCGGCGACGCACCAAAGCCAGCGCCGACGATGACTCCGGATCAGGTTCGAAGCAATGCCGATAAAACATTCGACACATTGGAGCAGGAACAGAAGAATCGTTTCAGAAAATTTGGAGATGATGCTTATTGATCGGCACTGGTCGCTCGACGTGAAAGTTGCCGCAAGGATTTCAACAGCGGCAATTCCCATAACAATCGATGATGAGCCCGTTGTTCCACTTGACGAGGTTCATGAAAGGTCCGGAGCAGCGTCATTGAGACGATCACGCGAAACAGACCAGAAAGAAAGAAGATAAAGGGGAGATTGGAGACCGGCTCAAGCGTTAGCGTGCCGACCTGTAGACTGCTCGGTATTGTATCGATCAGTAGACTTCCAATCACCGTTCCCATGGCCCATCCGATCGCGTTGACGATACTGGCAACGGCGACGGCCTTCCCACGGTCCACAGGTTCTACTGCGTCAAAGACGTAGTTGTTCAATCCAAGCCCAAGTCCGGCCCACATCACGCCTCCAAAGAAATTGACCGTGATGAGAAACGGCCACGTTGTTCCGAATACATACAGCATCGGCAGGAAGGCAACGAGGAGACTTGTGAAAGAGAGCAATGCTTTATTGCCAAAACGATCACCGAACTGTCCCCAAGCCGGCAAGGTCAGGAATTGACCGATAATGCCGGCGGCCAGCCAGGTTCCGTACTGCCAATGTGCGAGATGCAGGTCTTGCAGTAAGTAGATGACGAAAAAGGGACCGGCCACCAGTACGGCAGCGTGCATGAGCCCTGAAAACAATAAGAAGCGACGAAAGTTCTTGGAGGTGCCGGTGCGGAGGAATACAAGAAAACCCGTTGAGCTGGTGCGCTGTTCGTGCCGCGGTAAGTCTCCAACATGGCTCAGCACAACGGCTGATGCGCTGCGACAGAGACCGGCGGTGAGAAACATGGCGGCAAAGCCGACCCAGAGAAGCTCCCAGTGCTCGAATAGACTCAAGAGGGCTCCGGCCAGACTGAGTGCAATAAAGCTGGTCATGGCGATCGTTCGAGAACGTCTTGCGAAGTAGGCGCCTCGTTCGTTGGGCTCAAGCAAGTCGGTGATAAGACTGTTCCAAGCAGGGGCGGTAAAATTGGTGAAGAGAAAGTAGACGGCGACGGCTGCAATCAGAAGCCAAGGGCCTTGCTCAGGCCAGAGAAGCGGTAGGACGAGGATAGGAATCCAGGAGACGGATTGCCCGATGATGCCCCAGTACACGTGAGAGGCTCGGTTGGGAAACCAAGGAGAGATTTTGACGGAGACCAACTGTGCCCAGGTTCCCAAGAGCTGAGGGACGGCTGAAAGGACACTCAACTGAAACGGTGACGCGTGAAAAAGGAGGGCAAACGCCGAAAGATAGTGTTCGCCTCCTCCTTGGGCGATGGCCTGGAATAATCCGTCACGAATGCCAAAGCGCCGACCAGATTCCTGTGGACTTGGGGAAGTAGAACAGTGGTCAGGATCCTGTCCGTTAGAATGTGCAGAGTGTGATGATGCGTGTCGTGCGGTCATGCTCGGAGCGTGCCAATCACTCTACCATAGAACGGATGGGGCACAAGGTTTGATCGGATGACGGCCAAGTATCTGGGTATAATGACCTCGCGAGGATGCAGTTCGACACGCTCCCGTTTGTGACTTACGATATTCCCATGCGAAGTGCGTCAAGGAAATGGGTTATAACTGGTCTCCTCTGTATCGGTATGTTCCATACGCAGGCAGTACTCGGAAAAGAGCTTCTCGTTCCACGTGTGCAAGAGAATACAGCGGCTGAGCCAATCCAAAACCAGTCCTTCGATGATCAAGAGCAGGGTACTCCACAGTCACTGTTTACCTGGATTAAGATTGGAAAAGGATTTGAAGTCGAATGGGATACGTTTGGACGAAAGGGGTGGTATACCCAAGATCCACGACTGAAGCCGATTGAACCAGGCTCGGTATTCTCAGCAGATATCCCCGCTATTTATATTATTTTTGAAGTGGCTCCCCTGGAAGACCCGGCACAGTTTGCCGTGCAATGGTATTTGGAACAACCAGAGGGGCAGTCGAATGAAACGCCGATAGGGAAAGATGTGCTGGAAGTCCCGGGCCATGAGCGATATGGATATCTTGAGTTGAAACGTTCAGGTGAATGGTGGGTACCGGGCACGTATGTGGCGAAGATCTATATTGCTCCGCTAGGGCAGCAGCCGTTTCATGCCGTGAATCAGGTCGGCAGGATGCACTTTACGGTTGTGGACGCTGTGCCTGCCGATTCTTTTGAGAAAAACCCGGCAAGGTCGAAATAAGGCGAGACGAAAGGAGTCTCATGGGCGATCGTATCAGGATTACCGACGCAGAAAAGTTGAGCCTTTTGTACGAACGATTCCGAGATGTCTGTTTTGTTGAAAAGGAAGTATGGAAAGAAATTTTTATGCCGCGTGAGGCCACTACTGGCCCGGTCAGAACGAATGTCCAAGACCGCTATGAGGTAGAAATCGACGATCCGGAGGTTGAACAGATCATCGAGGCAAACATTTCAAGAGGAAGCGCATCGTTGGGCGCGGCCATCCATGAATGCCGCGCCCATATTCAATTCTTTAGAAAGCAGGGTTAAAGCTGCTCCAACGCCGCAATGCGTGCTTCAATCGGCGGATGTGTCGAGAACAAGCTCATCACCCCTCCGGCTTTGCCGGAGATCTTCATCGTTGCGAGCGCATCCTGTGTCGAGTACTCGAACTGTGCGCGATTCACCCATCGATCAATCGCGCGCAGCGCGCCGATCATGGAGTTCTTGCCGTAGACTTTGGCGGCAAATGCGTCGGCTCCAAACTCTCGATGACGTGAAAACCAGCTGATCACGATCGAAGCCAAGATACTGACGACGATCTGGAGCACCAGGGAAAGCCCGAAACCCAATGCAGCCTGATCCCGTTCCGCGAAGAAGCGCCGCACCCACATCGCAATGTAATACACGAAGGTGTTCATGAGCCCGGCTAGGACCGTGGTCGCGAACATATCGCCGTTATAGACATGCCCCATTTCGTGGGCCAGAACAGCCTTGACTTCATCCTCTTTGAGATTTTGCAAAAGCCCGGTCGAAACGGCGACCATCGAGTTGTTTTTACTCGGGCCGGTCGCAAACGCGTTGGGGTCCGGCGACTCATACACCCAGACTTCCGGCATGGTGATGTGGAGCCGTTGCGCAATCTCTTGGACCGAGCCATATATGATCTGTTCAGCATGTGAGCGAGGCTGAGTAATCTGCTGGCAATCGAGCATGGCTCGTGCCATTTGTTTCGAGAATGCCAAACTGATAAACGCACCCCCGAATCCGAACATCGCCGCCCACACTAATGTTGAAAGGTCGACGGAACCACGGACGTCAATCCCGAACATTGGGAGGATGACGTTGATGACGATCGGGATGGTGAGCGAGAGCGTCACCATAATAAGAATGTTAGAAATCAGGAGAAGAAATGTGCCCTTCATCCACTTCATTGAAAGCCTCCTTCAGAAGACACGCATTCGCCTTTAGGAGAGGCGAGCAATTGAGCCCTCTAAATTATACACACATCGTGCGTATACAATATACTGCCTAGACTAGCGCACACTCTTGGGAATAAGGCTAGATGGTTGAAAGTCAAGGCGTCTGAACGTGCTGAAAGTACAAGGATAATGTTGACCCGTTTAGACGTTCCTGTTAGAAAGTCTTCCCAGGAGTCACCCCGTAGGACACTATACGACTTTCGCTCCCGATAAAGTGGGGTGGGTAGTCATCTTACGGGAAGAACCGCCGATGGGTATCTGTGTTCTGGATGTAGCGTAGTCTTGCTCTCCTAATCCCTGTGATAACGAGCTTTGGTCAAGCAGCCGTCACGATATAACCATGCGAGACTCAGGAAAGATGGGCTCCGCTGCGACGACGATTTCAAAACATGACTTACTCCACGACCTCCTGAAACATGTCTCCCGTCTGTTCTACACGACGTTAGCCGTTGTGCCGACAAATGTGCGCGATCAAGTGGGAGTCGCGTATTTGTTCGCGCGTGCCGCCGATACGATCGCAGATACGGAGTTGATCGACCGACCACGCCGCCTCAACTTTCTCAACCGCCTCAGAGCACAATTCATAGGAGAACCGCTCGATTGGACACAGATCAGCGCGATTCAACAAGCCGTGGGGCCCATCCAGCACGATTCAGCTGAGCGCCTCCTCCTCGAACGGTTGGACCAGTGTTTCCGAATCTTTCTCGACTGCTCGCAGGACGATCAACGTAGGATTCAGCGGGTCATGACAGCCTTGACTCAAGGAATGGAGATGGATCTCAGCTCGTTTCCTGGGGCATCCGTCGCGGATCTTACCGCGCTCAAAACCCTTGATGATCTAGACCGATACACCTACCATGTAGCCGGGTGTGTCGGCGAGTTCTGGACCGATCTGATGTGTGCCCATCGAAAAGCGCTGAGGAATTGGGATGTGCCGCACATGTCGGAAATCGGGGTGAGATTTGGTAAGGGGCTGCAACTGACGAACATCCTCAAGGACCTCGCTCACGATCTCCAAAAAGGACGCTGTTACATTCCTGACATGATGTTGAGCGAAGCTGGATTGAAACCGCAGGATCTCTTGCTCCAAGAGACTCTTCCTCGTTTCAGGCCAGTGCTGAATCGACTGGTCCGTCTCGCAGTCGAACATCTTGATCAAGGCTGGCTCTATACAATGGCGATTCCACGGTCTGAGACTCGGTTACGACTTGCGTGTATGTGGCCGATTCTCTCCGCCGGAGAATCGCTCAAGCTCGTTATCAATACGCCTGAATTATTAAACCCTGTCGTGAAGGTGAAGATCCCTCGCAGCAAGGTCTATCAGATCATGGCCATGACGACGGGCACTGCAGCCTGTGGATATGCCGGGACAGCCTACTGGGGACATTTACGAAAACAGATTGTGTAACGGTTGCGAACCACTCAGTGCACACACCCGGTCCATATCCTGCCTGTACGATCATCACCTAAGAGGATGGGACGGATATATCCCGCTCTACTTCTTTTGCGGTTCCAAGAGCTTGTCGCCCTTCTTGAAAACTGGGTAGATCGCTTGTGATGGGCAGGCATCAAGACAGAGTCGGCAGCTTTCGAGGCAGCGTGAGGCGTCGAACTTGTAGGGAGGGGTTGAGAGCCACGCGCTAGTCGGGCAAATCGGCACACAGATTGCCTGGTGAGTGCAGCGGTCGGGATGGCGGACGAGATGATCGCGAATGACCAACATAGGTTTGACTCCTTCGAAGAGACCTTGGGAAAAGATCTCGAACATATTTTTATTCGGCAGGCTACTCACTTCCAGTCCTTCACGAGTTCTTTGAGTCGATCTTTCAGCTCGGGAATCTGCACTAAGTTGTTCTGAATCGCACCAAGAATTTTTTCCAGTCTGGCGTGTCGTAGCGCCTCCTTGTCCTTCTTAACCAAGCGATCATACTCGCCGTACGCTGCTTGGTGTGCCGGTTCAAGCTGAGCGCGAGCATCGACGAGAGCCTGTCCGATTGCCCAAGGTTCCGGTGCTATTGGAGGAACAATGATGAAGGAGGCGTCAGTAAACACAATGACCGCAGCGCCTTGTTTGCCGGTTAAGGGAATAACGGACTGGATCGTTTTGCCTCGACAAACATCCCAGTTCAGCACCAGCCCAGGAAATTGCTGAGAGAAGGCCACCTTTTCCATGTTGGCCTTCCATTTATCTTCAGTGGGCATACGGAAGCCTACGGTCTCTTGAGTGGTACTAGTTGGGCTGGAACCGGGTGATCGGGCATGAGCAAGCGGGTGACGATTTCGCCCTTGAGGATATGTCGTTCCATAATCTCCGTCACGTCGGCTTCTGTGCCGACCCAGTACCACACACCCTCGGGATAGACTACGACACTCGGGCCAAGCTCGCAATGGTCGAGACAGCCGGCCTTATTGGCACGCACAACGCCTTTGAGATTCAATCGTTTCGTTTCGCTCTTAAAGTGAGCATGAAGCGTTTCCGATCCCAAGTTGGCACAAGAGCCGCGTGGATCGTCTTTCGGGCGCTGGTTTGTGCAGACGAAAATATGTCGTTGAAATGGTGGCATATGGTCAAATGGCTACACCGGCATGGTGAGGGTATTGAGCCGTTCCATCAGGAGCGTGACATCATGACCGCTCAGGAACGGAGAGGGCTGATGGGTGGCGCTCAAAACCGTCATGATCTCCTGTAATCGCAATGATGCTCGTCGGAACTCGTCACCCCTTGAGAGTTCAGAGCCGTGGCCGGCCCGTAGCTTGTCGAATTCAGCGCGGATATCGCGAACATCTCGTTGCAGGTTTTTATGCATTGAACAAGGAGCACAGTACCATTTTTGATTTTGGTCCGAGAGCGGTGAGAGACGATCGTAGGAGCGACCAAAAAAATCCTTTCCCAGCGACAATTTCGTGAGCGGGCTTCCTGTGGCTCCGCAAGCCGCACACGATTCGTTCCACACGTCCATCCGTACCTCCATCTGTATTGCCAAGAGGGCGCATCTTACAACAGGCCTTTCCAGACTGTCCACGGGCCGGACGGTTGGTGGGATCCGTGTTTGATTCAGAGGAGAGGTATAATAATTTGACTGACATTCATGGCGTCTAGCCGAGGAGAGGAGTGCTCGTATGATCATCGGCGTCCCAAAGGAAATCAAAGATCACGAATATCGCGTCAGTGTCACACCTGCCGGTGCGGCGGCATTGCATCAACACGGACATGCCGTCTTGATCGAACCGTCGGCTGGGCACGGTAGTGGATTCAGCGATGACGAATACCGCAAGGCGGGGGCTATGGTTGTCGGTTCTGCGCACGAGGTGTTTGAAAAAGCTGAGCTCATTATGAAAGTGAAGGAACCCTTGCTCTCCGAGTGTGCTCTGTTTCGGCCTGGGCAAGTGCTCTTCACGTATTTACATCTCGCCGCATTACCAGCGGTAACCACGGCGCTTATGAACAACAAAGTCACGGCGATTGCCTATGAAACGACCGAGTCACAAGACGGCGGTCTTCCGATGCTCAAGCCGATGAGTGAAATTGCTGGACGGATGTCGGTGCAAATTGGTGCCCATTATTTGGAGAAAACACACGGAGGTCGAGGTGTCTTGTTGGGAGGCGTTCCGGGAACGGAGTCGGGCAGGGTTGTGATACTTGGCGCCGGGGTTGTGGGAAGTTCGGCGACTCGCATTGCGGTTGGTATGGGAGCCCAGGTAACCATAATTAATTTAGATGTCGAACGGTTGCGATACCTGGACGATCAATATCAGGGACGAATTGTCACGCGTGCCGTGAGCGCGGCTGCTGTCGAAGAGGCCGTGTGCTCGGCTGATCTCGTGATCGGCGCCGTACTCGTTCCCGGTATCAAGGCGCCCAAGTTGGTGTCGCGTGCACTGGTCTCGAAAATGAAACCCGGGTCGGTGATCGTGGATGTGTCCGTTGATCAGGGCGGTTGCATTGAGACCACGCGACCAACGACACACTCGAATCCTGTCTATGTCGTCGATGGCGTCGTGCATTATTGTGTGGCGAATATGCCTGGAATCGTCCCACGCACGTCGACCGATGCTCTCACCAATGCAACGTTACCATATGTGCTTCGGCTCGCCTCTGACGGTGTGGACCGAGCCATCGGGTCTGATCTCGGATTGGCCAAAGGGGTCAATCTCAAAGATGGAAAAGTTGTCCATCGAGGCATAGCGGAAACACACGGGTTGCCTTTTACCCCCGTCTTGTAAGACAATCAGGTGTTCGTTGTCTTTGCTTGGTCTTGTCGGGGCGTAGCGCAGCCCGGTAGCGCACTGCGTTCGGGACGC
>CABVRR010000078.1 GCA_902500705.1 uncultured Nitrospira sp.
CCGTGAAGGATCCGAGTAACTGCAAGACATCGAATTGATTGACGGTGGTCGTATCTCGGAAATCTCCGCGATCTCCATCGAGAAAGGAACGTGAGTCTTGCCCTTCGAATAAGAGCCGCAACGGACCGTCGCCGCCTAAGCCGATACGAACGCGCGACCGCAATGCAATTTGCGAATCCGTCCGTCCTCCACCGATGGCTTGGCTCGTGCGCCAGGGATGATCGTATGACTCGAAACGAGTCCTGTTTTCGAATCCAAGATCCAGCCAGTCAGGTAATCGCAGCAGCGACTTTTCATAATGGACCCAATCAATATCTTTCCGCTGATTGAGCACCGCATCAGCCGGTTCAATCCAATTCTTTCCGGTTCGATCCGTCGCTTTTAAATAGCCTTCGTCGGTGATCAAGTGCTTGTCGTGCATGAGTTTCAAGACCGGATCTTCCGTTTCCTTAAACACCCATTTCCCGTCTTTCTGAACTAACTCACCATACTCGGCGGCCTGGAGTGTGTCTGCTCCTGAGCAAACAAGCGACACACTCAGTAGACCCCACCATAATGCTTGTTTCGACATACATTCCCCTCGTAGGTCGTATCAGAACAGTTATTGTGAACGTGTGAGTTCTGACTTGGCGAGAATGCACTCACGCGACTCGCAATGCGTGGACTTTCCCGGTTTCGCTGGTGTCGTATCCTCCGAGGGCTTCGATTTCGTCTCGAAAGGGACGACTGACGAGCGTGTCAAACAGATGGGCCAATGTCGGATGGGATGCGAGATAGGATTTAGGCACAACAAGATCATAGCGCGCTGCTTGCAGCGGGATGAAATCCAGTTCGAACAGTTGAGCCGCTGACCTGATTCCCACCCCGACGTCTGCCCGACGCTCCGCAACGGCCCGCGCCACGTTAAAGTGCGAAGAGACGATCCGGTCATAGCCTTGTACCTGTGTCGGCTCAACTCCGGATGCTTTCAGTCGTTGATCAAGGAGCAGCCTTGCTCCGGAGCCTTCTTCCCGATTGATCAGCGTCACCTGGTGTTCTGCAAGATCGGCAGCGGTACGGATCGATTGTGGATTGTTCGGCCGAACGATAAAGCCTTCTTCCCAGGTCGCGAATGTCACGACGTCATAGCGCGATCCCTTGAGCAACCGTCTGAGCGTCGGAAGATTTGATTCGCCGCTCTCCGGATCAAAGAGATGCATACCGGCAATGTGGACTTCGCCACGATTCAGCGCTTGGAGCGCAGCCATGCTGCCCATAGTCCAGCCGACAACGGTTGTTCGGTCTTTTTGTCGTCGGAGATGTTCACCGACTAAAAAAATGGCCGGATCGCATCCGGCGACGGAGATCTCTCGTTGGATCGCGTCACGATCGCGGGACAGTTTGACGCGAACGGTCGCGCCGGATTGCCGATTACGGACTTCGCTCACATAACCATCAGCAGACACGGTGTACGACAGCTGCTCACCCAAATCGGCAACAGGCCGCACAATGGTCCGCTTCCCAACGGTCGAGACTTTGACTCGGATGGCGTGATTATTTGATGTCGCTTCAGGCAGACGTCCGATCAATGTGCCTTCGAGGTGTTCTTCGCTCGGAGCGAGGCTGAACAGATCCTCAACACGGCACCCGAGTACAGAAGCCAATCGAAGAGCCACGGCGGTTGTCGGCAGGTACAGATTTGATTCGATGGACGAGACGGCTTGTCGTGTAATGTCGGCTCGACCGGCAAGCTCACTTTGAGAGAATCCCTGCTTAGTGCGGATCGATTTCAGATGATTGGAAAATTGGCCGACGTTTCCTGCTTGTTTTGATGCAGCGTTCATAGCATTTGTTTGTAGCAATTATAAAAGTCATATGTCAATAACAATTGATATCATTGCATTGTAGGAAATCCATATGCTTGGCGTAATTATATTCATTAATATGCATTTGTTATGAAAAATAACTTCTATATTTAATTTGTTGACAAACACACTTGAGTTTAATTATTGTAATAAATACTAATCATGATCGGAACTATAAAGATTCGCAAGAATATTATGGAAGGCAGGACTCCATGTCTCGAATAGATCACAGCGCAACAAACTCCTATTCGGATCAGGCAGTTGAGCGAGCAATCCAGAAGGCCTTGAAAGAAATTCGGTTTGGGTCCGTGGAAATTGTCATTCATGACTCAAAAGTGGTGCAGATCGAACGGAAAGAGAAGACGCGTTTTGATCGTATTTCCGGCACATCAATCTGACGATTGGGAGCATTGTTCTTCATGCATTGGAGAAACGACGCGATAGGGCAGGCCGGCCATCCAAGCCACTGGACGCATGGTCTTGCGGCAGTGACGACACAAGTCGGTGAATTGACCGGACAACCGGAGATTTTCCTCATGAGAGGGAGCGTGTTCAATGAGGAGGTCATGGTTGTTCGGGGGAGTCTTGGTGGTGAGTAGTAGTTTAGGATTCTCGGCTCAGGCGGGTGCGGACGAGGTCTCATCGTCTGAAAAGTCGTTTGAGCAGCGTCTCCAGGAATTGGATCAGGAGGTACGTCTTCTGAAAAGAAAGCGGGAACTGGAACAAGAGGCGGCAGAGACGACCCGCACCACAACACCGGTCATGAAAGTCGGTCACTCAGGATTTGCTGTGGAGTCGGCCGATGGAAGCAACAGCCTGAAGTTCCGCGGCATCATACAGGTCGATCATCGCCTGTTTTTTGAAGGTGCCAACGATGTCCGTAATCGCACCGATCAACGTGCGGGCAATCTCAACGAAGAGGGATTTCATGGTGCCAATAATACGTGGCTCGCGCGTCGTCTTCGGCCGACCATTGAAGGAACTCTTTGGGGGAAATATGACTTTCGCTTCACGCCGGACTTTGCTCTCGGGAACGTTTCCATCTTTGATGCGTACCTCGATGCCCGCCTCCATCCTGGTTTCAAAATTCGCGTGGGAAAGTTCAAAAGCTTTGTCTCGTTGGAGCGTTTACAAAGTGTCGCCGATATCAAGCTTCTCGAAAGAAGCTATGTCGCGAATGCACTGTTGCCGAATCGTGATTTAGGGTTGGCGGTCCATGGTGACGTCCTGAACGACACGGTGAATTACGCATTTGGTCTGATGAACGGCGTATCTGACGGAGGAAACATCAGTACGGGTCCGCAATTCAGCGGTCGCAAAGAGTTTACGGGAAGGGTCTTCGCCACACCGTTTCGGAACCAGGAGTCAGTATTTCGAGGACTCGGCGTTGGTGTTGCTGCAACGTACACCAGTGCACATGGCGAGCGAAACCTGAATTTTACCGATACGACTCCGGCCGATGCGACAAGAAACGGCCTGCCGAACTATCTCACGGATGGTCAAAATTTTTTCTTCAGATATGGCGGGGCAACTGTGGCCGACGGGGCCAGGCTTCGTATCTCACCGCAAGGCTACTATTATCTAGGACCGCTTGGGCTCCTCGGCGAATATGCGATCGTGCGGCAGGATGTCAGTCTGTCGACCGGTGGACCTCCTGCGGGAGGTGGGCTAGGCACCAATACGGTGGTGACGCCCAATACTGGGAGAACGCTGCATCATCACGCGTGGCATGTGACGCTCTCGTATCTTCTCACCGGAGAAGACGCCGCATTTCAAGGGGTGAAACCTCGACGAAATTTTGAATTCGGCAAAAGCAAAGGATGGGGGGCTTGGGAGTTTGTCGTACGATACGGAGAAATTCATCTCGACGATGAGATGTTTAAAGACCCGACTGATAGGTCGTTTATCGGGGGGTATGCCAATCTCTCGGAAAGTGCGAAATCCGCGCGCTCCTGGACGGTCGGAGTGAATTGGTATCTGAACCCCAATGTCAGAGCCACTGTGAATTATTCCGAAACCACGTTCGACGGTGGCGCAGGGAATGGAGCGGTCCCGATCAATGCCGATGGGACAAACGTGCAAGATCGTCCGGACGAACGAATCTTACTCAGCCGGTTGCAACTTGCGTTCTGATGAACGACTGATCGACGAATGGGAAGGGAAAGGAATCAGGCTATGAAAGCGTTGCACACGATAATGATTGCGCTAGGGATGTTTTGCTTCCTGTCACATGTGGCTTTTGCAGAAGAGCTCCTTCGAATCGGCCATTTTCCAAACATTACACATGTGCAGGGTCTGGTCGCGCATCATCTTTCTCGGACAGGCCATGGATGGTTCGAGGAGCGGCTCGGCAAGGACATAAAAATCGAGTGGTATGTCTATAACGCGGGGCCAAGTGCGATCGAGGCGATCTTGGCGAGGTCTTTAGACCTGACGTATGTGGGACCGAATCCAGCCTTGAATGCTTACGGCAAATCTGGTGGCGAAGAGATCAGGATTCTTGCGGGGGCTGCAACCGGAGGGGCTGCTCTGGTGGTGCAGCCGGATTCCAAGCTCACACACCCAGCAGATTTTCGTGGGAAAACAATCGCCACGCCGCAGCTCGGCAACACGCAAGATATTGCGTGTCGCGCCTGGCTCGCGAGCGGTGGGTTGAAGATCACGCAGATCGGCGGAGACGCTCGCATCGTGCCCACGCCGAATCCGGATCAGATTGCACTGTTTCAGCAGCGCAAGCTCGATGCCGTCTGGACGGTTGAGCCATGGGTGTCTCGGCTTGAGCGAGAGGCGGGAGGCAAGGTGGTACTCGAACAGTCGAAAGAAAGTGTCACGGTACTTGTCTCAGGCACGAAGTTCGTGACGGCTAAGTCGGAGCTGGCACGGAAATTTGTACAGGCACATCGTGAGCTCACCGCGTGGATTCTAGCTCATCCGGACGAAGCCAGGCACATGGTTCGGCAGGAGCTTGCCGCCGAGACACAGGCGAATGTGTCGGTTGAGTTGATTGCGCAGGCCTGGAAACGAATCATTCTCAGTCCGGAAGTGGCCGTTGAAGAGTTTCAGTCGTTCGCGCAGAGCGCACAACGAGCCGGATTCATGCGGTCGATTCCAGATTTGTCTCGCTTGATTGAAAGGTTACCCTAGGATGCAGAATGCAGAAGCGTTATCGGACGTGGTCACAACAAAACTTGTCGTAGACCACATATCGAAATGGTTTCGAACCAGTTCGCTGAACGTGCACGCGCTTGATGACGTGACACTCCGTATCACTGAAGGAGAGTTCGTGTGTCTGGTCGGGCCGAGTGGGTGCGGAAAGTCGACGCTGCTGAACATGATCGCGGGACTTGAACAGCCGGATCGTGGATTCGTTCAGGCTGATGGCCGGACCATCGACGGACCAGGGCCGCACCGTCTCATGATGTTCCAAGAAGCGGCACTGTTTCCGTGGCTCACGGTGCTGGGAAACGTCCTCTTCGGTCTGAAGCTGATCGATGAGCTGAGCGTGTCGGAACGTCGTGAGAGGGCGGAGTACTTTTTAGAGCTTGTCGGGCTGAAGCGATTCATCCATTCCAATATTCACGAATTATCCGGCGGTATGAAGCAGCGCGTGGCACTGGCCCGTGCGTTGGCTCCGAACCCCAGTGTGTTATTGATGGATGAACCGTTTGCCGCGCTGGATGCACTGACTCGTGAGCAACTGTACGGCGATATCCAGCGCATTTGGAGCCAGCACCGTAAAACGATCGTCTTTGTCACTCATAATGTGCGCGAGGCGGTGTGTCTTGGTGATCGTGTCATCTTGTTTTCGCCGAACCCTGGACGCATTCGGGAAGAGTTCCAGATCCCACTCCCACGGCTGCGTGACATCAATAGTGTGGATTTGGCGAGGTATTCAACAGAGATCACGCGAGTTCTCAAGGGATATGTGCAGACGGAGGTGGCAGGATGATGGCGCGCTGGTTGGCCGCCTCAGCATTTTTTATTGCCCTCATTGTGGCCTGGCAGCTGCTTGTGGCCGCCAAGATATGGTCGCCATTGCTGGTGCCGTCGCCATGGAGTGTGTTGGAGTATCTGCGATCCGCCGTTGAGGACGGGACATTGTGGGAATCCGCACTGGTCACCGTTCGACGCCTTCTGGCTGGGTACGGACTGGGTATTCTTGTCGGCCTTCCATTAGGCCTTCTCACCGCTTCTTTCAGATGGTGTCAAGACACGATCGGTATCCTTGCGCTTGGTCTCCAAACACTTCCAAGCGTCTGTTGGGTCCCCTTGGCACTCCTGTGGTTTGGTCAGACGGAGGCCGCCATGTTGTTTGTCGTCGTCATGGGGACAGTGTGGTCCCTGATCATCGCGACGGACAACGGCGTGCGGACGATTCCACCGATCTACACCCGCGCCGCGCGGAGTATGGGATCAACAGGGTTCCATACCTGGACCCATGTCGTCCTGCCGGCTGCGCTTCCTTTTCTATTAAGCGGCATGAAACAGAGCTGGGCGTTCGCGTGGCGATCGCTGATGGCTGCGGAAATCTACGTGACGATTCTGACCGGATTCGGCCTTGGTCATTTGTTGCATTATGGCCGAGAGTTGAATGCTATGGATCAAGTCATCGGGGTGATGCTGGTCATTGTCCTGATCGGCCTAACTGTCGATAAGACGCTCTTTGCCCCTATCGAACGGTCTCTTCACCGCCGATGGGGAACAGCCCGTCAGTAGGATTCTTGTCAGGAAAGAGCAGGGTAGTATTTACCACGCCTATTGATTGACGATGCGTGACGACGAGAGGTTCTATGGCAAGGCACGTGGGGCAATTGAAGTTGGGCGTGAACAGCTAGGGGCAACTTCCATCACACAAGCACATTATTCACTGTGGTGTGGAGCCAATGAGAGCGATGGCATGTTGATGGAGATACAGCCTTCGATGATTTCAACTTTGCATTGCGGGGAGGCAGCCGCATCGTTGACTCGCTTTACGACATCCGCCGCGCTTATGGTGCCACCGGTCATGTCTACAAGCACATGGTTGGGGATGCGGTTGAAATTGATGCCGGTGACTCCGGGAATAGCCTGCAAGGCGGTGGTGATCGCAGCCTCCTTGCTGCTGCAGTCGGAGCCGGTGAGCGTCAGAGGAAGTCGTTCTTTCGTGGGCGGGTTGGCTGCAGCCGGAAGGCAAACAGCAAGGCCTGCAATCAGGAGGAGAGTTGAGACATAGTGTTGACGCCGAAGTTGTTGCATGAAGGGAGCTCCCAACCAAGATCCGGTATCGAGGCTCATAAAATACACGATGCCGGATTACATTGTCGAGTTGCTATTTGGCCTGCACGAGAAATGCTTTAGAACGGGCATTGCCGCCACCGGCGATGACGTCGATGAATGACATGCCGGGCTGGACATCGGGAACTGTTGCTTCGATGGTCGTGTCGTTCATAAATGTGTAGTCGATTCTGGTCGGGCCGGCCGCACTGAACGCTACGCCACGGAAACAATCTCGTGTTCCGAAATTCTCGCCCTTGATGGTAATTGTTTGCCCCGGCTTGGCTTCGTCCGGCTCGACGCGCACGATCTTCGGCTTCCTACTGCTGTCGCAGACGGGGTCTTTCGCAACACGCTGTTCGTCGTGGCCTTTGATCGACTCTGTGTCGTGCAGCGTGTAGCCTGCTCCGTCGACGATCACGCCTTCTTCAGCAAATGCAGGTAGGGGGAAGCCGGCGAGTCCACACACTGAGACCATCAGAATGGGCAACAGGAATCGAGAAGCCATTGTGACCTCCTTATGATGGAGAACTACTTGTTCGACATCCCAACATAGATTTCTCCAATAATCATTTGTCCGGGAGCAGAGCGTGCAAATTGTGTAAAGGCCTCGACTAAGGAATGAGGTTCTTTTTTCGACAGCAGCAACAACGGGCGACGAAGGTGGTAACGGCCGTCTTTCACGGTCGGCACTTCCGGTTCGACCTTATCCACCGGCAACAAGCGAACGGCGACGCCGTGTGAGACGGCTGCAAGGCCGGTACTCAATGAGATATAGGCGGCCGAGGAGAGGGGCGGCACTGTGCCGACGACGGTTTTCACGACCATCTCATCTTCGTCGATCACGTGAGTAGAGGCAGGAATACGCCCCACTATGCCGAGTTGCGTTTCGAAGGCCTCTCGAATGTGTTGATGGTGTGGCCGATCGATCAGGCGAATTATGGTCTCGGGTCCTCCCAATTCAGACCACTCCGTGATCTTTCCTGAAAAGATGTCGGCGATTTGCTGGGTGGTGACCTCTTTAGTGAAATTTGAGAGATGCACTACAATGCCGATTCCATCCCATCCGATCTGTGTCGCCGCAAACGCCGAATTTTCAGCTCCTGTGACGGCAATCTGAGCTTGGCCTGTTGTGACCAATTGCAACGGGTTGGAATGCTCGTCCCATACGATGTCGATATAGGCACGGGGATTGGCCTTTTCAAAGGCTCGAGCCAAGGCTTCAATGGTGACTTGTTCTGGCCCGTTGCCGGCAATGACAAGGTTTCCGACTGTTTGAGCAACGGTGCCGGAAGGGGATGTGGAGAGGGCGAGTCCGACGAGCAGCCCGGCTACCAACCGTCCCAGAGTCATCGAGCGGCCTGTTCCCACAGGAGGTCCAAACTGACCTGGTTCCAGCCGTCGATGCTCAAGAGGACGATCCTTCTGTCGATGCAGGATCTGATTCTGAGGTGACATTCGGGGGAGGCGCGTTGCGTATCGCGTTCAGCGGCGGCAACTTGGCGAAGCGCTCCATCCGTTCGTCGTTCATGGCCTTGGCT
The DNA here is from genome assembly GCA_902500705.1 of uncultured Nitrospira sp. Lineage (GTDB taxonomy): Bacteria > Nitrospirota > Nitrospiria > Nitrospirales > Nitrospiraceae > Nitrospira_D. Next base: position 8,639 of record CABVRR010000078.1, read on the forward strand.
TTCAGCTCCGTAAAGCCGGGTTTGCGATCACCGACGACATTGGAAGAAAACGACGACATGAGCCGGGTTGCCTGACGAGCATGACACGACGGACATTCCGTATCCTCGATCCTGGCATACACGGACTGATTGACCTCGAATTGTTTCTCGCACTGTCCACAACGATATTCGTAGAGCGGCACGGAGTGGGATCCTTTCTCAGTCGCGACTAGAAGACATCATCATCCGGAGCTCGATCCAGGACTTGACAAGGCGACCTTCCTCAAGCGATCTTGACCGGCTCACAACGATGCGTTTATTCTAACAATACGCGTATCCAAACTGCCAGCTTCATGAGGAGGGTTTCAATGTCAGTGCTGATTCGACGGTACAAAGGGAATAACGGCATGATGCAAGAAGAACGAATCGACGACGATGATCGAATCGAGCGGTATATGAGGCTCTTCGAAAAAGACGACGTCAAAAAATTGCAAACCGGCGTGAAGGTTTTTATCGAGAAGGATGAATGGCAACTCCTTCCATGAGCCGGTTCAGTGGGGAGCAAGTGAAGGGGAATCGGGTGGCCAGTACGTGTGTGTTGAGCCCGTGGCTATCGTCCGTTCACGTCATGGCCGATCTGCCATGACGTACTGGGTTCACATTGCTCGGGCAATTGATCGTGTGACCCTCCACCGAGATCGGTGTTCAGAGGTTCCATCCACCGTAACCTCCAGTGATTTCTGGGAGGGTGGATGGTTTGACTATCCGGACAAGGAGCGGGCGCTCCGTGCCATGGAGCAGGCTGGGACGACGATCCAGCGGCGTTGCTCGCTCTGCAAACCGTAAACGTAGTGCTGAGATCCGAGTGGGAAGATGCGGGCTGCGAGGCTCAGCACTGAACGCTCGGGGCTCAGCATTTTTCATTCATGCCGCGACTTGCCCTGCTACTCACGACCATCATCTGGGGCGCCACATTTCCCGCGACTAAAGCCGCCCTTGAACAGATCGCTCCGCTTTCTTTTTTATTGCTTCGGTTCCTTGTCGGCACGGTGCTGGTGCTGCTGTGGTGTGTGGTCTATCGACGCCGACTGCACTATGATCGCGCCGTCTTGCAAGCGAGTGCGGTGACGACGATTTTTCTCTTTCTTGGGTATCTGTTGCAAACCGTCGGGCTCCGCCATACGAGCGCATCCAATTCAGCCTTCCTGACGGCATTGTACGTGATCTTTGTGCCGATGATACTGATGCGGATCGACCGGCGGGTGGTGCTTGCCACGGCGATTGCTATGTCCGGGCTCTGGCTCTTGATTAAACCCGACACGTCCATGAATCTGGGGGATCTCATGACGTTGGGGTGCGCCGTGGCGTTTGCTGGGCATATCGTGTGTCTAGAGCGGTTTACCCGACAAGTCGATGTTCCGTCGCTCTTTGTCTGGCAGATGGTGGCGATGACGGTCTTGTTTCTGCCGGCACCCTGGTGGGAAGAGATGCCACTGAGCGCTTTTTCGCCGACGACAGTCTTGCTGGTCGGCCTTGGCGTCACGGGTATTCTGGCCACGCTAGCGTTTGCCGTCCAAATATGGGCGCAGCAACTGGTACCTGCTCAACAGGTCGCACTATTATTTTCGTCTGAACCGGTCTACGCGGCCTGGTTGTCCTGGTATTTTCTTGGAGAGACGCTGGATATACAGGGATGGATCGGAAGCGCGCTGATCGTATTGGCGGTCGTGATCGGCGCGTTCGGCGGCTGATCATTTCTTACGAGGAGGAATTGTATGGCGCAGAAGTTCGGCAATGGACGATGGGTGCAGGAAGGATTTTTGGATAACCGTGTCGATGGGACGGTGGTGGGTCAAGTGGTCTTTGCCGTCATCGGGCCGGTGGATTTTTATCTGCACGGCAATTTTAAACCGGATATTGCCGGGGAAGTGATTCGGTTCCGCAATAGCCGATTTGAAGACGACGATATGGCCGGGCAAGTCATCGGCGATATGGCGAATCCCCAGCTTGGAACGGTGAATCTCATTTCACTGGACCCACACCCGAATTTAGAGCCGCATCCCTATGTCGAGTGGTTTACGCTTAAAAAGGACCACTATCGTTTCCAGTTGAACGCCGGTGATGCGTGGGTGTTATCCGAGGAGGAGCGAACAGGGGTTGACGCGGAAAGCCGACGTATTCGCGAGACCCTGGTCGATCGCACAGCGGACCGGCCAGGGTCTGACGACCATTCGGATTGGATTTAGGGAGGAGTCAACTCAAGTTGAGGTGAAGGGCGTGAAACCTCTGTGGTTTTGATCGCCACGTCGATCTTTTTCTTGAGGACGCTACGGTCGGAATCCTGTTTGCTTCTTCCCTCGCGCACGTATTCGGGGACGTCGCGAATATCCCAGACCAATCCCAACCACTCCAGCCCCTTCAAGCAATAGTAGGTCATGTCGATTTCCCACCAGTAGAAGCCCTGCCTGGTCGAAGCCGGATAGTAATGGTGGTTGTTGTGCCAACCTTCGCCCATCGTAACCAAGGCGAGGAAGAAATTGTTTCGACTATCGTCCCCGGTCTCATAGCGTTGTGAGCCATAGACGTGAGACAAGGAATTGATGGTACAGGTTCCGTGAAACAGCGCCACGGTCGAGATGAAGTATCCCCAAATCAGCATCTGAAGGCCATTGGTCCCGAGTTCAGGTGCGTACGTTTCCAACAATCGACCGAGACCGAACATGCTGAAACCGGTGATGGTGGGAACAAGGACGTCGAATCGGTCGAGAAACCGCAGCTCCGGAAATTTTGCGAAATCGGCGATGGCCTTCAAACGAGGCGCGTAGTGGGTCTGCGACATGATCCAGCCCATGTGCGACCAGAGAAACCCACCTTGACGCGGAGAGTGCACATCGTCCGGTGTATCCGAAGCAATGTGGTGATGACGATGATGGCCTGCCCACCACAGAGGACCACGTTGTGTGCAGGTGCCTCCGAGGAGTGCAAAGAGAAACTGGACGGTTCGAGACGTCTTGAACGTACGATGTGAGAAGTATCGATGATACCATCCGGTGATCGCAAACATGCGGATGTAATAGAAGGCGACCGCCACGGCCACGGCGGTCCAGCTCCATCCGACTAAAATCACGACGAAACACATCAAATGCATGACGATGAAGGGAACGCTACGAATCCAGTCCACCTTAGGAGGTCCTTCCATTTTCGTCTGTTCAAGGCCTGCCCAGGAGTCAAACCAACGAAGAAATGAATACCAAAGGTCCTGGGCTTTGCTCGGGCTAATTGTTTGCACGTCGGACATACAATTCTCCTCTAGGTCGGGGGGATCGGCAAAGTCACGGTTAGTGGGAGACAGGAAGCCGGAGTCCCGATTAAGCTGATTGATCGTGCAGAGCAGGTGACGCGTGTAATTATACACGGAACAATTGGAAAGTGAAACCGGACTTTTCGCGAAGCTCAAGCCGATGTGTTGATTGTACCGAACTGGTGTCGGCTGTCTACTGATTTAGACAAGTTTCCAGAAAACGAGCAGACGTGTACGTGTCTGTTTGACAGGGCTCCTTGTGCGTCTCTAAAATGCCGTCACCATGAATGACCGATTCCTCAGAGCCTGTCGCCGCGAGCCTGTCGATTGTACGCCTGTGTGGTTTATGCGCCAGGCTGGACGCTACATGGCCGAGTATCGCACGTTGCGTGCGAAACATTCGATCCTCGAGATGTGCAAAACGCCGGAACTTTCCGCGCAAGTGACCCTCCAACCGATTGATCGATTTCCGTTGGATGCCGCTATTATTTTTGCCGACATTTTGCTGCCGTTGGAACCGATGGGCCTCAATCTTGAGTTTGCTGCCGGGGAAGGGCCTGTCATCCACAACCCTGTGCGCGATCGAGCGGCGGTGGATCAACTCAAAGTGATCGACGGCGACGAACTAAACTATGTGGCTGAGTCTATTAGACAAGCCCGACGCGCGCTCGATGGGCGAGTCCCGTTGATCGGATTTGCCGGGGCTCCGTTCACACTGGCGAGTTACGCCATTGAGGGCGGCGGGTCCCGCAATTATTTGCACACGAAGCAGATGATGTATGGGGATCCTACCGCATGGCATCGCCTCATGGACAAGTTTGCGCGTGTGCTGACCGGATATCTCCGGAGGCAGATCAAGGCGGGAGCCCAGGCGATTCAGCTCTTCGACAGCTGGGTAGGATGCTTGTCTGTCGGCGACTATGCGGAATACGTCATGCCGCACGTTCAACGGATTTTTGAAGGCCTCAAGAGAGAAGGCGTTCCGATGATTCACTTCGGGACCGGGACGACGGCGCTTCTTCGACAGATGCGTGAGGCGGGAGGCGATGTGATCGGGATCGACTGGCGAGTCCATCTGGACGATGCCTGGACCACGGTGGGGCATGATCGGGCCGTGCAGGGCAACTTGGACCCGCTGGTGCTGTTTGCGCCGCTCCATGAAATTGAACGTCGCGTGGAGGACATCTTGCGTCGAGCCGGAGGACGCCCAGGCCATATCTTTAACCTCGGTCATGGCATATTACCGACGACACCTGTCGAGCACGTGGCTGCGACGATCGATATGGTCCATAAGCTGAGTCAACGGTAACACGTACTCCGTACACCCATGGCTATACCGAACGAGACCCCCACCTTCACTGAGATGGAACGGGGCATCGTCTCCGCTCCTGAACTGTCCCGCTGCTGCCGATCGTGACTCGCCCTCGCACAGTCGTCATTGTCGGCGGTGGTATTTCAGGCCTGGCCACTGCGTACTCGCTGCTGGATGAGTCGGCAAAATCCGGCATGCCCATTCGCTGCACGATTCTCGACTCCGGATCACTCTGGGGAGGGAAGATCGTGACGCATCGGGTTGGCGAGATTGTGACGGAGGCCGGTCCGGATTCTTTCCTTTCTCAAAAACAAGCCGGCCTTGATCTCTGCCTGAAACTCGGCCTGGCCGATCAGCTCATCAATACCAATGCAACGAGCAAGAAAGCTTGTGTCCTGCGCAAGGGGCGACTGCATGACTTACCAGAAGGGTTGCTGTCGTTTGTCCCGAAACAGTTCGGATCGTTTCTTCAGAGCGGACTCTTGAGCTGGACGGGTCTGGCTCGTATGGGACTGGAGTGTGCCGTGCCGCCTGGCCCCTCCACCGACGATGAGTCGTTGGCCGACTTTCTTCGCCGTCGATTCGGTACTCAGGCCTTTGAGCGTGTTCTGGAACCACTGATGGCCGGGATCTACGCAGGAGATGCCGAGCAGATGAGTCTGAGGGCCACTTTCCCACGGTTCTTCGAGCTTGAACAGCAGTATGGCAGTGTGGTCCGTGGCATGATGGCTGCCAAGAAAGCGGCCTCGTCCGTCTCCTCCGACGCTCCAAAACGTACGATGTTCGTCAGCTTAAAGAACGGACTTGCTGATCTTGTAACCGCCTTGACGCAGCGATTAACGCAGCAAGGCGTGGAGTTGCATTTGGGCGCTCAGGCTGAATCGCTCAGAGTGAGGTCGCATGAGATCGGCCGATGGATGTACGACCTCATTCTTCAGGATGGGTCGGCGCTCTCCGCAGAAGCGATCGTGCTTGCGACACCGGCTTATGTGTCGGCTGAGTTGTTGCGCCCATTGACTCCGATCGCCGGAGGACTGTTGGACATGATTCCCTATGCTTCGACCGCTACCATTGGGATGACGTTTCCACGAGCTGCGGCGAGCGCGATCGAAGGGTTCGGATTTATCGTGCCTCGAACGGAACAGCGTGATCTGATTGCTGCGACCTGGACGTCGCTCAAATGGCCCCATCGTGCCCCGGCAGATCAGCTGCTCGCGCGGTGCTATGTGGGTGGAGTCGGGCGGGAAGACATTCTCCGACTGGACGACGACGCGTTGACGATCAAAGTCCGAACAGAACTCGCGGCGGTATGCGGGATTCACGCAGAGCCGAGTTACACCGAAGTGAATCGCTGGTGGAAGGCGATGCCGCAATACACGATCGGCCATCTGGATCGCTTGGCGCAACTCGATGCCGCAGTCAGTCGCTATCCTGGGTTGGTCCTCACAGGAGCCGGGTATCGGGGGGTCGGCATTCCCGACTGTATCCGTGACGGTGTCGTGGCAGCCAAACGGATCGTGCAAGATTTGTCGGGTGAAACCGGCCATGCGCGTCGCGCTCAGGCGGGAATGGGATCAGCTTAAGGAAGGACAATCGTCTGTTCGGGATAGCCCAAATCCTTGAGCATGGGCTCCAGAAGATCCATCATCGGGGGCGGACCACAGAGGAAAATGCAGGTGTCGGGGGTTGGAGCAGGAAGATAGTGCCGCAGGACTTCCGGCGTGATACGGCCTCTGCCTCCAGACCATACGGCAGGCGGTTGTTCCAGGACATAGTGGCAGTGAAAGTTCGGATGATCTCGGACACTTTGGTCCCATTCCTGCCGAAAAATGATGTCTGCTTCCGTTTTGTTGGCGAAGATCAGGAAGAGTTCTGCATCGATGTGATTGGCTAGGATCCAACGAATAATCGAGATCATCGGCGTGATCCCGGTACCTCCTGCCACGAATCCCACTCGGGTTGCTCTGCCGTCGACCCAATGCCCGCCGGTGTTCGGCCCGCTCATCAACACTGTTTCTCCGATCATCTGATCGTGCAGATATTTCGAGACAGAGCCTGTCTCATACCGCTTGACCGTGAGCTCAAAGAACCCCGTTGTGCCGGGCAGCGACGAGGGCGTATAGGCCCGTTTGACGGCTTTCCCGTTGATCGTGGCATGGATGTACAAGAAGTCACCGGGCAACATATCCAGCGTGGCATCGGCAGGAAGCTCGAATCGAAAGGTTTTGGTGTCGTGGGTATCCGCCTCAATGGCGATAAGTTTGTACGGGCTCGGTGTCTTGGTCTTGATGCGCAAGGTAGTGTCCATAATACTGCGTATCATACGAGGTCATAGAAGAGAGGTGCAAGAGAACTATTCTTGGAGATCCTGTCAATAGGTGTGTAAATGGAATCAGGCGGCGGTCCTCTCGGCCTG
>CABVRR010000079.1:0-2658 GCA_902500705.1 uncultured Nitrospira sp.
CTGGCTCGTCCTGCCTTGGCCCCTCGGATCCGAACCTCGGAGACATCGCGCACATGTTCTCGGATAGTCCAGGTGTTGCCGGCTTTCAACTCGGGCCAGAACCACCAGGTGCCATCCCGCTTCCGGAACCAGAGTTGAATCGTGGTATCCGGGAGTACCGATATCGATTCCATGTCGAAATATATGGGGGTGCGATTCTCGGTTGAGGTCACCCAGAGTCTGACCCATTGACTCTGATCGTGCGACGTCAGGACGCGAGGAGTTTTTGTCCAATCAACCTCCGTGCACCGAAAGTCCACCAGCTTGCCGAACCCTCGGCCGAGGCCGTCTCCCGGATCCGGCAGGGTGTAGCACTCGATCCCATTTTCCATGCTCAAATGGAAATGCGTGTGGCCGATGGTGTCAAGATTCACGTCGCTGCGCGGACAACGTTGGCGGTAGGCCCAGCAGTCGTTATGCTTTGCCGGATCACACATCTGTAGGGGGCCGAATCCGATTCGGCCCGTCCTGAATGCCAACGTTGATCGGGCCTGCGCGTAGATATGTTCGAGTGCGCCTTCGTCGTCGAAATTGATCAGGCATTGTTGAGGGTTGCTGCCGTTGGAGCGGGCATGAACGGTCTTGGGCGGTTGGCTCTCCCGGTCTCGTTCGGCTGCTTGTTCGGGTGTGGCTTGCGTTGGGGGCGTCATCGATGAAGTCGGCAAGCTTACCGATTTCAGTTGGGCGCAGGCTCCCAGTGCGATCGCCAAGATTACACAGACAGCCGTACTGAGACCACGGTCATTGACCGGAACTGATGCCCACATCGCGTGCTCCCTTCCTCTTGCGCCGAGGCGAATCGGCATCTCATCTTCTCGTTCACTGCCCTACGAACTAATTGTAGCAGGTTGAACGAGAGGTTTCGGGTTATTTACTCATGAAAAAAACGCGTGGTATAGTCCGACGCCTTACCCACAAGATATTCTCTCAGGGGGATGACGTGATTGCAACGAATCATTGGGGCCGAGTTTTCGTGAACGAGTATCTTCATGGCGATTGAAGTTCCGGTCAAGCTCTATCTCGATAAGCTGTTCAAAGAGTGCCGGAAGGTCTCGGCCGGTTTGGCGCTGCTTTCAGGCCCCGTGAAGGCGAAGGCACTCCATGCAATGGCGGATCGAATTGCGGCGGACGAACGCATCATCCTCGCGGAAAATGTCAAAGATGTCGAGGCTGTGGGAAAGTCCTTTGACAGCGTGGAGACGAAAGAACGCATGAAAGCGGCCGTCGCACGTGTCCGCTTGACGTCCGATCAGATAAAGGAAATGGTTGAGCGCCTGCATGGCATCGCTGATCTTCCGGATCCCATCGGAGCCGTCACCGCGCGACATGAACGACCGGATGGATTGCAAGTCTCGAAGGTGAGGGGACCGATCGGCGTGATCGGCGTGATTTCCGAACGGAGTCCGCTCGTCACGGCGGAGGTGATCGCGCTCTGTCTCCAATCCGCCAATCTCTGTGTCTTTCGCGGAGCGTCGGAATGGAAGTTGACGCATCAGGCACTGGATGTGCGGTTTCGTGAGGCGGCAACGGAGCACGGCATCCCTCCGGGGGCCTGGGTGCTCATCGATCGCTACGAAAAAGAAGTCGCGATTGATCTGATTCGATCGGGGAAGGCGCTTGATGCCCTGATCGTGCGTGGTGGAACCGGTTTGCGACGGACGGTTGCGGAGCAGGCTAAGGTCCCGGTTCTCTGTGACGACGGAGGGCTCACGCATTTTTACGTCGATGAAGATCCCGATATTTCCGTGGCGCAAAACCTGGTGATCAACTCGAAAGTGCAGCAGGCGGGCGCCTCCAACTCTCTGGATACGCTGCTGGTGCAGCAGTTCGTCGGCCGTCAGTTCTTGCCGCCGTTGATCAACCGTCTGTTGGATGAATTCAAAGTTGAAGTGCATGCCTGCCCGAAGACGGTTGCGCTGATGGGGCAAATGGCGATGACGGGGCATACCGCGATCATTCCGGCGACGGATGCGGATTGGCAGACGCAGTTCGCCGGACCGACCGTGGCCATCAAGATGGTTGAAGATCTCGATGAAGCGCTTGCTCATATCAGAGCGCACGGTCCTTGTCTCACCGCCGGAATTGCCACCATGCGGTACGAGTCCGCCATGCGCTTCACCAAGGAAGTCGACGCCGGTGCGGTACTGGTGAATGCCTCGACCAGGCTTCATGCCGGCGATAGTTTCGGGATGAGGAACGATGTGGGGCTGAGCATGGGAAAGCTGCATGCGAAAGGACCGATCGGTCTGGAGCAGCTGACCTGCGAGAAGTATGTGGCGTTCGGGTCCGGACAGCTTCGACTTCCGCATCCGGTACCGGAAGCGTACTTCGATGCCATCATGCTGAAACGTCCGTAGACGCTCGATGCACAGGTTCCTTGGCGTTGCACTCGATTGTTCGAATCACTCGATGGTTCCTTCCCCGAGTAGACCTCGTGGATCTCCCTCCTTACGACGTTGTCGGAAACCGCTGTGAGCATGCTCCATAATATGGCCGGTGAGTCGCCGCATCAGCAATCGCTCCGCGACCATCTTGCGTGGTGGGGGTTGCGGCAGATGACGTCGGACCACGACTATTTTGTCTGGCAACGGGAACAATTCTCATCGAATGAGATCGAGC
>CABVRR010000079.1:2758-15416 GCA_902500705.1 uncultured Nitrospira sp.
CCGGAGAAGACCTTCATGGGTCTCGATCGTTCGGCGGCGTCCATTGCCGTTGCCCAGCGCAAGGCGGAGGAATTGGGCCTGCGTAATCTCCGGTTCCTTTGCTTGGATATTGAGGCGGAATCTCTTGTGCACGTTTTCGACATGATTGTAACGACGCACGCCCTGCTCCAAGCCGAGCAGGATCTTGGGATACCCAGCCGGAGTTGGAGGACCTTCGATCGTGCCGACGATCCATCGCAGCAGGCGGCGTTTGAGCAACGCACAGGTCTGGCGGCTAGACTGGACCGACTCTGTGGGGTGCTCCGCGCCGATGGATGTATGATTGTGACCGAGAAAACACGGCAACTGGCCAGGAGAGTGCCGTTTCAGCGCGCTTTAGCCGGGAGGGGATTGCGGCTTGTCGAGCGTCCTGCTCCGCTCCGATATCGAACGGTGGAAGAAATCGTAGACGATGGCCCGTTCTATGTACTGCATCAGGGAGACCGGACGACTCTGGACTGGGATGAATCGCCCGAGCAAGACGAAGGAACTCCGTTCGACTTCCACGCGGGACCGGTGATATCAGCAGACCTCGATACGCCGCTGTACGAAAACCATTGGCCTTCGGCGCAAGCGGCTTGGGAAGGATTACACGATCGTGTGATTATCAGAGAGGTCACCCGCCAGGCGTCCGATGGCCGACAAGTGCATGCCGAACGAGGGCGCTCACAAGGGCTGCAGTATCTCTACTGCGCCAACACGTTCGACCAACGACAGCTGGTCATTGTCGATGAGACTCGGTCGGCGATGCTCGATACCTACTACCAAGAAATCTTGCGCGAGCTTCCTTAGGAAACGCTTCGTGTGGCATGGTCTATGTTTTATTATTTTGTTCAGGAAATGTAGATTGTGCCTCTTGACAGAAAAGATCAAAAAGGAGTATGGAGAAAAGTACTTCATACGCTGGATGATGCCATTCAGTTACAGGAGGAGGTGGAAATGAGCGACCTTGATCCACCGGACCACCACCGCCCGCCGAGTCATGGGCGGGTACCTTATCAGTTACGCTAGCCGGGTTCTCCACTAGTCGTCGTGTTCCCGCGTAGGGAAGACACTATTTAATCCAACGAATCTTGTGGAGAGTCGAATCCGGCGTGAGCAGGTGTTCTCGGTAAGGGCACCACGTCGTATCTGATAAGTCGATTTCGATCCCATCCCTCGCGCGGGCCTTCTTCCATACAGAACCAAGATAGTCGGCGTCCTAAGCGCCTCGACGGGTGATCCTTTCGTAGAGAATGGGTCACCCGTAGCGAATTGGGCTGGATAGACCAAGAGGGCAAGTGTGCCATGAATTTAGGAGACAGAGGTTAAGGTTTTATGAGAACAGGATAGAGAACAGGCAACGTCTGAACTGATGGTCCGAACGAAAGGAGCTGGCCATGGATGGTACCTTCTTAATGTTCGCGTCGGTCATGCTTGCAATCTTCATCGGTGGCATAGTCATCTACAAGAAGAGTTAGAGCGTACGGAGTCACGGACTGGTTGTCTATGTAGGCCTCAGATAGGCACCAGGGGAATGGTCGCACGCATCGGTCGCGAGTGCCGAGCCTTCGGTAACGAGTGTCGCCCATTGTAGCGGAGGTGGCGATTCGTGAGGAAGGTTCGTCACTCGTGCGCAGGTGCGTGGCGGTCATGTTCTGTCAGTGTATCGGTTGAACTCAAGAAACAATGTCATTGATTGCTTGGCGGCGCGTTCAGTCTTTTCAGTCGCAGCGGCCGTCGCTGGTGTTCCAACCCGTACCATGCCGATCGCGATGGTGCCGACGATATGAAATGTTTACACGCTCGTCTCTCTCAGTGACAGCGAGCGCGTCACGCCTGCATCTAGTAGTCGTCGATCTCATCCGTCTCATCAAGCATCTCTGTGGTGATCTCATCGGCCTCGGCAGTCCATTGAGTCAGGGGAATCCCCTTGGCTTTTAAAATGGCTTCCTGCTCGGTTCCGGCTGCCATCGTGAGTTCATAGGTGACGGTTTGTTTGACCTGAAACATTCTCATCGTATGTTCACCCCTGTATAGTATGTTCTGTCTACATTAATTGCAGACGCCGCTGGATGACTGGTTCAACATCGGGCTAACAAGGTTTTTCCCGTCCTTGCATGCGTGCCTGTTCCAGTTCAGTCTGTTGGCGCATCTGCTCGAGTTGAAGCTGGAACTGCTGCTCCCGCTCATTGTTTGAAAGGGTCGGCCGTCCACTTCCACTCATCCCGTCTTTGCCTGCTGCCTGTACGCCTATCGCGGTGAGCAGGGTCCCGACCATCACACCCAGTACGAAGTTTCGCATTATCTCCTCTGTCTGATCGTTGCTGCACAAGATGGCTTCATCGCACTCTTGTCGAGCATGCATTGTAATCGATCCGACTACGGATGCCATAGAGGCTTCTTTACGATGTGCCTCCATGCATGGCTGCCGTTGTCTTGACTCTATTTCCATCGCTTTGTTAGAGTGACCAATCCAAGTCTAAGCGATTGAAAGTTCCACTGTTTCTGAATCGTTTCCACAAGCAATCTGAGGCAATACCGTGATGAAAGCGTGGCTTTTTGAGGACATCGTTCAATTCAATCGATTCCCCCTTTCTATTGATGGGCTCCAAGGAGAGTGGGGTGGTGGAGATTCGGTGGCGGAGGAAGAAGAACTGCCGCTGTCTCCGCAGAACGTTCATGCCAAGCCAGGCAATGGGCGCATCACGATCACATGGGATCCGGTTCCGGACGCCATGTATTACAACCTCTACTTCCAGACGACCAAAGGCGTGCAGATCAAATTTTCAGAGCTGACGCGTCCCATCGCAGGTCCCGAAGATTTCAAAAGCGTGATCGGGGTGAAAAAAGAAAAAGCGACGTGTCTGGAAGGTGCATCCAGTCCCTACGCCCATGATGACCTTGCCAACGGGACCTGTTACCACTATGTCGTCACCGTCGTGACGCCGAAGGGCGAAAGTCTCGAATCGCAAGAAGTCATGGCGATCCCCTCGCCGTATTTGTTGGCTGCGGTGATCGGTCGGGAAGGCGTGGATGACGGCGAGTTGAGCTCGCCGACTGGCATTGCGCTCGATCAGGACGGCAACCTCTACGTGGCGGATACCGATAATCATTCGATCCAAAAATTCGACAAGACCGGCAAGTTTCTCGCGCGATGGGGCGGTGAGCCCGGTTCACAGGAAGGCCAATTTTACTATCCCCGCGGGTTGGCTGTCGGGCCGGACGATACGGTGTACGTGGCTGATAGCGGCAACAATCGGGTACAAAAGTTTGATCTCGAAGGGAATACCCAGAAAGCCTGGGGCAAGTTCGGGTTCGCATGGCGTGGTGCCGACATGGGTCGCTTCGACGTGCCGTGGGGCATTACGACGGATCAAGACGGCAACGTCTATGTCTCCGATACGAGCAACTCGCGCATTCAAAAGTTTCAAGCCGACGGTCAGCCGCTGTTGAAGTGGGGGCGGGACGGCAGTTTCGACGGCGCGTTCTTTTTCCCGCGCGGGGTGGCGGTCGATTTCGTCGGCAATATTTATGTGGCTGACGAAAGCAACAACCGCATTCAAAAGTTCGATGCTCGTGGAAGCTTTTTGACAAAGTGGGGGCGCGAGGGGCACGGCCCCGGACAGTTTAAGTCTCCCTGGGGCATCGCCTGTGATGCGCTCGGCAACGTCTATGTCGTCGACAGCGGCAACCACCGGATTCAAAAGTTCGACGGCAACGGCACGTTCCTATGCTCGTTCGGGAATCGCGGGAAGACGGAGGGGCAGGTCAACTTTCCATACGGCATCGCGGTGGACAAAGAGGGCAGCGTCTACGTCGTCGACAGCGGCAACAACCGTGTCCTCAAGTATGTGCCGACGGAAGAAGAAATCAATCGCGGAAAGGATCAACCGGCGCACACGGTGGAGGTCGGCGCCGTGCAACCGCCCCGCAGCCTTGCCGTCAAGGCCGGTGATACGGAAGTCTTTCTGAGCTGGATGGACGTGTCCGGTGCGCAATCCTACAATCTCTATTTCAGTACCGCGCAACACGTCACGATTGACGGAGCGACGAAGATCGAGGGCGTGACGACGCCGTACACACATGAAGGTCTCACCAACGATACGCCCTATTTCTATGCCGTGACCGCGTCGTTTGAAGACGGGACGGAAAGCAAACTGTCGGAAGAAGTCACGGCAACGCCCGTCCTCATCGATATCACGGCGCCGCAGAATCCCTACGCGGTCATCAATCACGGGGCCTTTATGACCAACTCGCCCGATGTCGTGGTAACGATCTCGGCGACGGATTTAGATACGGGGGTCGGGGCCTATTTCATCTCTGAAAGTCCGTTGACACCGATGGCCGGTACGCCGGGCTGGGTAGATGTGACGCCGGCGATCAAATTCGGCGCCACGATTCCGTTCATTCTCTCGCCCGGCGACGGGCACAAGACCATGTATGTGTGGTTCAAGGACATCGGCCACAATATTTCGACGCCGGCCAGCACGACCATTTTGGTCAACACGTCCGGTTACCTCTGCGTGTCCCAATGGGGGAAGCCGGGGCGGGGCGCGTCGCTGCTGCACGGCGGAGAGTTTATGGCGCCGATCTACGGCTTGTGTGTCGATCAGCAAGGATCGTTGTTTGTCGTCGATAACGGTAACAATCGCGTGCAGAAGTTCGACAATGCCGGGAACTTCATCATCCTGTGGGGCAGTTTCGGCTCGGCCAATTCGAACTTTCATAATCCCACGGGGATTGCCTGCGACGGCAAGGGCGATGTCTGGGTGGTAGATACCAACAATCACCGGGTGCAGAAGTTCGATGGAAAACTCGGCGGCTACATGATGAAGTTTGGGTCGCGCGGGAACGGCGAGGGACAGTTCAACGCGCCCTGGGGGATTGCGGTCGACCGTGTGCGCGGCTACGTCTATGTCGTCGACAGCGCCAACTTCCGGGTGCAGAAGTTCGATATGTCCGGTGAGTTCATCATGGCCTGGGGCAGCTTCGGTAACGGCGACGGGCAGTTCTATTTCCCGCGCGGGGTGGCGGTGGATCAAGAGGACGGATCGGTCTATGTCGTCGACATGGGGAATCACCGCATCCAGAAGTTCGACACCAGCACCAATGTCTTGCCGCAGCTGTTGACGAAGTGGGGCGGCAGTGCGGCGGCTGGACATGCCAGCAGCGCGTTGGCGCAGGAAGCCGGACAATTGCGCTCGCCCTGGGGTATTACCATCGACGGAGCCGGGGATGTTTATGTGGCGGATACGGGGAATCATCGGATCGAAAAATTCGATCGCGAGGGCAATTTCATCACTCAATGGGGTGGGTTCGGCAACGGCAACGGGCAATTCAATTTTCCGTACGGCATTGCCGTCGATGCGAAGGGGAGCGTGTTCGTCGTCGACAGCAGCAACACGCGGGTGCAGCAGTTCATGCCGGCGGAAGAGGGTAGCGAGCGGTTGCAGGATGAAGCGGAGGAGCTGATCGAGTTGGAGAAGGCGCAACGAACGCAGAGCGTGTGAAGAGGGAACGATGCTTGACAAAGAACCGCGATTGGGCCTGACCTACGATGACGTGGTCCTCGTGCCGGCCAAGTCGAAGATTGTGCCCAACGAAGTCGATACCGGCACGTTCCTGTCACGCCATATCCGGATCAACATCCCGCTCGTCAGCGCAGCCATGGATACGGTGACGGAGTCTCGTCTGGCGATCGCGATGGCGCGCGAAGGAGGGGTCGGGATCATCCATCGTGTGCTGTCTCCGGCGGATCAGGCGATGGAAGTGGATAAAGTCAAGAAGTCCGAGAGCGGGATGATTCTCGATCCCGTCACGATTTCTCCCGACGAAACGATTCGAGACGCGCACCAGCTCATGGCGAGGTATCGGATCTCGGGAATCCCCGTCACCAAGGGGCGTAAGTTGGTCGGGATTCTCACCAACCGCGATCTGCGATTCGAAACCAGAATGGACATGAAGGTGTCCCAGGTGATGAAACGAGAGCGGTTGATCACGGCGCCGGAAGGGACGAGCCTGGAGAAAGCGAGAGAAATTCTCCATGAGCACCGTATCGAAAAGCTTCCGGTGGTGAATAAGCAGTTTGAGCTTAAGGGGTTGATCACAATCAAGGATATCGAAAAGCGAATCAAGTATCCCAATGCCTGCAAGGATACGCACGGGCGATTGCGGGTCGGTGCGGCGGTCGGGGTCGGACGGGATACGGAAGAGCGTGTGACCTTGCTCAAGAGATCCGGTGTGGACCTTGTGGTGATCGACACGGCGCACGGTCATTCGCAAGCCGTACTCGATACCGTCAAGATGATTAAAAAACTGTATCCGGAGCTCGAATTGGTGGCGGGGAACATCGGCACGGCGGAGGCGGCGAAAGATCTGCTCAAAGCCGGCGTTGATGCCGTCAAGGTCGGAGTCGGGCCGGGATCGATCTGCACGACGCGCATTGTGTCGGGCGCCGGGATGCCTCAGTTAACCGCCATCGCGGATTGCACAAAAGCGTTACGGGGGAGCGGCGTCCCCATCATCGCCGATGGCGGCATCAAGTTTTCCGGCGATATTGCCAAGGCATTGGCGGCCGGGGCGTCGTCCGTGATGCTCGGTGGCCTGTTCGCGGGAACGGAAGAATCTCCGGGCGAGACCGTGCTCTATCAAGCTAGAACCTACAAGGTCTATCGTGGGATGGGCTCCATCGGGGCGATGGAACGTGGTGGTGGAGATCGATACGGGCAGGGGGGGCGTCCGGCACAGAAGCTGGTTCCCGAAGGGATCGAAGGCCGTGTCCCATACAAGGGGTCGTTGGCTGCCGTAGTGTATCAGTTGGTCGGCGGTGTGAGATCGGGTATGGGATACTGCGGCTGTAAAACGATCGCCGAGTTACAGCGTGATGCCACGTTCATTCGTCAATCGGTGGCCGGTCTCCGTGAGAGTCATGTGCATGATGTCATCATCACCAAAGAAGCGCCGAACTATCGAATGGATTGGGAATAGCTCCGCGTGACACGTTTTTCGTGAAGCGTATCTCGTGATTCAGACCCGGTTTTTTCTCTAACGAACGACGCTGTAGGCTCACTAAGCGGGCTTCACGAACGACGGTATCCATGGAACGTCAGCACGATAGAATCCTAGTCCTCGACTTCGGGTCGCAGTACACGCAACTGATCGCCCGCCGCATTCGCGAAGCCAAGGTCTATTCGCACATTCTTCCCTGCACGGCTCCGTTGACGACGATTCTCGCGCATCGCCCGCAAGGCATTATCCTGTCCGGCGGTCCTTCCAGCGTGTACGAAAAGAAGGCGCCGATTATCAATCGAGCGCTGTTCGATCAGCACATTCCGATCCTCGGTATTTGCTATGGCATGCAGCTGGTCACGCATCTTTCCGGGGGGAAGGTTGCGAAGTCGGCCCATCGTGAGTATGGCAGAGCCGACTTGACGATCGACGACGACGGGGATCTCTTCAAAGGAGTCGGGACCGATCAGTCGACCGCCGTCTGGATGTCTCATGGCGATCGCATCGAACGAATGCCGCCGGGGTTTCGATCGATCGCACATACGAGCAACTCGCCCGTTGCGGCGATGAAGCGGGACGATCCCGAGCGGAAGATGTACTGTCTGCAGTTTCATCCCGAAGTGGCTCACACACCGGAAGGCACGAAGATCCTCCGCAACTTCGTCTACGAAATTTGTGGCTGCACAGCAACGTGGACCATGCGGTCGTATGTGGAGACGGCGGTCGAACAGATTCGGGCCCAGGTCGGCAAGGAGCGTGTCATTTGCGCGTTGAGCGGCGGCGTGGATTCGTCGGTTGCGGCGGCATTGACGCACCGTGCCATCGGCGATCAACTGACGTGTATTTTCGTTGATAACGGTGTCTTACGGGCCGGCGAACGAGACCAGGTACGGAAGACGTTTGCGTCGCAACTGCATCTCAACGTCCGGATCCTTGATGGAACCAAACAGTTTCTCGCCGGGCTGAAGGGCGTGACGGATCCTGAGCGCAAGCGAAAGATCATCGGTCGACAGTTCATCAAATTGTTCGAGGCGGCATCGAAGAAACTGAAAGGCAGCACGTATCTTGTCCAGGGGACACTCTATCCCGACGTGATCGAAAGCGTCAGCTTTAAAGGGCCGTCGGCCACGATCAAGACCCATCACAATGTCGGCGGGTTACCGGCACGCATGAAGCTCAAACTAATCGAGCCGCTGCGAGAGCTGTTCAAGGATGAAGTGCGGGTCTTGGGAACGGAGCTGGGATTGCCGGATGAGATTGTCTGGCGGCAACCGTTTCCTGGGCCGGGCTTGGCGATTCGAGTATTGGGCGCGGTCACTCCGGAACGGCTGGCGATTCTGCGCGCGGCGGAAGCGATTGTCGATCAGGAAATTCGACATGCCGGGCTCTATCGGGAGATCTGGCAGGCGTTTGCGGTGTTGTTGCCGATTCGTACGGTCGGCGTGATGGGCGATCAGCGGACCTATGAACATGTGATTGCGATCCGCGCCGTCACCAGTGTCGACGGCATGACTGCCGATTGGGCGAAGATTCCAAACGATGTGCTGGGCAGGATGTCGAACCGGATCATCAATGAGGTCAAGGGTGTGAATCGAGTGGTGTACGACATCAGCTCGAAGCCGCCGGCCACGATTGAGTGGGAGTAAGGAGACCTGGAAATAGTCCCACTGTCTCTGGGCTCGCCCAGCGCGTACGCGGACGTAGGTTGGATGCGCGCAGTGAGAGCCGGTAGGACTGTTTCCAGCTTGAGAGAGAAAGAGAGAGTAGATGGACGTCCGCCTTCAGAAACTTATCGCCAGTACGGGGTTGTCGTCGCGTCGCAAGGCCGAGCTGCTGATCGCTTCCGGTCGAGTGTCGGTGAACGGCAAGGTCGTCACGGAACTCGGGACGAAGGTCGATCCCGGACGAGACCATGTGAAGGTCGACGGCAAGCACCTCACCTCGGCGCAGCCGTTCGTGTACCTGCTCTTACACAAGCCGAAGAACGTGATGTCTACGCTGGATGATCCGGGTGGACGACCGACGGTGAAGGATTTCTTGCGCGGGGTGTCGGTTCGTGTGTTTCCTGTCGGTCGGCTGGATTTCGACAGCGAAGGGTTGATGCTCTTGACGAACAACGGTGACCTGTCGCAAGCGTTGTTGCACCCCCGATACCACGTGCCCAAGACCTATCTCATCAAGGTCAAAGGGGTGTTGACAGACGAAGAAATTAAAAAACTTGAACGGGGTGTCAAGCTCGAAGACGGGATGACGAGTCCGGCCCATGTGAAGAAGGTGCGAAAAGTCGAGGCGAACTCCTGGCTGGAAATTACCATTCGTGAAGGGCGTAAGCATCAAGTCAAGCGTATGTTGGAAACGGTGGGGCATCTGGTCATCAAGCTCATGCGGATCCGAATGGGGCCGCTCTCCCTCGGTAATCTGGAACCGGGAGAGTTTCGGTTTTTGACGGATCGGGAGGCCAATGCGTTACGCGAGCTGGTCGATGAGCGGATGGCCTCGGTTGAACGAGGGGAGGAGTCGATCCCAAAGCCGAAGCGTCCGATCAGGAAAGAAGGATGGGCCAAGCCCGAGAGAGGCAAGAAGTTGTCTGGAAAGAAAGTGAAGGCTGTATGAATATCCGCACGCACCGCTGTGGAGAGTTGACTGCGAAGCAGGTCGGTCAGACCGTTGTCTTGAACGGCTGGGTTCAGCGTCGGCGTGATCACGGCATGGTTATCTTCATCGATCTGCGTGACCGGACGGGGCTCACACAGGTCGTTTTCAACGCGGAGCGAAATCTCACCGTACATCAAGCGGCCCACTCGCTCCGCAGTGAGTGTGTCGTGTCGGTGACAGGCCAGGTGATGGCACGGCCGGATGAATCGAAGAATCCTGATCTCTCGACCGGAGACATCGAGGTCTTCGTCGACAAGGTAGAAATTCTGAATGAAGCTAAGACCCCGCCGTTTTTGATCGAAGACGACGCCGATGTGACGGAATCGATCCGGTTGAAGTATCGGTATCTAGATCTTCGCCGTCCTCGAATGCAGCGGCTCTTGAGTCTGCGCCACGGCATCATGCAGGCGACGAGAAGCTTCCTGAATGCGGAAGAATTTCTGGAGATTGAGACCCCGATTCTGACGAAAAGCACGCCGGAAGGGGCACGGGATTACTTGGTTCCGAGTCGAGTCAATGCCGGGCAGTTTTTTGCGTTGCCGCAATCACCGCAACTGTTCAAGCAGATCCTCATGGTCAGCGGAGTCGACCGGTACTATCAGATCGCACGCTGCTTTCGCGATGAAGATCTCCGCTACGATCGGCAACCCGAGTTCACGCAAATCGACCTCGAAATGTCGTTCGTGGATCGCGAGCATGTCATGAGCTTGATGGAACGGATGATCGTGACGGTCTTTCGCGAGGCGGGAGGTGTCCAATTGCCGACGCCATTCCCTCGTATGACCTATGCCGAAGCCATAGGCCGATATGGTTCCGATAAACCGGATCTGCGGTTCGACATGCCGCTGCACGATGTGACGGCGTTCGGCGCCGCGAGTGCGTTCAAGGTTTTCAAGGACGCCGCGACGAAGGGCGGGATCGTGAAGGCGCTGATTGTGAAGGGTGGGGCCACCCTGTCGCGAACACGCATCGATGCGTTGGGAGAGACTGCGAAGAGTTTCGGTGCCAAGGGCCTGGCCTGGCTCAAGCTCACGGCGGAAGGGCAGCTCGAATCCGTCATCGCGAAATTTCTGGACGCCAACGCGTTTGCAGCGGCGTTGCCTGAGGCGAAGCCCGGGGATCTGGTCTTATTCGGCGCCGATAAGCCGGCGGTGGTTCACGACGTGCTGGGCCGCATCAGGCTCATGTTGGGCGAAGAATTGACCCTGATCGACAAGAACGCTTGGAAGCCTCTGTGGGTCGTTGATTTTCCGATGTTGGATTACGACGCAGAGCAGAAGCGGTACGTGGCCATGCATCATCCGTTCACCGCGCCGATGGATGAAGACGTGGCCTTGCTGGATTCAGAGCCGTTGAAAGTGCGAGCGAAGGCCTACGACATGGTGCTGAACGGCAGCGAGATCGGCGGCGGGAGTATTCGTATCCATCGGAGCGATGTCCAGAGCAAAGTGTTTGATCTGCTCGGGATCGGGAAAGAAGAAGCCGCGAGTAAGTTTGGCTTTCTCCTTGATGCCCTCGAGTATGGCGCGCCGCCGCACGGTGGCATTGCCTTTGGATTGGATCGACTGGTCATGCTGCTGGGCAATGCGGACTCGATCCGTGACATCATCGCGTTTCCCAAAACCCAGAAGGCGCAATGTCCTTTGACTGATGCCCCGTCTGCGGTGAGTCCCGATCAACTCAAGGAGCTGCGCATTAAGCTGGATGTGGTCGAGTAGGGAGTATTCCTCGTCATGGCTGGCAATACCTTCGGCCGAATCTTTAGGGTCACCTCCTTCGGTGAGAGCCATGGGCCAGCAATTGGGTGTGTCGTCGATGGTTGCCCACCGGGTCTTTCTCTTTCAACGGAAGACATTCAGAAGGATCTTGATCGACGCAAGCCCGGCACTTCTCGCCATGTGACTCAGCGGCAGGAATCGGATACCGTCGAAATTCTTTCCGGAGTGTTTGAAGGACAGACGACCGGCACACCGATCGCGCTGTTGATTCGTAATGAAGATCAGCGCAGCCGTGACTATGGCAATCTGATCGATACCTTCCGTCCAGGGCATGCCGACTATACGTACTGGCAGAAGTACGGGATTCGCGATCACCGAGGCGGGGGACGAGCCTCAGCCCGTGAGACAGCGGTGCGTGTCGCAGCTGCGGCTATTGCCCGGAAGTGGCTCAACGAAAAATATGGGGTGGTCATCCGCGGCTATCTGAGCCAGCTAGGGCCTCATGAGTTGCCGTTCACAAGTTGGGACTCTGTGGGGAAGAATCCGTTTTTTTCTGCTGATCCGGATGTCGTTCCGAAGCTGGAACAATTTATGGATGAACTGCGCAAGGCCGGCGATTCGGTCGGGGCCAGAATTACAACGGTCGCTGAGCAGGTGCCGGTTGGATGGGGCGCACCGGTCTACGGAAAATTAGATGCCGATTTAGCCGCGGCAATGATGAGCATCAACGCGATCAAGGCCGTCGAAATTGGAGCCGGGTTTACCTCGGTCAGCCAGCGAGGTTCTGAACATGGAGACGAGCTCACGCCGGAAGGATTTGTGACCAATCACGCCGGCGGCATTTTGGGAGGCATCTCGACGGGGCAGAATATTGTCGTGACCATCGGCATCAAGCCGACATCCAGTATTCGCATCCCGCGAAGATCTATCGACAAGCAAGGCAATCCGGTTATGGTCGAAACCAACGGCCGCCACGATCCCTGCGTCGGCATCCGCGCCACTCCGATCGCTGAAGCCATGATGGCACTCGTCCTCATGGACCATGCACTATTGCACCGCGCCCAAAATATGGACGTAACGACGAAGACACTGAAGATTGCGGCCTCCATGAAGAAGTCGGCCAAGTCGTCTAAAGTTGCCGGTTCCACGAAGGTCAATTCAGATCCTGCCGAAGCGTAGCTGACTTTTGGGATAAGAAAGACTCCTTCTCTCTAAGGTTTACTTGATTTGGTGACATGGTGAGGAAGTCGCATTTT
>CABVRR010000080.1 GCA_902500705.1 uncultured Nitrospira sp.
GGGGAAATTGTTGTTCAAAGCGCTCATGCATTTTATTCACCATTTTGTGAAACCCTTTCATTTCTTCGACCTCAAGAGAACCGTTTTTGTTTTTGTCCTGTTGGTCAAACATCCACTCGTGATGTTTCAGGAACTCTTTTTTAGTGACACTGCCGTCGTGCTCTCTTTTCATCACCGAAGGATCGTGTTCTCCTTCAGCTCCGCTTGCTGCGAGACTCACCGTGGCCATTAAAAAAGGAACCATGGCAAGCATACATCCCGCTTTTCGTTTGTGTCTCATCGCGATACCTCCTTGGCTTAGTTTTCAGCAGTTCATGAAACGGTGTTAAAACTCTCTTTTACAACCCCGACAATTATCAGACCCACAGTGTTTGTCATCAATCCTGCTGTACCATCTCCGTGAGTACATCTGCTGTTTCTGAGTAGCGCAAGTCCAGTGCCAGCGCCGACTACGATCGGTAAAACGAGGGAAACAGTTGAACTGCCAAGGTGTTTCCGGAAGACGCTCGAAAAATGAAGAAGTAAGCTAGGAAATTTCTTTCCACGATATTTCGTAGAGCCACGAAATATCGGAGTGACAAGTCAATGAGACTAGGGCTTGTTCGTAAGCCGAGGTTTCTTGAGACCGAGTTTTTGCATGCGAGAGCGAAGTGTGTTCGGATGGAGGTCTAATTTGGTGGCGGCACCCTGTTTCCCTTCGATGATCCAGTCTGTTTCTTGCAACACACGAAGGACGTGGGATCGTTCCATCTCTTCCAAGGTGCCCGATGCCTTGGATTCTGCGGGTACGCGCGATTGGAAGAGACTCTCGTCAATCTGGAGAAGCGGTCCGGGTGAGAGAATGGCAGCGCGCTCGATGATATTCTCTAATTCGCGCACATTGCCGGGCCAGGCATATCCGACCAACAGATCGATGGTTTGTTGGGGAATATTGTCAAAGCGTTTCCCAAACTTTGTGGAAAATTTGTCGGCAAAGAAGCGGATCAGGAGCGAAATATCCGATGTCCGAGCTCTCAACGGTGGTACTTCAATCGGAAACACATTCAGTCGATAGAGGAGGTCTGAACGGAACGAACCGGCTTTGACTGCCGCCCATAGATCGCGATTGGTGGCCGCGATGACGCGCACGTTCGTCTTCAACATCCGGTTGCTTCCGACCCGCTCGAACTCCCGTTCCTGCAAGACACCAAGGAGCTTTACTTGGGCGTCCATCGGCAACTCTCCGACTTCATCTAGAAAAATCGTTCCGCCGTCTGCCAACTCGAAGCGTCCGATTCGTCTGGCTGTGGCGCCGGTGAAGGAGCCCTTTTCATGGCCGAAGAGTTCACTCTCTATCAAGCTCGTCGGGATCGCCCCACAGTTCACACGAATCAACGGCCGTGCCTTGCGAAGACTCAGGTTGTGAATAGCCCGTGCGATCAATTCCTTTCCTGTTCCGGTTTCACCAAGGATTAAGACGGTGGAATCCGTGGATGCGACCTGCTCAACCGTTCGGAGCACTGATTTGATGGGCGAGCTGTTGCCGATGATATCTTCAAAATCGTGCTCGAGCTGTATTTCTTCACGCAGGTAGAGATTTTCGGCGTGGAGGCGATTCTTGAGCTGTTCAACCTCGGCAAAGAGTTGCGCGTTCCTAATCGCGATGGCGGCGCTGTTGGCAAAGAGGCTCAGCCTGTCAAATTCCTCATCAGTGAGTGGTCGGTGTCCGAACATGGCGATGACACCGAGCAGGTCGCCGCGAAAGGTGAGCGGATACCCGGCGAAGCAGCGGAGGTCGTTGTCCTTCATCCATTGTTTGTTGGGAAGTCGGGCATCCTCGAGTACGTCATTCGTATACAGCGCACCATAGCCTTGGGCGATCTCTCCGATCTTGACGGCGCCGAGGGGAATGCGACGATATTCACCGTTTAAGTTGCAGTACAGGCCTGCGCTTGCCGCCAAGTGGAGGCATTGGGTGCGGTTGGCGCAATCCGCAGCTTTATAGCAGTCCGGACACAGATCGCCTGGACCGAGAAGCCAGATACGGGCGAAGGCTGCATCCAACTCCTCAACCAAACCTTCCGTGATCGTCGTGAGGACAAGTTGTAGATCCAGACTTGAGGCCATCTGAAGGGCGATGCGCTCCAAGATCTGACGGCTCTGTTTGGCAATGGAAAGAGGGGAACTGTCGTTCATTGTCTGACTCGAAGCCTGAGATCCTGGCTAGCTTGGATCACGATAAAAGTCAGATCGTGGATTGTCAATCATCGGCTAGGAGGGAGAATACTAGGGTCGGGAGTCTTTACGCAGACTGATGAGCGTGAATTCAAATCCGAAGTGCAATACGGGCGGCTGATCGCTATCGATCTTTGAGGCGGCCCAGCGTGCTTTCAATCGACCGTTCGAGTTTGCCTGCGGCTTCGCTTACGGCCAGATCAACCGTCGGCGCCTGATGGCTTACGGCGATGGGCTGGTGACCGGCGAGTCTGGCTTCGAGCACGCATCGGATATCGTCACCCTTCGTTTTGTGGCTGTTCGTGTCGCTGAGGTGAGCCTCGACCCGAGTAATCCGATCGCGAAATCGACCGACCGCACCCTCAACGCTTGTCTCTACCAACGAGACAATGGTTTCACGCCCTTGGATGTTATTGTCCGTATTGACCTGAATCTGCATGTCACGACCTCCCTTGTTCGATCAATGGCCGACAAGATAAACCCTAAGCACCAGGCGCTCAAAAGTCAACGCGCTCCTAGCGGATGTCCGATTTTCCATCTTGCGTAGAAGCCCACCACAGAATCCCAAATCCGAGGAACGCGGCCACCACCGAGGCGGAGAGTACCGCCAACTTCGCCGCGGCAAAATCAGCTTCCACCGGAAAGGCTTGCCCGGCGATGAACAGCGACATGGTAAACCCGATACCGGCCAATGCGCCGGCCCCTCCCAACTGCCCCCAGGAATAGGTGTCCGGCTTTTCAGCAAGACGGGACCACACTGCAAGGGCGGATGCCGAGATCAATCCGATCGGCTTGCCGAGAATCAATCCGGCCATGATGGCGCAGAGCAGGGCGCTGTGTCCGTCCCAGGCCTCGGCGGTGATGGCGACGCCGGCGTTGGCCAGCGCAAAGATCGGCAACACCAGGTAGGTCGATCGCGCTCCGACACGGCGCAGGACACGATCAGCCGGGGACTCCAATCGATCATGAATATCGTCGAGTGCGCGCAGGGCGGGCAAGGAAGGGCCGTGCTGCAGCACGTGGCCGCCACGATGTCGTTCGGTGGCCAGAATCACGTTCGCCTGTGTCACCAGCCCGGTCAAGTTCGGAGGAGGGCGGGTCGGAATGAAGAACGCCAGCAAGACACCGGCCAACGTCGCATGCAGCCCACCGGCATGCACGCAGGCCCACAAGAGAATCCCCAGCACGATATACGGCAGGGCTCGATACACTTTGGATTGATTCAGAAACGCCAGCGCTCCCACAATCAGCAGTCCGCCGGCAAGGTAACTCAGGTGAAGGGTGCTTGAATAAAATGCCGCCACCACAAGGATGCTGCCGATGTCGTCCACAATCGCAGCAGCCGTCAGAAATACGCGCAATTCGACCGGCACGCGAGTGCCCATCATCGCAATGATAGCGATGGCAAAGGCGGTATCCGTAGCCATCGGCACACCCCACCCATGGGTCCATGGACCGTCAGGAATAATAAGCCAGTACACCAGGGCGGGCGCGACCATGCCGCCGATCGCCGCCGCGATCGGCAAAGCAGCTGAGCGTCGGCTTGCGAGGTGGCCGACCGTGAACTCACGTTTGATTTCGAGGCCGACTACGAGGAAAAACAAGGTCAGCAATCCATCATTGACCCAATGGCGGAGAGACATCTGAAAGCCGGTGTCGCCAAGCACGAATCCGAAGTCTTGATGCCAAAATGCCTCAAACGCCGACCCGAGCGGCGAATTGGCCAACAGAAGCGCCAGGAGAGTCGTGAGGAGAAGGAGCACACCGGCTGAGGGCCCCCAACTGGCGAAGTCCAGGGCTGCCGAGCGAATGCGATGCTCCAAGGTGCCTGCCATCGCGTCCGACAACGAGCTCTCGTCCCATGGGCCGTCGTAGCGGCGATTGTTGATGAAAAAGGTGGGAGTCCCCAGCGCGCCGCTCGCGTGGGCGCTCGCCTCATCGGCGGCGACTCGTTCTTTCGCACGTCGGGTCTCTTCACTCGTCTCGATATCTTCTTGGCAGACATGCAGATCCGTGGCGACCGCACGAAGATCGTCTTCGGTCAAGGTCTCGGACCTTGTCATGAGCGCGACGTGTGTTTCCCAGAATTGATCGCCGTCGGTTCGTTCCGCCAGTTCAGCCGCGCGCCGCGCGAGGTCATTGTTCGGAATCGGGCGCTGACGAAAGACATAGCGCATGCGGTCGCCGAATCGATCGCGAACGGCGGCAATGCTTTCGTTGGCAGCACGGCAATAGGAGCAGGCGTAGCTGCCGTATTCCAGCAGGGTAATGCCCGCATCAACGGATCCCAGGATATGGTCTCGGGTTTCGTCCACCGGACGATCGAGCCATCCGCTCTGCATGGGTTGTGACATCGTGTCTCAAACCTATCACAACGCAAAGCGAGAGAGACAGCCGGAGTTGTCGGGAGATGATCGGCGGATGAGGTCTTGTCTTCGAGGTGGTTTCTTCCGAAGATATTTCTGCCGATCAAATTGATTCATCTATGGCTGATCACCTCGTAATCGTGTAAGAGGATACTACGTAGATTGTTCGCAGTCCTCATCATTGACTGACAAGAGACCAATTCATATACTGAATTTCCACAAGGAGGCGTTTGAGATGAAAATTCTGATGGTCCTGCTCGTGCTTTTCGTCTTGATCGTCGGGCTTGTGCTCGCGTTACCGTTTCTGGTCGACCTGACAAAATATCAAGATCAGTACAAGCCGCTCATCGAAGAGGCGCTGAATCGCAAAGTCCAACTCCAAGACATCCGATTGACCGTCTGGCCTAGGATCGGTGCGCGCGTTGCGGGGCTTTCGGTGCTCGACGATCCGGCGTTCGGGTCCGAACCATTTGCGTCTCTTTCATCGGTGGATGTGGGCGTGAAACTGTCTCCGTTGCTGAGCGGGAAGGTTGAGGTAGAAGAAATCACATTGCATGGTCCGGTGATCACGGTCATTAAGAACAAGAACGGAGTCCTCAATGTCTCGACGATCGGTCGCAAAGGCGTGCCGGTGCCGGAAGTGCCCTCCAAGGCGCCCATTCCTTCGGCGGAAGGTCCTCTCAAGATTTTGGCGTTACTGGCTGTAGATCGTGTGTCGGTCGACGACGGGACGTTGACCTATCGTGATGTATCTGCAGCCAAACCGACTGAATATGTCTTGCAGAAATTTGAGGTGCTGTTGCAATCAGTGCGGTTGGGGCAGACGCCGAGCGTCCATGTCGCGTCGGTCGTGCAGCCGTTCAACCTACCGGTAAAACTCGACGGCACCTTCGGCCCGTTGAAGGAATCGATGGACATCGAGGCGATCAATGTTCTGTTGGGTCTCGGAAAGACGGATATGACCGTGACTGGGAAGGTCGCCGGACATGACGCGACGATCACGATCAGCGCACCGCTGATCAATACGGCGAATCTTCCGGTCGCGCTTCCGCTGAAGAAGCCGGTCGAGATCAAAAATCTCCAGATCGTGGCGGAGGTGAAGGGGCAGGAGGCCAAACTGAACAGCCTCTCGTTCCAACTGTTCGATGGGCAGGTGAAGGGACAGGGCAAATTGGTCACAGGGTCGGAGGCTCCACCGTTCAGGGGTGGCATGACGGTTCAAGGGCTGCAACTCGGGGCGGCGCTTCAGGCTGTAGCTGAGACGCCGATATCCGTCAGCGGGACGGCCGAGGCAGAGCTGTCTCTCCAAGGACGTGGATTCACGGCACCGGACTTGAACAAGGCTCTGCAAGCCATTGGGCATCTGGGCGTCAAGGACGGAAAGATCGAAGGGGTGAATATTCTCCAGGAAGTCGCCTCAGCCCTCAACGTTGCCGGTATTTCGCTCGATGATGCCAAGGCTACGGCATTTTCAACCATTGAGACGGATCTCGCGCTCAAGCAAGAGGTGCTCAGCGTAGAGAATTTCTTGATGGACAGCCATGACTTTCGAGCGACCGGCGGCGGCACGATCGGACTCGATCAGAAGCTGAATGTGATCGTGCACCTCAACCTCTCGCAAGAGGTCAGTCAGAAGATTATCGCCGCGTCGCCGATCGCCAAACTTGCGATGAAGGACGGTCGATTGAGTCTTCCGCTTGCCATCACAGGAACTGTCCAAACACCATCATACGGAGTCGACTTGAAGAGTCTGACCGGCAAGGTGCAGGAGCAGGTCAAGAAGAAGGTGGAAGAAGCGGTGGAAGGCTTGCTCAAGGGCACTGCGAAACCAGAAGACCTCAAACAGCAAGGGCAAGAGTTGCTGAAAGGATTGTTCGGCCGTTAACCGGGTTGTCCTGGATAGTGCTCATGCGCACACACGAGATGCTGTCCGGCGCGTGAGCGGAGTCCATATAAAGATGGGTGGTTGTCACTGACAGTGCCTCTCGTTTGGGACCGAGGAGCTGTCAAGTGACCATCGAGATCGCGGAGCTCCCGATCGGCGGTAGGTCGTCTCTTGGTTCGTCTTATTCACATCTGTTAAGATAGCCACGGCTTAGCCGCCGTAGACTCCAATTCAACAGAACAGGAACTAGGCATGAAAGCGCCTTCCTTGGATCGGGACGTGAGCGATGACACTCAGCATCCCGATGATCGCGTGGCAAGCGGAAACCTCGACAAGATTCGCGACATTCTCTTCGGAGCACAGTCCCGCGAACACGAGCGTCGGTTTGCCCAGCTTGAGCAACACCTGATCCGCGAAGCCTCTGACCTTCGGACCGATCTGAAACGTCGATTCGAGGGCCTGGAACTGTACATCAAAAAAGAGGTCGAGGGGCTGACGAGTCGATTGACCAAGGAACAGGACGTGCGAACAGAGTCCGTCGCAATGCTGACGCAACAACTCACCCATCTTGCCGCCGTGCTTGAACAGAAGGCCGGTCAACTTGAAGAACAGGCGACCCAGACTCACGCACGTGTGATGCAGCAGTTGACCGAACGCACGACTGAACTGGCGACAGAGGTCAAGGCCCGACACACGGAAACCACATCGGCCCTGCATCAGGCGGTGCACGACCTTCGTGCAGAGAAGACAGATCGAGCGACTCTCGCCAAGATTTTGAAAGACGCGTCGGATCGGCTGTCTGATAGTGACCGACAGCCAGGCCGCATATGAGCCCATGGATTGGGATCTGACGTCACTCAAGAGAGTGCCCGACCTCATGGCATACGACAACGCTACGCGTCAGCCTCCATGCGCACTCTTGCCTGAATCACGGTTCGACTGGCTCCATGTCGAGAAGACCTGACAACCCTCAATCCGACCCATCCTCTTCCGATCGATCCTCATCTGTCGTAGAAGACTGGACTGAACTGCGCACATTGCTGCTGGCTCCCGAGCAGACGCAGCTTGACGAACTCCGCGATCGGCTCGACGGGCAGGTGGTTCAAGCACGCGATGTCGGTCGCGTGCTGCCTGAAGCCTTTGCCGTTCGAGGCGACCACGACGAACCGTTGTCGACGGTTCTGGCACCGTACGTCGAGAGCGGATTTGTCACGGCCGTGCGAAAGTCGCCTCGGACGATCGTCGATGCCATCGCTCCGATCATGGGACCGGCCATCCGACAGGCCATCGCCCGAGCCTTGCAGAGCATGACGCAGTCGTTCAATCGCTCGTTGGACGAGAGCCTCTCCGTCCGGAGTCTTCGCTGGCGCGTGGACGCTTGGCGGACGGGACGCTCTTTTGCCGAAGTCGTGCTGCTCCATACGTTGCGCTATCGTGTGGAGCAGGTGTTTCTCATCCATCGGGAGACCGGCCTCCTTTTGCATCACGTCGCGACCGACGCGGCCGTCGTGCAGGATGAGCACGTGCTGTCCGGGATGCTGACGGCGATCCAGAATTATGCGCGAGATTCCTTCGGTGCCTCACAGGATCAGACTCTCGATCAGTTTCAAGTCGGCGACTGGACCGTGTGGGTCGAGCAGGGATCACAGGCCTACTTGGCCGCGGTCATTCGAGGGACTCCTCCGACAAGTCTCCGAGAAGATTTTCGAGACGTCTTGGATCACATTCATGCGAAGCACACCGATACCTTGGCTCGTTTCAAGGGCGATGCGGCACCGTTCAAAACGACACAGACCCAACTCGAAACTTGCTTGCAAGCACACTATGAAACCCCGAGACCGGACCCCCTCAAGGCCTGGATTCTCGTCGGCCTGCTTCTTTTAGGGGCGATCTGGCTGGGATGGACGACTTATCAGAACCAGACACGATGGTCCATGCTCCTTACTGAGCTCAAGGCGACGCCGGGCCTCGTCGTGACTGCAGCGAAATCGACATGGGGCGCGTATTACCTTGAGGGGTTGCGGGATCCTTTGGCTAAAGATCCATCGGAACTGGTGGCCGAAGCAGGGTTCGATCCGACGGTCGTCAAGGCCGTGTGGTCGCCCTATTATGCCTTGAACCCTGAACTGGTTCTCGTCAGGGCTGAGACGATGTTGCACCCTCCAGATACCGTCAAGCTAACCATGGAAGGAGACACGCTTGTCGCAACCGGGTCTGCGTCGGAGACCTGGGTGGGAGAAACCAGGCGTTTTGCAGCCTTGATTCCCGGAGTCTCTCGCTACCGCGACGAAAAACTCCTGACTCACTCTGTTGCGGAGCTTCTTGACCGGATCAATCAAACCGTGGTCCGTTTTGGTCCCGGCGTGTCGACGGTGGGGCCATCAGAACAGCGTGTGTTAGGTATCGTCGGGGTTGCGTTACGGAGCCTGGACGAGGCGGCGGCTCACACGGGCCAACGTGTGGTGCTCGAGGTCCTCGGGTCGACTGATTCGACCGGTCCGGCTGCACGCAATGCGCAGTTGCGAAAGGAACGAGCTGAAACGGTCCTTGCGTCCATTGGACAGCACCATATCGGCGAGCACACCACGGTCATCACGGATATCGTGCGCTCAGCCGCATCGAACGGATCACAGACAGAGGTCGGCAGCCGACGGATAGTGACGTTGCGGGCGTTCCTCACGACAGCAGGCGCGGAGAACGAGACGGCTCGCCCATGATTCAGAAAAAGATCTGCATGCTGGGCGGATTTGCGGTAGGGAAGACCAGTCTTGTGCGACGGTTCGTGACCAATGTGTTTTCCGATCAATACCGGACGACAATCGGTGTGACCGTCGAGCGAAAGAGTCTCGTGGTCGATGACCACGACGTGACGCTCATGTTGTGGGATCTCTACGGCGAAGACGAGTTTCAGCGCCTGCGGGAATCCTATCTTCGCGGTTCTTCGGGGTACATCATCGTCATGGACGGCACCAGACAATCCACACTGGACGGAGCGCTTGCCCTCCAGCAGACGGCAGCACGAACATTGGGGCCCGTGCCGTTCATTGCGATCATCAACAAAGCGGATGTCCGCGCCGAGTGGGAAATCGATGACCGATCGATCAATCAGTTGCGAGAGCGAGGCTGGACTGTTCTGTTCGGTAGCGCCAAGCTGGGGCAGGGTGTGGACGAGCTGTTCACGCTTCTGGCAACTCAGATGTTGAAGGCTTCTCCACCGTCCGGTGTTCCTTCATGAAGGAGAAGAAACGGAATCCATCGCAGTCTGACGTCTCTCTCTTTCAGGACATCGTATTGCATCTCGATATCGTGGTGCTTGAGCGTGAGGCGGCCACGGGAACGTTTCGGCTTCACGGGATCCCACCTGCCTGGTGGCATCAGTTTGCCGACACAGCAGACGCCACGACCGTCGACCTGAGCCGATGCTCTCCGTTTTTGCAGGAGTATGTTGCGGCTTGGCTTCATATGGGATCAAGCGAACTCAGCATCGTCGAGAAGTCAGGTCCGTGGACCGAGTCGGATGGGCAGGGGGGCACGATGACGCTGGAGGCCGGCACGCTGTCGATCGGCTCCAGGCAATTGCTGTTCATCGAGCGTATGGGATCCGGTTTTGAGCAGATGCACACCATCGTCCAGCGGGCCAGAGAACGGGTGCTTGCCGAAGAAGTCGCCGTGAAGTCTCACCGCCAGGTCGAGACGCACCTGTTGACACAGCTTGAAGCTAGTGAGCAGACAAAGGACGACCTCCTCGCGCTGCTTCAGCACCTCCATCTTGCCGCACTGGTTCTGAACGAACAGGGGATCATCACGTTCGCCAGCCATCGTGGCCTCGAACTATTAGGGATCGAGGCGAGTCACGTGATCGGCCTCACCTGGGAGTCCGTGCTTCATGTGCGGGAAGACGATCGCGCGATGATTCACGAGATGATCCGAAAGTCACTTGATGGTGAGAGGACCCGCGTGGTTCACATTGAACAGCCCAGGCCGATTTGGATTGAACTCGAAATCCACCGAGATCCTGACTCTCCAAGTCGGCGGATTCTGGTGTTGCACGATCGCACCGAGCTGCATGCTCTTCGCCAAGCCCTCAACGAGCAGACATCGTTTCATGATCTCGTCGGCAAGAGTTCCGTCATGCTCCGCACGTATCAACTGGTCCGCGATGTCGCGCGCGTCGATACGACCGTGCTGATCGAAGGAGAGACGGGCACCGGGAAGGAATTGATCGCCCGCGCCATTCACTGTTCGAGCGAGAGGCAGCGCAAGCCGTTCATCGCCGCCAATTGTGCGGGGTTGACCGACTCCATTCTGACGAGTCAGCTCTTCGGCCATAAGCGCGGAGCCTTTACGGGAGCCGTGAGCGATCAACAGGGATTATTCGAGGCCGCAGACGGCGGGACCTTGTTCCTTGATGAAATCGGAGACATCCCGCAGCACGTCCAAACGGCTCTTTTACGCGTCTTGCAGGAAAAGGAGATTACCCGCCTCGGAGAAGCCAAGCCACGAAAGGTGAACGTTCGCGTGGTGGCGGCGACCCACCATAATTTGAGCGAGGACGTCGTTCGTGGGACGTTTCGAGCGGATCTCCTTTATCGAATACGGATTGCTCGAATCTCGTTGCCTCCGCTGCGGGAACGCCGTGAGGACATTCCCCTTCTTGCCCAATCATTCCTCGGACAGATCAGTACCGCCACCGGAAAATCCATCGATCGTCTCAGCTCGAGCACACTCCACCTCCTGATGAGTTATGTGTGGCCAGGCAATGTTCGAGAGTTGAAAAGTGCGATTGAGTTTGCCGTGATCAGCTGTAAGGGGAAGGACATCATCCCGGATGATCTTCCCCCTGAAATCACGGATGCGTCCGCTCCGTCGCGCTCCCCGGTTTGGGTTCCGTTGGCGGGTGGAGATGAGAAATCCAGACTGCTCGCGGCGCTGTCCGATGCCAAAGGCAATCGGACTGAAGCCGCCAGGCGACTAGGAGTCAGTCGGGCGACGTTCTACCGCCGCCTCGTCGAGCTCAATATTCAGTCCCGCTGAACATTCGGGAGTCTGCCGTTGTCTTTCTTCTAAAGCGAAGCGTGTGAGCCGTTTCGATCGGCTCTCTCACACGTTCTCCACATCACTGACGTGCCAACACCTCAATACTGAGCGGTCGTCTCATGATCAGGAGTCGCCTGTCTCATGAGACAAAGAACTGTTTCAATGTGAGGCAGTACGCGATCGTCGTACTGGGCTAAACCATTGCAACTCGATGAATATATGCATGACTTCCACAGCCTAAGAAATGGCACGAGGATTGATATGGGAGTGGCCAGCGTGATGAAAACCCCGATTTGGCTGAGAGGGGGTTTTCAGAAACGAGTGCCGGTAGATCGCTGAGGAGAGGATGTCTACATGATGACTCAAGGATTGCTCGTCGAAGGAGACAACGGAGAAGACTTTCTGCTCACCACGGAGCCCCATGTGGAAAGAAGGACGCAACGGTTGGTCGTCCTGCAAAAAATCAACGGCACGTGGCAGCGGATAGAGGGGGCTCAAGCGTCGACCTGTCGAGAGGCGCTGATCGGTGCGTTCGTCGACTTTTTTGTCGACCTATGCAGAGTGTTGAACTCGTCCGAGCGTGAACCGGTCGCAAAGGTCGTTCCCATCCGGCGACCCATGCCGGCGCGCCCTCGATCGGTCCATGCGGCGCTCCGCACACAGGAAGGGCATCGATATAAAGGTAAATCAACTCGACAGGAGTAACCGTCAGCCATATCGGAACATGTATTCGGAGGAGACGACATGATGCGATGTAAGCGGTGCGACGGATTAATGATCGTAGAGTTGTCCGTCGAGGAAGAACTTGAAGAACAGGTCGCGCAACGTGGAGCCCTGCGCTGCATCAATTGCGGCGCAATGGTGAACGTGAGAATTCTGAGAAACTTGGCCGCTCGACAGACGGAGAAGGGTGTGTCTCCAGGTCGACCGCACGACAGGCGATTCTTGGGAGCCACGCTGGGCATGCACAAAGAGAAAAAGGGGTTGAGGCCTGTCGGTGCCAGAGAGATCCGAATGGGGTGATGCGAAAGGGAGAAATCGTCCATGTGTTCTGAGAACGCGGAAGGATACTCGGTCGCCAAAATCAACCGAGTTTGTGTGAACCGTACGGAGTCGCCGTTCGAGAATGAGCACGGAACAACAACTGTGATGAATACATCGACCGGCATGAGAAAACCGATTCATGTGCTGCTGATAGACGATTCCGTTCTGACGCTCCATGGGCTGAGAACGTTTCTCTCTAAGAACAGCCGCATCGAGATCGTCGGTGTCGCAGGTACCAGCGCCGAAGCGATGGCCGCACTGCACACCCACCGTCCCGACGTGGTGGTTTTGGAGATTCGAGTCGGGCAAGAAAGTGGGATTGATCTGTGCCGAACCATCAGGGCGTCGCACCCTCACATCGGGGTTCTCTTTTTCACGGGACAAGACGATAAACATCTATTGCATTCGGCCATTCTTGCCGGAGCACAAGGCTATATTTTGAAGACGGCCTCAGCCGACGCAGTCGCGAAGAGCATCGAAATCGTTTCGACAGGGCACGCGATCATGGATCAGCAGTTAACCCAGCATGTGATGGCATGGGTGCGAGACGGCAGTTGGCCTGCATCAAAGAGCGTGAAAGAGAGCTACTCGAAAGACGACCTTCAATTGCTCTCGCGCGTGGTATCCGGGAAGACCAACAAAGAAATTGCCCACGAGTTGGATATCGAGCCTAGTGTCGTGGCTGCTCGGTTACAAAAACTGTATAAGCGCCTGAAGATATCCAGACGATCCGAAGCCGCGCGGCACTATGTAGATCTGGAAAAGAACTGGTATCGGCAGGGAAGCCGTTCTCACTAAATTTCCTTTTCTCTGAGGGTAACCGCGAGACAATACGTATGCTGCAGGATCAGCCTCTATGCGGCGGATGGATTGTAGTCTGTCGTGGTGCTCGCGATGATGCCGCTACGCGGCAGCCGGACGGATCGCGATCTGTTCGGAAAAAGAGAGTGATAAGTACGCTCTGTTCCTTCGTTCATGCTTCGGCAACTATTGTGTTGCGAGAGGGTCATAAAGACGGTATATCCCTAAGGCAGAGTGCTCTACGTGGTGCGCCTAGTCACATAAAGGAGGTCGGATGAAACGGTCCATCGTGTTCATGTCCATCGTATTGCTTCTTGCGATGCTCACCCCCACGTTTGCGGAGGATGTCCCGGCATCTATTGCGCCGTTGGCGTTGGATGTCGTCACGCTCAAGGACGGCAGTATCATTCATGGGGAAGTCATAGAGATGGCGGGCGGAGTCCTTCATATTAAAAGTTTATTGGCGGATGATCTCATCAAGGTCAAGTGGGCCGAGGTGAGCAAGATGGCGGTCTCCCATCCGATCCCGTTTCATCTAAAAGAAGGCACAGTGCTCGTCGGCACGGCGGAAGAAAGTGAACCTGGAACGATGAAGGTGAAAGCGGGACCGACCGACGGCACCATGACGATCCCGCTGGATGCGGTGACCCATGTGAATCCGGTCGTGCAGCCGCCGGTCATCTACAGCGGAAGTCTG
Source organism: uncultured Nitrospira sp. (assembly GCA_902500705.1). GTDB lineage: Bacteria > Nitrospirota > Nitrospiria > Nitrospirales > Nitrospiraceae > Nitrospira_D. The sequence goes on from CABVRR010000080.1 coordinate 14,045, forward strand.
AATGCCGGGTATTCTCAAGCGACCGGAAACAGCCATCTTCGGAACGTCAGCATCTTGGGAGATTTTGTGGCGAGGAGCGAGCAGCTCCGACTGACCTTGCTGGGGCGGTATGTCTATGGTGACAACCATGGTAGCTTGATCACCAGAAACGCCCGAGGGACCATCAAATTGGACTTCTTCATCACAAAGCGGCTGTTCTGGTTTGCCTCGGCCTATGTCGAAAACGATTATTTTCAAAACTTGAAACTGAGAACGGCGATCTCTAGCGGACCAGGATACCAATTCCTTGATCGCGGAGATCTCACCGGAATATTTAAGGACATGACGTTTTACGCCGAAGCCGGTCCGGCCTATTTCAATGAAGACTATCGTGACAATAGCATCGTCGGCGACAAAGGGAGTTTCCGGGCGCGTGTGGCCATGAAATGGGATTGGCCCATACTTGATGGGCGTGTGACGCTGTACCATTACAACGAAATATTCCCCTCGGTTCAGAACGCGTCGGATTTCTTCTTTACGATGGACAACGGCGTCCGCATGAAAATTTTGGCCGGCTTGGCGAGCGGATTCCAGGTGACCACTCGTTATAATAATCGTCCCCCCGCCGGCACAGGCGACACCGATAACTTATATTTGCTCACGCTGGGCTATGCGTTTGATACCACCCGTAAACGATAATCCAATGCGGTTGGCGATGTCGCATCGAGTCCCTGTCCGATAAGGAGGAGTGCCATGTTCAAAGAATTTAAAGAGTTCGCCATGAAGGGGAACGTCCTCGATATGGCGATCGGAGTGATCATAGGAGGCGCATTCGGCAAGATCGTGTCATCACTCGTCAGTGATGTGCTGATGCCTCCCCTTGGATTGTTGATGGGCAAGGTGGATTTTTCCAGCCTGTTCATCGATCTCTCGAACACATCCCCCGCGTCGCTGGCAGCCGCAAAAGCAGCAGGCGCGCCGACGCTGAACTACGGCGTCTTTCTCCAAAGCGTGTTCGACTTCCTCATCATCGCGTTCGTCATCTTCATGCTCGTCAAGCAGGTCAATCGATTTAAAAACGAAGCTCCGCCGCCACCGCCGCCTGCTCCACCGGTAGCCTCGAATGAAGAGAAGCTCTTGATGGAAATTCGTGATTTACTTAGGGGGCGTCAATAAGTTGAGTTATGTTGAAGCCCTGAACCCAAAGCCTCGGATCTCTTCATCGAGGCGCACACACAGGAGGTCTCATGCGACTAGGTAAAGGTGTCATACTGATGGCCGGGCTTGTTGCCCTTGCAGGGTGTTCCTCGTACAAACAGTCCCACCCGGATGGGTACATCAAGCAGCCGACCGTCTGTATCGACAAAAAGTGGTACGGTTATT
>CABVRR010000081.1:0-8400 GCA_902500705.1 uncultured Nitrospira sp.
GGACGAGACGCTTCATGATCTCGGGATCGTCGTTCACCCCTTTGAGCAGGACGGTTTGCGCGCCTAAGGGAATGCCGGCATCCGCAAGCATGCCGCAGGCCGCTTTGACTTCCGGCGTCAGTTCGTCCGGATGATTGAAATGCAGGTTCATGTAGATCGGATGGTACTGTTTTACGATCTCGCAAAGTTTTGGCGTGATGCGTTGCGGCAACGATCCGGGGACCCGTGAACCGATCCGAATGAGCTCCAAGTGAGGAATCGATCGAAGCGCCTTCAATATCCGTTCGAGCAGATGGTCGGGCAGCAATAGCGGGTCGCCTCCCGAGAGGATGACATCGCGCACCTCCGTATGGTCGCGGAGATATTGAATGGCACGATCCAACTCACCTTTCTTCAGGAAGCCCGGTTTGCCGACTAGCCGCTTGCGCGTACAAAAGCGACAATAGATCGGACATTGATTCGTCACCATGAGCAGGACCCGATCGGGGTACCGATGGACCAGGTGCGGGACAGGACTCATGAGATCTTCTTCAAGCGGATCATCGTCGGCCGCGATATCGTCCAACTCTGTTACGTCGGGGACCACCTGCTTCCAGATCGCGTCATCTTTTGATTTGATGGTCTCGAGTACGGTCGGGGTGATCCGCATGGGGTACGGGCCGACGATCGCTTCGACCTCTTTTTCATCGAGGCCGAACCGGTCGGCCAAGTCTTTGGGCTTCACGATGCTTTTCGCCAGGACTTGTCTCCAGTCTTCCATAAGAATCGTCCTTCGTTGATCAGTTGATCCGGCAAGACGGATGGTCGTCGTCTTTGTCTAACGTCTCAGGCGTGGTACGGGCTTGCGACTGAAACTCGGCGGCTGCTCCGGCTTCAGGCCCAGCGGCGCTGGATCGCTTGTCCAAATACGCAAGAATATCTTCGGTTTCCGTGAGCACAAGATCGCCGTCCTTGAGGACCGGCACATAATACTGGCCGGAGACGTCGTGCACTTGCGTCCGCATGCTTCGACTGTCGGGGACGATCACCGATTCGTAGTGCAGTCCGAGGTCGGCCAGTTTTTGGCGGACGACGCGACAGTCGGGGCACCAGTCGACATGAAAAAGAGTCAGAGCCACAATGGTATAAGGCTACCAGGAAAAAGAAGAAAGTGGAACGCCCATTTTACGGTTGAGCGGAGATCTGCGCATCAGCCTCGTCTCGGAGGGCGCAAGGAACCATAATCGCGTCCTTCATGCCATGCAGAATTTTTTTGTCGGCCGGGCAGACGGTGGCCAGAATTCCCGCGAGTTCAACGCGTCCCTCAGCAACAAAGTAATAAGGTGAAAGCCGTGCCCGTCCGGACATCCGTACCATGCGCTGCTGATCCTCGTCCATAAAATCCATCTCGAACAGCCGTCCTTTATGAAACTCCTGCAAGAGGTACGGAGTGGTCGGGAAGGAGGCAAGGGCGTTCCGAAGCGAGTCAACCCATTCGGCTTGAGGCATGTCATGCCCGATCGTCACGCCGCGACTCCCCCAGGCGAGCTCGGAAAATCCGGAAGGCTTAATGACGAAATGGCGTTCCTTCTGCGTTGCGGACTCGAGCGCGGCCCAGTCTGCAAGCGGACGGCCGCCCACGTAGAGGCCGGGAATGGTCGCCACGGGAGGAAGCGGGGCTGGGTCGAGCAGCCAGGTTTTCGGCATGATCGCGCTCAAATGAAGCATGCTGTCCGCGCCGAGCTCTTTTTCCCAGAAGAGACGGAGCATCGGATGGTGCAGCAGCGCAAAGGCCGATTTCTCTTCCAGCGCCGGCTTGTAGGGAGGGGTAACGGAGACCCAGCCTTTCTTGGCGGCGTACTGAACGAGCTCGGCTTTTGGAATGTTCAATAAGTCAAACAGCTCATAAAATCGATAGATGACGCCGATGGGTTGATCGAGGCCGTCGAGGTGGAGGCGAAGCCCGTCCTCCGTAAACCGGATCTCGCGTGGTTCCACACACCAGGCGGGTAGGCCTTCCTCGCGGAGCTGCGCGGCCAACCAGGACATTTCCGGCCGATAGTCCTTGGATTCTTCCGAGACCAGAATGGCAATGCCTCCGGCCTGCGGTGTTCGTGCGGATCGCAGCATGTCGGCGAAGCCTCGAACCATTCCGTTTCGTCCCCCGGCGAGCTGTGAGCGACCGTGATCGAGATCGTGATAGATGTGCGACAGACAAGCGGTCAGCCCCATGCCGCCGGGAACCGAATCCAGCTCGGTGATGACCATGCCGTCTTGAGTAGGGATGACATCGGGTCTGATCACGGCCGGCAGGGCATCGCGAAACCGTTTCATTCGACTGTAATGCACTAATGCGGGAGGCTTCCCTTGATCGAGATAGCCTGCGACCCAGGCCGGTTGCGTTCCTTTGACGCTGTCGTGATACAGACGATTCAGCCCTCGGTAGAACGACAGCAGATGTGGCCCCAATGCGGTGAAGAACGCCCACTGATCAGATGACAGATACAGCGGGCAGGGGCTGATTCGCCATGATGCCGGTGGGCCGAACACATTGGCGTTTTGGAGTCGTGCGCGCACGGCCATGCAGCGGTCGAGTGCCGCTTCGGTCGAGAGTGATGGACAGAGAGGCTCAGTCTGAGCCACTGAACGAATCCTTTGTTGTTGCCCCGAGTGGGGGAATCGCCGTATCGGAAAATAAGAGCCCAGATGCTAACACGCAGCTCATGGCCCGACAAGAGGCCGGAAGATTCTCCGATGCGTCACGACAGGGAGTATTGAGACCAGATCATGACATGATCGGAAACGAACCTTCCTTGCCACCGTTCGACAGGCATCGTATGATTGGGCGCGATGGACCTCGCCACAGCGGATTCCTCACAGATGCTGAACGTGCTGCCCCAACTGGTTCCAGGATCAGCATGCGCGCAGTGCGATGTCTGTTGTCGGTTTCCCGAAGTCGACAGCTTTCTTCGTCCCTATTTTACCGGCCAGGAAATCGGCGCGGCGACGGCGCAAGGAATGCCCGAATCGTTCTTTCCCGACACATCCGGCTCACAGGTCGGCCTGGTCAAGAACCCGGTCGGTGACGGCTATCTCTGCCCGGCCTTCGATGCGGAGTCGGGTCGGTGTGGAATCTACGAGGTTCGTCCGTTGGACTGTCGGCTGTACCCGCTGGCGTTGATGTGGGATGCATCGGGGCGAGATGTCCTACTCGGATGGGATACCAAGTGTCCCTTCATGCGTGATGCAATTCCCGGCACGATTCACGACCATGCGGAGTCCATTGCCGATTGGCTGGCCACTGAGACCGGGCTGGAAACAATCGCGGCTCATCCTCGCTTGATCGGGCGCTTCCAGGACGATGTGATTGTATTGAAGCAACTGCCGCATCTGACGGCGCGTGTTCGTGCACGGCGAGTCGATCCTCGATTGCACCCTCTGACACTATCGGACGCGCCACGTTTTGCAAGCGCCCTCAATCAGGCTCAGATGCTCCGCGATGACGCGCCGGCCGCATTCGCGTTTCCGTACCATTATGTCTGGACATCGCTGCTTCCCTATCGGTGGATGGAATCCGATCGGACTCTGTTTCTTTTCGCCGACTCTCCGGACGGATGGTTCATGCCGCTCCCTCCGATCGGCGCCGGGCCGCTGGCACATGCCGTGGAACAGGCGTTTGCGATGATGCAGTCGTGGAACGGGCCGTCGCCGGTGAGTCGAATTGAACATGTGCCCGAATTACAACGACGACTGTTGGAGGGCGACAGGAACCAATTTCGTCGGAAAGAGGGAGATTATCTCTACTCGGTCGCGGCTCTGGCTGATTTAGCCGGAGATCATTATAAATCCCAACGGGCGCTCTGCAATCGTGCGGCCAGAGAACAGACGATCTCGATCAGGCCGTATCATGCCGACGATCAAGCCGACTGTGCGCAGCTCTACCGGCGATGGGCGGATCAGAAACGGAGCGGCGCTCTTGATCAGATGGGCGCCTTGCTGCTGGAGGATGCGCAAGCGGCCCATGTGCGTGCCTTTCGCGAGCATGCACGGATCGGCTTGTCGGGTACCGTCGCACGAATCAACGAGGAGATCGTCGCTTATACTTTCGGTTACTGGTTGACGGCTCACACTTGGTGCGTATTGCTGGAAGTTGCAGACCGCTCCATCCCCGGGCTGGCTCAGTGGGTCTTCCGCGAAACCTGTCGATCGGCCATGGCGCAAGGGGCGCTTCATATCAATGCCATGGATGATGCCGGTCTTCCGGGACTTCGCGCCACAAAGTCGGCGTACCGCCCGTCTATAGTGTTGGACACTTGGATAATCACAAGGATGACCGCATGACCCAACCTGAAGATCGACCCGCGTCAACGGCTCGCCGATATGAGTGGCTGATGCTGGTGATGGTCCTGATCACGTTGTTCATTCTGGGCGTGGGCACGTTCCTGCTCGGCCATGTCGAACGCAGCATCGTGGCGGCCGTCTGGCTTCCGCTCTTGGTCTTACTGTTGTGGTCGACGAGTCGCTTGCGGGCCGAATATCGGCAAGCGCAACAAGAGAGCGCGTGGGCGCGAGCCGCTGAAGCGGCCCTTCTACAAAGCCAGGAGCGCAATCGAGCGATCGTCGATACGGCGCTCGATGGAGTCATCACGATCGATGCGGCCGGGATCGTGACTGAATGGAATGCTCAAGCTGCGGCCATCTTTGGATGGACCCGTGAAGAAGCGATGGGGAAATTGCTCTCGGACACCATCATTCCCGAGCGTGATCGGGAGGCGCATGCGCACGGCATTCGCGAGTATCTGAAGACCGGAGTCGGCCCGGTCCTGAATCGGCGGATCGAGATCGCGGCGCGCCATAAAGAAGGGCACGAGTTTCCCGTCGAGCTGGCCGTCTCGCCGGCCCGTATCGGTGAAGCCTATATCTTCAGTGCATTTGTGCGCGACATTACGGATCGTCGTCGGGCTGAACGGCGTCAGGCTTCACAATATGCGGTGACGCGCGTGCTGTCGGAAGCCTTGCGGCTCGAAGAGGCAGTGCCAAAAATTATTCAGGCGGTCGGCGAGAGTCTCGAATGGGATCTCGGCGTATTTTGGAGACTGGAGAAGCAATCGGGCACGTTGCGGTGCCTCAATCATTGGCGAGTATCTACGCTTGAGGCGGATGAGTTTATCACGCAGATGCAGACGCGAACGTTCAAGCCCGGCGTGGGATTGCCGGGTCGAATTTGGGAAAGCGGGAAACCGGTATGGATCCGAGACGTGACGCTCGATCCCGCCTTTGTTCGCGCGGAGGCAGCCGCTAAAACCGGCCTGCATGGAGCGTTCGGGTTTCCGATTCGGATCGGCGGTGAGATCGAGGGTGTGATCGAATTTTTCAGCGATCAGGTACGCGAGCCGGACGGTGAGTTGATCAGTATGATCGCCGATGTCGCGCTGAAAATCGGGCAATTCGGTGAACGGACCAGGGCCGAAGAGGCGTTGCGTTTGACGGAGGCCCAACTCCGCCAAGCGCAGAAGATGGAGGCCGTGGGGCGCCTTGCCGGCGGGGTCGCCCATGATTTCAACAATCTGCTGACGGTGATTCGTGGCTACAGCGAGTTGATTCTAAGTCGCTTGGCGCCGGCGGATCCCGCGCGGCGAGAGATGGAAGAAGTGAAGAAAGCCGCTGATCGGGCCGCCGGCCTGACCAGCCAACTCCTGGCATTCAGCCGACGGCAATTTGTGGCCGCCAAGATCGTGGATCTCAATGCCCTGGTCATGAATATGGACGGGATGTTGCGGCGATTGTTGGGCGAGGACATTGTTGAGCTCAGCGCCGACCTTGATCCGAACTTGGGGCCAATCAAGGCGGATCCCGGACAGATCGAGCAGGTGATCATGAATCTGGCCGTCAACGCGCGAGACGCCATGCCGACAGGCGGTCAGCTGACGATCCAGACGCGGAATATCCTCATCAAAAAAGGCCCTCGACGCGAGACGATGATGCTCGATGAGGGATCCTATGTCTTGCTGGCGATCAAGGACACCGGCCACGGCATGAGCGAAGAAACTCAATCGCACTTGTTTGAGCCGTTTTTCACCACGAAGGAAAAAGGCAAAGGGACGGGGCTTGGGCTGTCCACGGTGTACGGCATCGTCAAACAAAGCGGTGGGACGATCGGAATCGAGAGCAAACTGGGCCATGGAACCACGTGTAAAATATTTTTCCCCAAAGTGGATGAAGCCGCACAAGCTGCGCCGGTTGCCGGTGGAACCATCGGCAGAGCGATGGGGCGAGAAACAATCTTGGTGGTCGAAGACGATCCGTCAGTGCGCGGACTCGTGCAAGAAGCGCTTCGTCTCAGCGGGTATGAGGTCTTGGTCGCGCGGCACGGCATCGAGGCGCTTCTGACCGGTGCCAAGCACTTAGGGCCGATCCATTTGCTGCTGACGGACGTCGCCATGCCGCAGATGAGCGGGCCTGAGGTCGCGGAAAAGCTGACGATTGCGCGGCCCGAGATCAAGGTCTTATATATGTCCGGGTACCCCGATCATCCGGTATTCGAACGGGGTGGGGTTAAGCGGGATACGGACTTTCTTCAGAAACCCTTCACGCCCAATCTCTTGACCCAAAAAGTTCGTGACGTGCTCGACGGGAAGCAGGTGGCTTAGCCCCAACAGGCCTTGCTGCTCCCCGCTCGCTTGATCTTCGCGGTTTATTCCGTTTATGGTGGCAACGATTTGAGATCTATCAAGGTCTGCCGAATCGGTTTGACGCCTCAACCAGGGACATATCGCTGATGCAACAGGTACGGGAGATCGACGTCGCCCAGTATCGCATCTCGCAGGAGCCGTTTTACGCGGAGGTCTGCGGAGAGATCGGTCTGTTCACCATTGCCGCGGAGAGAAAACTCCCGGTGATGCTGAAGGGACCGACGGGGTGCGGGAAGACCCGTTTTGTCCAATACATGGCGCATAAACTCGGACGACCGTTGATTACCGTTGCCTGTCACGAAGATCTCACGGCCTCTGATCTGGTGGGTCGGTATCTCTTGAAGGGGCAGGATACCGTCTGGATGGATGGGCCTTTGACCGTCGGGGTGAAGCAAGGGGCGATCGTGTATCTCGACGAAGTGGTCGAAGCCAGAAAGGACACGACCGTCATCATCCATCCCCTCAGCGATGACCGGCGGGTGCTTCCCATCGAGAAAAAAGGGCAGATCATCGAAGCTGCCGATGAGTTTATGCTGGTGATTTCCTACAACCCCGGCTATCAGAGCGTCCTCAAAGATTTGAAGCAAAGCACGAAGCAGCGGTTCATCGCGATCGAATTCGACTACCCCGCTCCGGACATTGAAGCGCGGGTGGTGCAGCGTGAGGCGGGAGTGGATTCGACGATCGCCGGCAATCTCGTCAAGCTCGGGCACAAGGTCCGCAACCTGAGAAGCCATGGATTGGAAGAAGGGGTCAGTACCAGACTCTTGATCTATGCCGGGACCTTGATCAAGCAAGGTGTGCCCTCCGAGCGTGCCTGCGATGTCGCCGTCGCCCGTCCCATCACGGACGATCCGGATATGCAGCGCGCCATCCTGGAATTTGCAAAAGCCATTTTTTGACGAGACCCGTTCTCGTGAATCCTTCCCATGCCATCGTGAGAGACAGTGAGGACGGCGCGATCCTCACGGTCCATGTCCAACCCAAGGCCGCCCGCACTGAATGCGTCGGAATCCATGGCGAGGCCATCAAGATTCGCGTGGCTGCGCCTCCCGTCGACGGCGCCGCCAATGATGAACTGATCCGATTTATTGCCGAGCGTTGTGTCGTGCCTCGCTCGCAGGTGCGCATTCACGCAGGGGCTGGAACTCGGCATAAACGCATTCAGGTCACAGGGATTGGGGCGGCGGTGCTATGGGCTCGCCTCATGCCGAACACAGAGAAAGGAGCGGGAACGCTATGACGATGATCAGGATATGCACGGCCTTGGTATTGCTGATGACCGGAGCTTGTTCGAGCGTGCGTCCGGTCCTGTATCCGAACGCACACATGCAATCAGTCGGAAAAGAGACAGCCGAGCAAGATATTGAAGGTTGTCGGGAGATGGCGGAATCCGCCGGGGCGGAAGAAACGAGCGGAAACACAGCAGGACGTGTCGCAACCGGGACTGCCGTTGGAGCAGGAGTCGGGGCCGCCAGCGGCGCCGTGGGGGGTGCGATCTCAGGCGCAGCCGGACGAGGATCGATGATCGGGGCCGCCAGCGGCGCGGTTTGGGGGCTTCTGACGGGATTGTTTTCTGCTGTAGTCAGCCCGTCCCAGCCAAACCATGCCTATACCAATTTCGTCAATCGCTGTTTGCAAGAGAAGGGATATGAAGTGACGGGGTGGCAGTGAGAGAAAGAAGGCTGGATGTTGAGGTCGTTTCGGTGCTCGCCCAACGCGCGGTCTC
>CABVRR010000081.1:8500-15350 GCA_902500705.1 uncultured Nitrospira sp.
ATGTGCACAATGCAAAAACCCTCGACATTTACTCCAAAGGGTGAGAAGTGAAGAAAAGCAAAGAACCCACCCGAGGAGACTTCCGTGGCCAATCGATCATGGCATCGGCTCGTTGGACTTATCCTGCTTCTTACATTTTCCGCCTGCTCGGGCCCGCAGCCGATCTTCCGATCGAATAAGCATCTCCACTTGTACGGCAAGCAGATGGCGCAACAGGAAGTCGAGTCCTGTAAAGCGAAGGTTGAAAAAGATGGCTTACGCCATGGAACGAACCAAAGCGCGAATGCCGCAACCGGCGCGATCCTCGGGATGACACTCGGTGGTGCCATGGGTGCGTCGGCAGGCGTGGTTGGGGGATTGCCCGGAGTTACCATCGGGGCTGCCGCCGGGAGCGGGATCGGGCTCATCGTGGGATTAGCCGGAGGAACATTCAAGCCGCTCGAACCGGATCCCCCGTATGCCGATGCCGTTGCAAGTTGTCTGAAAGAGAAGGGGTACGAGGTCAGCGGGTGGGAATAGAGAGACAGGTCCGGCCGTTGCACCATAGTCTGCCGTGAATCGCCATCTCACATATGCTCTAGCCGGTCGTTCTCCGCAGTAAGGGAACTCAGACAGGTAGGCTTCTTCATCGGGCTGCATGTCTACGCATCATCCTGCTATTCTGTGGCCGGTCCCATGAAGAGTCCAATGAAAATGACCACGAAAACAGTGAACGTCCGCGAAGCCCGGACTCATTTCTCCAAGCTTCTGGCTGCTGTTGTGAAGGGACATCGCATCACGATTTGCAAAGATGGAACGCCGGTCGCTCAGCTTAGGCCGCTCGACCAGCCGATACCCGTCCGACGTCCAGGGCTCTTAAAGGGGCGCATCACCATTGCCGAGGCTTTTGATGCGCCCTTACCGCGTCTCAACGAAGCCTCGTAATCTGTTGCACGATCTCTTTGAATCCTTCCTGGGCCTGGCGGTCGAAGTCGCGTGGCTGGAGCTTGTCGACCAGATGCTCCAGCATGTCGGACGTATTGCGCGCAAAATCGCCGATCAGCCTGAACTTCCGAACGAACTCCGTACCGACAGCCGTGGTCTCGTTCTTGATACGCGATTCTAGGTTCTTCTCTAGATTGACCCAATAGGTCGCTCGATCTAGTCGGTCGCCCATGTCATCGAGTTTTGAATCGGGCAGGATGATCGGAATCACTTTCTTGAGGAAGCGAACTGGATTATCGGCACAATGGCGATAGATTTTGAACAGTTCATACATGCAGTATTCCGACCGCAGATACTTGTCGCTGATGACCAGGAGCACGAAGTCGCCTTCGGCCAAGCGATCCATGAACTCGCGGATCAAATCCCCAGGCCGCATCTCATCGCGATCACGGCGGACCGTGATACCGTGCTGACCAAGCGCGGCGCAAAGATCATCCACGACTTTGGCTCGTTGTTGACCGGCAGGTGTGTCATCGCCCCACGCGTAGGAAATAAACACCAAAGGCTCACGAGACGGGAAGAACGATTCTGGTGGCTTCCCGAAGGTCGGTTCTTGAGCCATACGCGCAGCTGTTGACGTTGACGCAAGCTCGTCCGATTTCGATGCAACGTGTCGTCGTGCATCCGGATGCACTGGAAGCGGCAGGTCCTTGCTCAAGTCACCCACCGTAGGTGTTAGCTCAGGGTGGCCGAATAGCCGATTGCGCTGCTCGATCCGCTCACGCAGCCAACGGACTAACCCTTGGTGTCGGAGGCCCTGCACAGTGAGGACGATGCGACCGCGGCGATCATCCTGGATCTGCTGTTCGATCAAGGCGCGACAGCCTGTCGATGTTTCATAGAGCCACGCCCCATATTTCCAATAGACACCCGCTTCTTTGGATCGGCTCCCAATGTCGCACAGCAGCGCACGCATCAGCCCCGTATGTAGAAATGGATAATCGTAGATAAGCTGCTGGCTTTCCTCCTGGTCGTTCCACCTGCCGGTGAGTTGATCTGCCACGGCATCTTTATCGGGAAGCAGATCCGGCGCGAGATATTCCATGGGGAGTCCCAGCTTCGGTTCGGCTTTACGATGAACAAACGCGATTCCACAGGATTCCATCAGGCTCAGGAAGAGCTGTTGCTCCGCGTCCGAGTAATCACGCCAGATCGATAATGCGAGAAGCGACTGCGTGAATCGACCACGTAGACTCTGAATGTATGGGTAGGTCTTCTGACGGTCAAAGACAGCGTACACCGCGTCCAAGGCCCATGATTGATCAAGGATGATCCGATTGTCGAACAGGTGAGGTTGATAGAAGACCACGCCGACATTATGTAAATACGCGAGCAGGCTCTCCGGTGAGCGAACTCCTCCTGTTTGCTCGCAGAGATTTCTGAATTCTTCTTGGGACAGGGTTCGGTGAAGCCGTTGTTCTGTCGGAAGTGCCTGGTCCTCGTTGCGCCACGTTTCAAGCTGCCGGATGACCGCTGCCCGTCCAATCCCGATCGTCACGATCCCATCTCGCTCGCGGAGATAGTGGATGGCGTCATGGAGTGCATCATTCAACGCGCCTTGGCCTCGTGGGGTTTTGGCGCTGTACCAGCAGGGCTTCAGCGAGGGGAACGTGAGGAAAGCATCGTCCACGGGCAGGCGGCGGACTTCTTGCTCAGGCCGATCGCAGCGGGTCTGCACGATGAGGACCGGACAATCCTTCCGTCCAAGCGTCCGCACATAGTCCAGCCAGTAGGAGAGCGGATAATTGCGGAACCACTGACCGTCGAGCGATTGTTCCCCCGTGGCTTCAAAGTCCGGATGCCAGGCGATCAAGAAGACGGCACTGGTTTTCATAAAGAGCGTATGGGCGCCGTGATAGATGTCCTGCCCACCGAAGTCCCAGATGTTCAGCACCTCTCCGCTTGTCGAACCGGCCCAAGGCTCTGATGTCACAGTGATGCCGTGGGTAGACACCATGGTGTCGTCGTAGGGAAGCCCTCGCAGGCGCCGACAGATCTGGGTCTTGCCTACGCGACCGTTACCCAGCACGACGAGCTTGGCCTCGTGCACTTCTTCAGAGCCATGTGCCACATCGACCAAATGATTGCGTAAATCTTCGAGACAGTTTGAGCGGTAATCAGCTGACAAAATCTCAGCTGGGATTCCGGGAATGGTGGTTTCGTGGAGGATTAGCTTACGAAGGTTCTCTTGGAAGAGCAATTGCCGCGGGAAATCTTCAAGTCTAAGGTTGTTCGCTGCGAGTTTGCCCAAATTCAATAAGCCAATCAACGGTGAGAGATTGCTGACCTGGGTCCTTGAGCAGTCCAGCCGCTGCAAAGCCGAGAGGGTCTGGAGCGGACGGAGATCACTGACCTGGGTGCCCCAGCAGCGCAGATGCTGCAAAGCCGAGAGGGATTGGAGTGGGCGGAGATCGCTGACTTGGGTGAACGAGCAGGCCAGCTGTTGCAAGGCGGTGAGGGAATCGAGCGGGCGGAGATCGCTGACCTGGGTGTCCGAGCAGCTCAGGTGCTGCAAGGTGGTGAGGGAGCAGAGTGGACTGAGATCGGTGACTTGGGTGTGCGAGCAGCTCAGGATCTGCAACGCCGTGAGCGTGGAGAGCGGGCTAAGATTGGTGACCGAGGTGTTCCAGCAGTCCAGGTGCTGCAAGGCGGTGAGGGATTGGAGTGGCGAGAGATCGCTGACCGGATTGTCAGATAGCGATAGCGCTATAAGGTTAGCCAACTCGTTCAAAGTACTCGGCAACGTTCGTAGCACATTGGCGCTGGTCCTATCGCCATTGTCTGATTCCCGGTATTCTCCGTGCTCGTCCGCATACCCTGTGCCAATGTTCAATCCACGCAAATGGGTGAGTTCGAACAGCTCAACCGGAACCTCTGTGAGTTGAAGGTTGCCGAGGTCGAGAAATCCTGTTTTCTTCTCACGCTCCTCGGCGATCAGCCGTCGCGCAATCTGCCATCCGTCCATATCAGTCACTCTCTTGGAGAGAATCCATGCAGGACTTACGTATTGATTCTGTGCGGGAAGGTACTGCTGAATCGGTAAAACTGTCAATGATAAGGCGGTGTAGGATATAATTGGCCGTGATCTGACCACCGAAGAGCGACTCTGCTTTGGCGTCCCGGATTGGGTGCCGTCGACGAAACGCTAATGCAGCAATTCTTCGTGCGGTTCGACCGGAGACCCACCACGAAGGAACTTCTTTCAACAAGTCTGTCCTGCGCTCGTATGGCACAGCGCATTGAGGTGCGTTACATTGCTGTGATGTAGTAAAGCTTCTCGAACGAGGTGAAAGATGGCTGTGCAGAGACTCAGCAGCAAGAATCAAATTGTCATTCCAAAGGAAGCCCGGCAAGCGATGGGCGTCAAGGGAGGCGATGAATTGCTGGTGGTCGTGAAGGACGACCTGACGATTGTCATGCCGAATCCCAAACGGTATGTCAAAGCGGTACAGGGGCTTGCGAAAGGGATCTATCCGTCCGATTATCTCAAACGAGAACGTCGGTCGTGGTAGACGGGTCTTTGTCCCACGGGTTGCCTCTCCCACGCTAACGCATCGGCATCGACACCAACGTCTTCATTTATTTTCTGCAACACCATCCACGATACGGAGCCTGATGTGTCTCGCTCTTCGATCTGATCGAGCGACAGCAGAATACTGCGATTACGTCGACAGTGACGTTTCTCGAACTGTTGGTTCAACCCTATCGCAAGCAACAAGACGAACTTGCTCAAAAGATTTTTGCCCTGACCAGCACCTACCCTGGGGTTGAGTGGGTCCCGCTGACGATGAATCTGGCCGATCGAGCGGCTGAATTGCGGGCCCGTTACCGTCTGAGCACACCTGACGCCATTCAGGTAGCGACGGCGATCGGTCACAACGCCGTCCGTTTCTATGGGAACGATCGTGGCCTGCGACGTGTCGAAGAGATCGAGTGCGTTATCCTTGATGATCTTCTCTAGTCTCACGGCAGTTGCTCGTGCCGCCTTCTGGAAGTTCGTCCGCCGTGCGCCGATTCGATACGCTCTAGACGGACAGAGATCGGCTGGGTTGAAATAGCCGTCAGTCCCGTGCCGGATCGATGTAGCGGATGGTGGCCTCTACTGATGGACCGGGAGTGCCGGCGCTGGTCGAGATCATGATCTGCACTAACAGATCGATCTGCTGGCCCATTGTTAATCTCGGCGCTTTCAACGCCCCGACATTCTTCCCACAGGCTCCCTGATCGATCACCTCGATTCTGCCACTATCATCTTCCACGGTCAGCGTCGTCCGTTCATGGGCACGACCGCAGATCATCCGATTCGTGATGGTCTCCGTTTGAGTCGCCATGACGGTTCCGGTGATTCGGATCTCTCTCATGTGATAGCGATCCGGATGGGCCAACAGGGTGCCGATCGGAATCTGTTCGTACGTGCTGAGAGAGAGCCTCAAGGCTCCGACACGAGACGATTGCCGAAGGTCATCCGCTGTGGCGGCGGATGAAAGAACGCCCAATTCAGTGATTATGGTTAGGGCAACCATCACAACAAAAGACATGCGACGCATCATGAAACACCTCTTCTCAAAGATAGCATGAGGAAACCACGAGTGCCGAAGGTTCGTCACCGTGCCGCTGATTCGGCGCGTCTCCCCGCTTCCGATTGTTTCGTTCTGAGGCGGTACTCACCACATTCTGCACAAGTGACTGTGATATCGAACAGCTGGACAGTCTCGTGTATGCCTGGAACATAAGTTGCCTAATAGACAAATATGATAGTGGCTGTTCAAGAAAAGCTAGAAGTTGCCGCACAGTGCAGCCGAAAGCGGTGAGGTCATGATGACCACGTAACTCAGTACCCACACAGCTGTGGATAAAGAAGACGAGGAGGGTTTGCCATGTTTGTTGTTGTCGGTGCCACAGGAAATACAGGATCGTCGGTCGTGAAGACATTGCTCGATAAAAAACAACCGGTGCGTGTCGTCGTCCGCTCGGCCGACAAAGGCGCTGGGTGGAAGGCCAAAGGAGCGGACGTGGCGATTGCGCCGCTCGACGATGTCTCCGCGTTCACGGCAGCGCTGGAAGGAGCGAAAGGCCTGTATCTCTTGGTGCCGCCGAATTATGAGGCTGAGGCCTGGTTGGCGGATCAACGATCCAGGATGGATCGTGCGGCGGAGGCAGTGAAGAAGAGTCATGTCGAGCATGTGGTGTTTCTGTCGTCGGTCGGAGGGCATCTCGCAGGGGGGACCGGCCCGATTCGAGCCGCCAGCTACGGAGAGCAGGTATTGAGGTCATCAGGCAAGCAGTTGACCGTTCTGCGTCCGTGTTCTTTTATGGAGAACTGGGCGCCGGTCCTTGGTGCGGCAAAGGGGCAGGGGATCCTTCCCACCTTTATCGCGCCGCAGGTGAAGATCCCCATGATTTCGGCTAAGGACATCGGTAGGATTGGAGCCGAGCGGTTGATGGCCGGTGGAAAAGGCATGCAGATCGTGGAGATGGCGGGTCCGGAAGACTATAGCCCGGATCAAACGGCTTCGGCGCTCAGCCAGATCCTAGGAAAATCAGTGACGGCTCAACATGGGCCTCTGAATGCCGTGGTGCCGACGCTCAAGTCGTTTGGATTTTCCGACGAGGCGGCGAAATTGTTCGAAGAAATGTATACGGCCCTTTCGATCGGATCGATCAGCTATGAACATCCCGACAAGCTTGTGCGTGGGACCGTCACGTTGCCGGAGGCGTTACGCGCAATGGTGTAATGGTAGAGCAAGTAGGAGATTCGTGAAAAGCCTTGTGAGGGCGAGATGAGCCGGTCGATGGCCGCTTTACAGATCGATGTGTACTCGGATGTCATCTGTCCCTGGTGCTATGTGGGCAAGCGGCGGCTTGA
>CABVRR010000082.1:0-1405 GCA_902500705.1 uncultured Nitrospira sp.
AATTGGATGCTCCCCACGCTGATCCTCAACGTGGTCCTCTCGACCTCAATCACGTCAGCGGCTGGTCCACCCTGCGACCAATACCCATCACACAAGCAATCGCGATGCACCGATATTTGGAAGGAACTCAATCAAGAAGATGGGCCGATCATTGCCCGGTTTGGGCTCGATCAGCAAAAGCGACGAGACGACGGGACGATCAATGCCCAGCAACATCTCGCCGAGAACATGACGTTTATCAAACAATCGACCGAGAAGCGAATCGAGCGGCTGAAGGAGCGCATGGCCAAAGAATAACTGCTACGGCTCTCCACCCGGTTAGCCCCGAACAAACTGGTTCGATTCTTTTTCAGCTCCGATTTCGGTGTCCGGCCCATGGCCGGTGACGACGGTCGTCGCTTCGTCCAGCGTGTAGAGTCGTTCACGAATGGAGGCTTCGATGGTCTCGAAGTTGCCGCCCCATAAATCGGTCCGGCCGATGCTTCCCCGAAAAAGCGTGTCCCCGGCCAAGAGGAGTTTGTCGATCGGCACATGAAAGCTCATCGATCCAGGCGTATGTCCCGGTGTATGGAGCGCCACGATCGGGACCTGCCCCACCATCACCTTTTCTTCATCCGCAAGCCAATGGTCCGGAGGCACGGCCGGCACATAGGAGACGCCAAAGACACGACATTGGAGTTCGAGATTCTTCCACAGCTCGAGATCGTCCTGATGGAGACAAATTGCCGCGCCGGTCATCTTTTTGATTTCGCTGGAAGCCAGAAAATGATCGAGATGCGCGTGCGTATGCAGGATACGGCTGACGGTGAACCCCAATTGCTGGACCTCTTGGAGAATTCGTTCGGGTGCGCCGCCGGGATCGATCACGACTGCCTGCTTCGTCACCGGGTCGCCGATGATCGAGCAATTGCAGCCGAGGGGTGGAACCGAGAAGGTTTTTCGAATCAATGTGGTCGTCATATGGGCATGCTACAGTCCAACAAGCTGAGAGCGCAAGCAAGGATCCATCACTTTTCCCCTCTTCTCCTCGGCCGTGAATGATCCGGACAACCATCGTCTCAAGAATTACGCCGCGCCAACGAAGTTGTATCGGAACGTCCTCGACGGGGAACGAACCCCAAGAGGATGCCCCCTCCAGCGCCCCGATCAAATCTGAACGGTAAGGGATCTATCTTTACTTCCCGATTGTACGTACCGGCCCTAGTCCTCCGCTGATCGGACGAGGCATGGTACGTCTGAATAGTACATGGACAAGTTCAGCTGAACCGTAGATAATCTTACGACTGTACTGGGAGGACTATCGCGTGCGCAACGAAATACTCGTTGATCCATGGTTGCTCTGCATCGGGACTCTACTCGTCGTCTTGACCGGCTGTATTCCGGACGAGAATCCCGGTCGCGTCGA
>CABVRR010000082.1:1505-15240 GCA_902500705.1 uncultured Nitrospira sp.
GTTGCCAAAGTCGTCGAGGACGCCCTGGCGCGCAACGGGTATCAACTGAAGGTCAGCGTGAAGACCGACCAACGAGCGGTCTATGTGACCGAGCGCAAGATCTCCAACCCTGCGTCGCTCGAAGTGACGGGCTCACGCAATCAATACCTTATTTCTCTCCAGGCCCTCCCCGACAATCTGACGAAACTCGGCGTGAAGGCCGAATTCGAGCGGGTCGCACAGGGAGGGCGCATTCTGAGCGTCAGCCGTGAAGAAACGACTGAAATCGAACACCGCCTGATCAACGAAGTCAATAAAGCGCTCGCCAGCCCAGCCAAGACATAATCCACCCACACGAGCCTCATCGTCCGGCTCCTCAAGCTACATGAGGGGCTTTCACGCCCCTAGTCCAAGACCGTCCTTCAGTGATCAATCCCTGAAGATGTGCCCCTGCCACTATCATGATCGAGCATGACGATACCAGAATCATCTCATCCACAAATGTCGAGACAATCTCTAGGGACTCGTAAATTGAGTAATCTTACAGCTAGGCGAATTCGGTAACGGCCCACCAGCATGAAACTGATCGGCACAGAGCTGAATGGCTCGCGCGGCATCGGCGGTTGATTGCTGAAACGTCGTCTGCCCAGGCAACATCCAAATCGGCGAATCGCTTGAGTGCGGGTTTTTACTTTTCTGTGAAACATCCGTCGCCTTGATACCTAGATCAACCGCCGTGCCATTGTTTGGAACACTACCGGTGTTGCTCAAGTTATTGACACCCAGGCGATGACAGCCGTTGCATTGGTTGCCGGACACTTCGACCTTATAGGCCTTCCACGAGGCAAACTCAGTACCGACAAATGAATACGGCTGGCCGTCGCCGTTAAACGTGACATCGCCGGAACCCGGCAGCTGGTTCGGGCCGGTGATCTGTGCAAGATACGGTGATCGAACGATGGGTCCGTTGTCATGACAACTGGCGCAGGGGAATTTGCTGGTGGCAATTTGCGAGGGCGTCATCCAGAAGACGGGGTTCCCCACGCCCCTGGAAGGCGCTTTGACATTGCCGTTATGGCTCAAGTGAAAGTCATCCAGCGCCCCTTGGTAAAAACAAGTCGCACCATTCATCTTATTGTGTTGAATGACCGCAACGTCGCCGTACTGACCTGGAGATAGGCCCATCTTACGCGCATGTGCCACGACATACGCCTGTTCAGTGTTCACCAGAACCCGAAAGCGGCTCCCATGATCGCAAAATCCGTTGAGCACGTTCGGACGATCGCAGGTGCCGTTTGGGTAGATCGCGTTAACCGGTGTGAGATGCTCGGTCGGAACCGTCGTTCCCAAAGGGCTATCAACGTCAAAGTCAGGAACCGTCACGCCGGTCGCATCATCGCACTGTTGTGCATAGGCTGCCAGCGCATCAGCCGTCCCGGGTGAACTGGCCATGAGGAGGCCGGGCCAATTCTCTGCGACCGGTGCGGGATAGCCGACCCCTGCGTCACTTTGATCATCGGCACGATCCACACCGACGTCATATCTCATGTACTGACCACTCTTAAAAAAATAGACGACTGATTTGCCATCGACCATGGTCGGCCAGGCTATCGCTCCGTCAATCCCGTCGGAAAACTTAAAATTCGGCCAATTGCCGGCAATCGGTTTCGGATAGCCGGGGTCAGCCCGATGACGTGCGACATCAAATCGAATGTATTGGTTGTCTCTAAAAAAATAGGCGACCGTCCGTCCATTTCTTGGCACGGGCCATACCAAGATGGCGTCAACTCGATCCGTCCAGATGCCCGGCCATTTGAGCGAGATTGGTTGAGGGTACGGCCGACCAGCTCCATCCGCCGCATCGGCACGATCCGCCGTCACGTCATATCGCATGAACTGGTTGCCTTTAAAGAAATAGGCCACCGTCTTGTTTTCTGCCCCTCCGGGAGGAGGCGCCGGCCAAAAGACGGCCGAATCCATATTCTCTGCAAATAGTCCTGGCCAGCTCCCTTGGATCGCACGAGGATAGGAATTGCCGCTCCCGTCGTCACCGTCGGCTTGGTCTTGGGTGATGTCATATCGTGCGTAGTCACTGCCTTGGAAAAAGTAGACCTTCCCATTGTTCCATACAATCGGCACCAGTTTCCCCGTCCCGGTCAACTGCGCCCAGGCAGTGGGAGTCGCGGAGAGACTCACCGCGACACACATTCCAACCAATGTTGTTCTCCAGACACTGAGTAACTTTCTCATGGCTCGCTCCTTTTCTGGCTGGGCTATCTGTTTGCGCATGTCGTTCGACGTCTTTTCATGAGAAGACGTCGATGCCTGAAGCTTCAGCAAGACTCATTCCCACTGTCATCTTCCATGCGACACAGCATACGGCGAACGTCTGATAAACCGCTGATGGGCCGCTCACAATAGTGCAATGCTTTGCCACTCGGTGACGTTGGTCATACTGGTATCCATCGGAAAGCCCGAATCAGATTCGATACACTTCGTATCAAAAGAGATACGTATAACCTCCTTGATGGGTATCCTGACGCTGCGGAGAAATACCCCTCACATGCTCTCCGCCTTCTCTCAATGTCGTACACATACAACCACGCAATAGAGCGTGCGTCTCCCCATATTTACATCCATTTTTCGGCCTCACGCCAAGGCCTCGCTTGAGTCCTTTCCGACACTCATCACAATTTCGGCATGATGCTTGCGGAGTGCTCGCGGCAGAAACTGATTGAGCCAGAATCCTCTGGTTCTCATTTCAACTTATAAGGAGGAATCATCATGGGAGATGTATTGCCGAGCCAATTAGCCAATTCCATCATGGGGAAACTGTACGACGTGTTAACCAACGGCGACGATACGGTCCCTAAGTCGGAGGACAACTTCTTCACGTGGTGCACCCCCGGCATTCCTTTCGAGGCCGGTGATTTTGAATTTTTATCCCAAGGACTGACCGGAGTGGTGAAGCGATCTGCGTTGTCGGATCTCGTCACGCCGGGCGGAACGACACAGCCGGGCACTGAGGGACAACCTGCCCCTGCCGCACCGACGTTGACGCCGGAGCTCATGGATAAACTCTTAGCGCAAGATGTCGGCAAGCTCTACATGCAGGCTGAGAACTTTTCGAGACTCGTAGACTTCGTACCGGACGTATCGGGCATCGACGATCGATTTTCGAAACTCAACGTCATGAACAACGAGGGTTCGCTCTCGGATCGTTATGAGTATGCCCTTCGGATGAGTCAGGTGATGCAAACCGAACTGCCTGAGGAAACGAAGAAAAAGATCGAGAAATTCAGAGCACTCTTGAGCTCAAAGAAAATGAAGAAGAACCTCATTGATGACACGGAAACCGAAGTCATCGAGTCAAGCCCGTTGGTCGTGGTGTACAACGAGAAGCTGAAGGCTTATGAAGATGCGGCATTGGAATACAACGCCCGCCGAATCGACGCGCTCGCCGGGGATAGCCCGAAGGCCATCCACTATTGGGCCGTCAACGCCAGCACGCTTCGGAATAGGGTCAAAGCGGCCATGAATGATTGGGTCACGAACGGCTACAAAAACGACTATGAAGCCATCGCGGCCTTCATCGATCAGGTCATGCAGCGGGATATGACGTTGCTCAAGGCAGAGTACCGAGATACGTTGGAGAAGGCCAAGTTGACCGGCTTAGCGTCCGGATCGGACTTCTACTACACATCGGTCGTCCCGGGAAACTTCGTCAACGCCTCCGGCTGGACTCAGTTCTCTTTCGGTTCAGCAGATATCTCTCGCTATTCCTCATCATCACACAGCAAATGGTCGGCCGGTGGAGGCTTTAACATCGGACTGTTTTCAGTCGGCGGGAGTGCAGGAGGCAGCAAGAGCCGCTACGAAGGCGGGTTCGACAACTCGAGTTTCCGATTGTCATTCTCGATCACCCAGGTGCCGATCGTTCGTCCTTGGCTCAAGTCGGCGTTTCTGTCCAGCAAGGCCTGGCGCTTCGATCAGAGCAATCTGGAGGCCAAAGGTCAGATGATCAGCGACGGCGGGAAACCTCCGAAGGGAATGATTCCGGCTTACCCAACCACGATGATCTGCGTCAAGGACCTGGAACTCAGCATGAGCAATTCCAGCGGCATGCACGAGTTCACCAAGAGCAGCGTCGGCGGTGGAGGGTTTGTCGGGTTCGGCCCATTCGCCGTCGGAGGCAGTTACCAGAAGGGAAAAACCTCCGGCAAGTCGAACTATCATTGGGACGGACAAACCATGAAGGTCGAGGGGATGCAAGTCATCGGATTCAAATGCCACATCCTCCCGAAGTGTCCGGATCCTCTTCCCACGATCACTCAGTGGGTATAAGGAGGCACGTGCACCAGACTTGTCTCATCACGTGAGATCTGAGGGCCCGCCACATAAACGTGGCGGGCCCCGTTGGAGGAACCTATGAATCCGGTCGTATCACTTGCGTTAATGAACAAAGCAAAACTCATGTTCGAGAAGGAAGATGTGTATCTGGTCTTCCCCAGCTCCAGCTTATCCTATAAAAAAGACGATCTGAGCTTCGTGACGGGCCTGTTGACGGCGGAACGCCTCGTCAAGCTCACGGAGTTTTCCCGCATCATGGATTGCATTCCAACCGGCATCACGTTGGATCTGACGCGTCCGGACACGTTGTCAACCGTCTATCAACGTGTGCTCCGCGGGACAACCAACGGCGTCAAACTCGCATTGGCGACAAGAGCACGCACTCCAGACGAAGAAGCTGCGTACCAAAAAGCGTTCGACTTTCTCTTCACCAAGACACCCGATGGATTCTGGTCAGACTCCCGCGCAACGATTGCGTATAAACAATACCGAAGCGCGTGGTATACGGCCCAAGAGGCCTACAAGAATAAGGAAATTGAAGCCATCTATACGACAGACGCCGCTGCCAAAGCCCGCTGGACGAGCATTGAAGAACCGACCTTGAGAAATACGGTCGTAGAGCTGGAGCGTGAATGGGTGGCGAAAGGGTATCGAACTGACTACGACAACGCCAGACACACCTACGAACACTTTGTCGGTCATTCACCGGCTGTCACCTGGAACGAGTGGGATACGCAGTGTATGCCCGGTCTGGATAAATTGACCGACGCCGTGTCGGCTCAAGAGTTTTTCCCCTGTGGATTCGCCCCATCGAATGCACTGGACTCTCCAACGTGGACGACATTCACGTTGACGGAGCATGAAGTCGAAGGGCTGGCGCAGGCGGCTTCGCCGGAGATCCGTGCGCTGCTCGCAACCGATCAAGTCGACTTAGACATTGAGTCACTTTCTCTTGAGATCAGTTCAGTGGTCATTACGCGATCCTGGTTTGCTCCTGACCTGTTCAATGCACGATTCTGGAAATTCTATGACGGCACCAAAGTCCTTTCGAACGGCCAGACTCCTCCCTCCGGCGACTGTCCGGCCTATGCGGTGGCCCTGGTGTTCGCACGAAACCTGGCCATCAAACTGCGACCTCAGTCGGCAAGAAATCAGCAAGCCATGACCTTACTCAAAGCATCACCGGCCGTATCTTTCGCAACATTCAAACTGACCGCATCATCCGCCGCACCTCCGGATGGACAAGCGGTTATGCTGAAAAGTGCCATGCCCGCGCCCACTCCGATGCTTAAGATGAAACCTGTTGCAGCACCACCGCCTGTGAGAATGGCCAGGATGGCTTCCGCTGGACAGTCAGCTCGTGTAGCCAGAATGGACATGGACGCCGAACCGGCTCAGCGTCGCCCAGGTGCCGCTGATCGAAGTGGAATTGCGCTACAACGCATGCAAGGGAAAACGTTCACGACGTTACCGACACCGGTGGTGATGCCACCTCCCCCACCACCTCCACCTCAAGTTCAGACGCCGTTTGAAAAAGACGAGGTGTGGATTTTAGGTGTTATCTGTAAACGCCTTCCCTTGTGTCCGAATCCTGACCCGACGCTACAATGGGAGTAGTCTCATGCGTTTCTCCCACTCGTTTGAATTACACCGGGCGCAGGATCGGCACAGAGAGCACACAGGATCGAGGTGCCCGTGCCTAATGCTATGAGGAAGGCAGGCATCAATGGCTGGGAATCTTGGTCGCCGAATGCGCACAGGCCAGGGTGGCATGTACGTTTGTGTTTAGTTCCAGGTCACAATTATTGGTTTTCTTGGTCAGACCTGAGCCTCATGTTAGCATTTCCCTCCGATGGCTCTGTCGACCAGCGTACACGATCTCCGCACTCTGATTCGCTCGTCTCATCCTCTCGTCGTCATTGAAACGGTAGAGGAGGAGCGGGTGCATGCGCTCCTGCAATCGGTTACGGCGCAAGAACGCATGTTGCTCTTCGAATGGTCCATTACCAGAGGGCTCACCCGCGCCGACGAAGGTGCAACACTCAGCAAGATGACCGCGACGCCGTTGGCGGTCCTGCAGCATCTTCATGGCCTGACGGTCAACGCGGTGTTTTGGCTCAAGGACCTCGGTCCGCATCTGCAAGATCCCTCCGTCTGCCGGCAACTACGTGAGGTGGCTGCGGTCTACAGTCGGTCACGTGCGACTTGTGTCCTCACCGGTCAGCCGATCATGCTTCCGCCTGACCTCGACAATATTGCCGTGCGATTCGACCTCAAACTCCCCGATCGAGACGAACTGCGATCCATGCTGCGTGGCTTGCTCCAATCGCTGGGATCTCGCACAACTGCTCGTCCACGCTCCACGACCCTCGTGCACAGCATGCTCCGTTCAGTCAGCGACAGTATGACCGCCGGCAATGGCCCCTCCTCCCATGAGTCTGATGCGGTCCTTCGCGCACTACAAGGCATGACGCTTCATCAAGCCCGCCAAGTCATCACCCAATGCATCATCGAGGACGGCAAGCTCTCTTCGGATGACGTCCGCATCATCCTCAAGCGAAAGGTGCAGGCGATCAAAGACGGCGGCCTCTTGGAATACTACCCTCTGGAGGACAATCGGTTCGAGTTAGGAGGCTTCACCAATCTGAAGTCCTGGCTGGACCGCGCTCAAGTTGGGTTTACCGCTGAAGCAAAAGCCCTCAATCTCACCCCGCCCCGCGGCATCATGTTGGTCGGCGTACCGGGCTGCGGCAAATCGCTCGCCGCAAAAGCCATCGCTCGAGAATGGCAGCTCCCGCTCTTGAAACTCGATGCCGGACGATTATTCGACAAGTTCGTCGGTGAATCGGAAAAGAATTTCCGCAAAGCCATCGAAATGGCCGAATCCTTGTCTCCGATCGTACTCTGGATCGATGAAATTGAGAAAGCGATGGTCACCGGTGCCGGTGGAGGGGGTGGCGAAGCCGATGCAGGATTAAGCCGACGACTCTTCGGCGCCTTTCTGACATGGCTACAGGAAAAAAAGCAGGACGTGTTTGTGGTCGCGACGGCCAACGATCTGTCGTCACTGCCGCCCGAGCTCCTGCGCAAGGGACGGTTCGATGAGATTTTTTTCGTTGATCTCCCAGACGATGCCGAACGGGAATCCATCTGGAAGATTCATCTGGGACTCCGGAAGCAGGATATCCAAAAGTTCGACCTCGACAAGATCGTCAACGCAAGCGACGGCTTCAGTGGGTCAGAAATTGAGCAGGCGGTCGTGGCGGCTCTCTACCGTGCGCTGCATCAGAAGACCGCGCTCACCACCGACCTACTCATACAAGAGTTGACCCACACCATACCGCTCTCCGTCACCCGGCGTGAAGATATCAATACCCTTCGGCGGACAGCCGAGGGGCGATTTGTGAACGTACGGTAAGCACCGATGCGATGTCACTTGATCATCTCCCTGCTTGCGACCATGACTCTGGCGGGTTGCACCACACCGACCCAACATCTGAAGAAGGCACCCATTGCTCCGTCAATCGCAATGGAGAGGATGCAACCACACGAATCAGTGGTCTCGCCACAAGTACTTTCCACACCGACCACAGAGGATCGTACAACGCCATTGTTGGCGTCTCTCCCCAGCCGATTTGCGATCGTCGAGTCTGCGGCACGGTTGGTCGGAGCACGGATGGTGACTAGCCAGGGGACGTCTATCGCCTATGACTGTGCAGGGGTGACGCGAGCCATTTTCCTGGAACACGGTATTGATCTGTATCGTGGGGCATTCACTGACGCGAAGGAGAATGGCGTTCGACTCATTCACAACCATATCCGCCGACACGGCACCCTTCATCGAGGCCCGAACGTCAGCCCAGGCGATCTGATATTTTTCGATAACACGTGGGACTTCAATCGAGACGGGAGAGTGAACGATCCCTTGACCCATGTGGGAGTCGTCGAACGACTGGAATCGGACGGCACCGTGGTCTTCATCAGTCGTGTCGCGCGCGCCATCGAGCGTTACCACATGAATTTGGAGCATCCTCATATCCATAAAACCGCCCAAGGCCACGTGCTCAACGACTACATCCGGCGCAAACTTCCGACCGACCCGGCCCACACTGCTCGGTTGACCGGCGAACTGTTTTCCTCCTATGGGAACCTGCTCACCCCTCAGGACCCTCGTTCGCCTGAGACGCCGTTTTCTCATAACCCGAACCAAGAAGAGGCTTCTGTCTCGCTGACCTCAGAATTACCCGAGCAATGACGCTGATTTCCATAAGGTTACCGAACGGACGTACTCAAATCAGGATGCAGGCGCACCTAATCTTTGGCTCACACTTTGCTATGAGTCCGGATGCGGCTACAGAATCACCCGCGGAGTTCCGATAAGAACTTGTCCTGGGATTGGCTCATAACGGACCAAAACACCATTACCCCATTGACCTGCTAACATTACTACTATGGCTATCTCATCAAAACAGACACCGGTTCGAGAAACCAACCCACTGAAGAGGACCTTGGCGGATATCCGGCACGGGCTCTTAGGGTTGCATAAGTCGCTGATCGTTGCCGAACAGCTGACCTATGAACGAATTTATGGTCGGGTGGACTCGACCGGCCAGCTCTTGCAGCTGGTGATGAACGACCCGTGGTTTACCTGGTTACACCCGCTGTCCAACATGGTCGTCCGCATCGATGAAATGTTGGACGGCAACGACCAATTGACCGTCGACGACGTGGCGATGCTGTTGACCGAGGTACGGGCGCTCATCCGTCCCTCGGAACTCGGCGACGGATATGAGCGGAGTTACTATGAAGCCTTACAACGGGCTCCCGACGTCGTCCTGGCACACTGCGAAATGAAGAAGTTACTGACTCTGCCCTCGATCTAGCAGCTCCCCTTCACTCAAGCTGGGACACCCACAAGCGGTCGGCTCAAATCGGCCGACCGCTTCATTCTCACGACTACACCTCAACAGAGATCATTTAGTCTCTGTCCGGCTTCTCACGCTCTTCATGTTGGCTCGTGTCGTGCTGTTGCTCACGATCACGGTGTTTGCCACGTCCTCGAGCATTGTCACGGCCATGCCGACCATGCTCGCCGGCCATCTCATCTGCTCGATCAAGCCCTCGTTTCTGGCCATGCCCTTTGGCATGGCGCTTCCCCTTCTTCCCTTTCTTTCTCTTGCCCTTCCCTTTTCCTTCCCCTTCCTCATCGCCCTGATTCTGCTCCACAGTATTTCCTCCAGTCGGTGCAGATATCGGCGGAACGGATGGCGTGGACGACGTTGAAGGGGCAGACCCAGGAACAGCCGGTTCTTGAGCAAGCAGAGGGGAAAATGCCAACAGCACGGCTGTAGCCGTGAGAATTGCGACGGGTTTTGTCATCTGAATCCTCCCAATTATTGTGACACCGAAAGACATCTCACCACTCCATTCGGCATAGAGGAATGGTCCGACAAATCATGACCGACTTCGTCCATAGACACCACTTCTTGGCGATTTTTTGCATGTACTGCCTACAGCGCACTACCATTATCTCTATGATTTAGGATGATACAATCATGTGACCGCAAGACGTGGCGTTGAGGGGTCTCTCGTGCCGACTCCGCACCCACGACACCGTACCTGCTCTCAGAAAGGATTCAGATGACTCCGGCCTCTCATGGTTCCGTACTGCTTCTCACGCTGTTGTGCATCCTCCACGTTGGTTCTGCATGTGCCCAGTCCCGCCAAACCGATGTCATGGTCACGATTGCCAATAACAAGGTCGTGGCCCTGCCGGCAGCAGGAAGCGTCGTTGAAGAAAGCCTGGGCGTCAATGAGACCATCGTGACAACCGCCGCGCGAGGACCGGCGGGGTTCGCGCAGACATCCAGTCGACTCCTGGGATTCTCAACCAGCTTGAGACGCTGGACCGAGGTGCGCTTAGATGTGGGGGAATCGGTCGAACGACACCGCGTGTTACCGCGCGCGCTCGTCGTTCAGACGAACCGGCGAGTGTATGGATTTCAAGAGAGTCGCGGCCATTGGTTCAATGACGCGCTGGGGCCGAATGAAACCGTGAAACAATTGTCCGGGCGTGGCCACGTCATCGTTGTGATCACATCCGAGCAAGCTCTCGCGTTTTCTGCGTTCACGGGAGGATTCTTTGCAGTGCGCTGGTCTCCGAATGAACAGGTGCAGTCGATCGATCAGAAAAACGACGTCACAGTGGTCCGGACCACAGGACGTCAACTAGTCTTTCGCTCACAAACGGCAGTATGGACGGAGCTAAGATAGAGACCCTGCGGGAAGGACTACATTCTGTCTTCGTCGAGTTCAATCACATCGACCCAAGTCGTCACCGATGGGAGCGAACTGACTGCCACTCCGCGCTTGGCGGCGATATCTTGAAGCCGCATCTGGAACCGTTGACGGGTCGTCTCGTCTTGCGGGCCTGACGCCAACAGTCCTTGCGACCATTGTGCAATCTCGTCAGGTGAATGGGGTGTGCCATGGGCACGCACCCAGGCAAGTAACTCCTCATCAATCCCACTGGCTAGTACCCGTTGCTCAAATGCTGTCGCATCGATATTAAGAAAGTCGATCAGATATTTATCGAACCCAACGGTGATGTAGTTATAGTCCGGAATCTGTCTGGCATTACGCAACCGAATCTTATCGATGAATCGGCCGAGGTGAGCAATGCCGCCGAGAAGAACCTTGGGACTGCGTGGATACACCTGCTTGGTCATCGGTCAGTTCTCCACTGTACAAAACGGCTCTCACGATACAAGCATGCAACCTGTCCCGTCTAGCAGGGCGGAGAACTTAGAGGAATGTACGGCAGAAACATAAAGTTTTTCTGACCTCTGCCGATATAGGCATTAGCACGGAGGCACGTATGAGGCTAAGGAGTAGCCCGAGAAAGCATGTGCGGTATTCCGCCAGTGTCCATACGGACAATGGCGCTGCAGAGGGCATCCTCTTCGATCTTTCCGTCACCGGCTGCAGAATGCAAAGCACCGTATCCCTGGCGCCAGGCACTTACCTCGCACTGCACATCGAAGCAGGTACAACAGAAGCTCCGCTGGACGTTGAAGTCTCCGTCATTCGCTGGCACAAGGACAACCAGTTCGGCATCGAGTTTCTCCGATACGCCCAAGGCGATCGCGAGCGAGTCACGGACTTGCTTGAAGGGCGTGAAACCCCACTCGTTTCTAGCCAACCGGTTGAAGCAGAACTACCTCTCATTCCAGTCGCTGCGTAAAGGCTTGCCCTATTGCACTGTCTTCTTGCGCCCTTTGATTGCTCATGCTGGGCAGCCTGATTTTTCGAGAGCGGTTTTCGGTAGGAGATGTTGAGGGAGCCTGAAGCTTTTAGGGTGTTGTACCACTCGGTACTGTCCCTCCAGGAAGTGTTCCACCTGGCAACGTCCCACCTGGAACAGTCCCACCCGGAACGGTCTCATTAGGGAGCGTTCCTCCGGGCACGGTGCCACCAGGGAGTGTTCCACCCGGTAACGTTCCACCTGGGACAGTCCCTCCAGGCACGGTCCCTCCTGGGAGTGTGCCTCCAGGCAACGTGCCGCCTCCCGGTGTATTGTCGAGCCCGGGTGATCTTCTATTTTCTTCGAGTGGCTTTTCTGCTCCGGCACCAATGGGATTGGAAGTAGGTTGGTCAGCAGTTACTACTGACGCACTGCAGAGAATCACAGCGAGGGT
The DNA here is from genome assembly GCA_902500705.1 of uncultured Nitrospira sp. GTDB lineage: Bacteria > Nitrospirota > Nitrospiria > Nitrospirales > Nitrospiraceae > Nitrospira_D. The sequence continues at coordinate 13,532 of CABVRR010000082.1, forward strand.
AAGAACATGGGCACAACCGACATATAGTTTAGATGAGAATATCATTAAGACTCACCATATGCCTGTAACATCCAACTGACACCTGGGAAAATCCCCAGAACTTCTTTGCAACATGACACGCTGGACCTTCACATCCTCAGATCTAATTTCCATCCCTACGGTCTCTATCGCGCGCTGACGCAAAGACAACCATTTCTGAATCGAGTTTTAGCGCTAGGCCAAGGCGGGCACGGGCAAATCATTGATCAGGCCGGAGGTGATAAAATCTCTGCTATTCCCAATCGACCTGATGAAGCAGAACCGAATTTCAGCGCCATTACGGCATAAACCATCTGCCAATCACAATCACCACTAGCTGCTGACGACTGCCTGATTTTTGGCTAAAAAAGACTCCCGACCCCTTTTCATTAACTCATCCAGCACAATCGCGATCAGCCCAGATCGATTGTAAGGGGTCGGCTCCCTTCGACCCGCTCTCTCTGTTCTCCCTGCTCAACAAGCTGCAAAGTCAAGCAACGACCCAGCACTTTGGCTATATATCCATAATAATCTCATCACCACTGAACCAACCTTTGCCAAGCATAAACTTCCTTACGCGCTCCGGTTCCGCTGTGTATGCAATGAGAGCCAGACTCTGCTTTGTACGACTGCATGTCACGTAGAAAAGGCGTCTTGTAGCTTCGACGGTCTTTTCTCCAGAGTCCTTACCACCAAAGAGATCTTCATACTTAAAAAGGAAGCCCCTTGCCTCCTCGTCATCCATGATGGCCATCACACGCTCGAACTCAAGGCCCTTCACACCTTGATGCGTGTCAAAGTGAGCTTTACCGGCGAGGTAAGCCGCGAAGGGCTCAACCTGGGAAAAGGGAGCATTCAGGAACTTCTCGATTGCCTCAGCACGCTCACTCTGGCGATCCTCCGGACCTTCCGCAGCAGAATCGCGCTTATCTTGGGGCTCCTCACCAAAAGCATTGGCCTGCAGGCTCAGAGGGATAACAAGAAGCTGACTCTGCGCGACACAGCGAAGAATATCCATGAATGTCGGGTCGGCCCCATCTTTCCAAAGTGCCATCAACAGATCGATTGCCGCAGTAACTTTCTCAAGCTGTGCTTTCTTGTCCTCTGCCACCCGAATCGCCTCGGGTGTCAGCAATGGCGAATGCGCCTTGGTGATACGGGCTATCGCAAAACGGTCCTCGCTTTGCGCGGCCTTGACGAGCGGCAGAACGTCCTCGGTAAAAAAGCGCGCGGCGGGAAGCGATCCATCAAGAAAGCTTGTACGCCAACTCTCAACTTCATAGAGCGGCACAAACATCTCAAGGAAGCCCATGCGCGTAGCTGCCATGCGATGCTCAAGTGTCAGGGTCTTGATTGATTTAGGGGTAGCCCATTCCTTGTCGCCAGTGATCGTTGCCATTTGACGACCAGCTGCTTGCTCCGCTGCAGCTTTGTCAGTCAGGCCGCTCGGCAGAATGAACAAACGCACAAAACCGTCTGCGGCGTCGGACCGTGGCTCTTGCTGCTGCTTGTCCGCTGTGCTCCTGATTTTGTTGAGTAGGGCCACTACACGCCTAGGACATCGATAGTTGAGCTTCTTGCCAGGTGTGGCCCAGCCTTCTGGGAGGTTCTCGCCGAGTCCTTCTTTGCCGTCGTTGTAGATGCGTTGCATCATGTCGCCGAACAGTCCAAGGACGAACTTGTCCTTCTGC
>CABVRR010000083.1:0-2954 GCA_902500705.1 uncultured Nitrospira sp.
ACTCGAACAGGTCATTGCGGAGCGGGACCAGCGGATCAGTCAGTTTGATGGAGTGGCGGCGGCGCATGTGGACGAACTCCGGGAGGCGCAGCAAGCGAGTCGGACGGCGGACCAGGCCCACGAGGTCCATAAAGAAGAAATCCGGGTGTTGCGGGAGCAGATTGCGCAACTCAACGAGGGGCTGGCAGATCGCGATCGGCTCCGCACGCAAGTCAAGAAGCTGGACACGGTCCAAGGGCGTGTTCATCAATTGGAGATCGAACTCAGCGATCGGGAAGCCGCCCATCGGGGCGTCATCCAGCAACTCGAACAATCTCTCGCAGTACGAGACCAACGGATTGACGAACTTGTACCAGTCACCCATCTCCTTCATGAAAAAGAAGAGGAAGCGACGGAGTGGGAGGAGAAGTACAGGTACCTCACTCAGGAATATGAAGCAGAGCAAGTGAAGCTTCAGGACTACCGCACAGCGCAAGAACAACTCCACGCACAACATGCGCGTGATGAGCAGCGTCTCCATGAGCGAGGCGAAGAGATGGCCAATCTTCACCGTCAGCTGGAGGCGTTACAGACGGAACATCACCACCTTTCGAAGGAGGTTCAGCGGATTCCGGAGAAAGATGAGCATATCGAGCGACTTCGAAAGCAGCTCAAAGAAACGCGTGCCATGTTCCGTGAAAAGGCAGCCCCGGCTGCTGGGACGACGCGTCCGGCTCGCCAGGACGGAGCTTTATCGAGTGCTCCACTTGGATCGCCCAAAGCCGGCAAGAGTTCTCAAAAGAGTGCGCAGAAGGATGACCTTAAAAAAATTCACGGGGTCAGACCGGCGTTTGTGCAGACGCTCAACAAGATGGGGACCTGGACGTTTGTTCAAATCGCTCGGTGGAAATCTGACGATATCAATAAGATCGCCAAAAAACTTGAGACCGATCCTGAACGGATCAAGCGGGAGAATTGGATCGCCGGCGCCAAGGAACAGCATTACCGAAAGTATGGGGAACGGCTTTAACGCTCTCAGGCGACTCAAGGCGTCAGGTTCGTGTTGTCCTCTTCGGTCTTTCTTCATCTCCCTTCGCCGGTTTGTCTGCTCAACGGTGCGAATCCGCTCCGGCCTCAGTCATGACCGAGACAGGAGCAGGCCTGTTCCGTCTGTGTACCCAACAATCGTGCCCTAGTAGTGCGGTATCAATTGTGGTACCGTGCCCCTGGTCGTACTTCAATTATCACTTCATTCACAGTAGGCTGTGCTCATGAGGCGTGCGGGGATTGTCACCGGCGGTATCGTTGCGCTGATACTCCTTGCCGTGGTGTGCTTTCCACGGCATCTCTCCTCGTTGACACGGTCTGCGGCCGTGACGTCCGCGACGATTCACGCCAGCTTCGAGCAAGGGAATTTGGTCCTTCGCGGGTCGTTGCCGAATGAACGCAGCAAGGCCGCCATTCTTGAACAGGCGTACGTGCTTTCCGCAAAAGGGCGCATGCGTGTGATCGACCAGTTTGTCGTCGACAAACAGATTCACGCGGTCGTGTGGATGGACACCGTTCCACAACTCTTGTCGATCTTGGGCGTGATGACCGAGCGAGGCTCAATCATCATCGACGGACGTTCACTGGTAGTCAGCGGCCAGGTCGCGGGCCATCGCGAGAAGGCTGAGGTCTTGCAGGCCGTCGCGCCTGCAATACGAGCGGGCTTAAGGATTGAAGACCGTGTGACAGTGGTGTCGAAAGCCTCCCCTCCCCCTGCGACGGTTCCTCTGTCGGCGCTTCAACTGCTGTTGAATCAGGTGTTGGCAAAATCATCGATCGACTTTGAACCGAAAAGTGCCACACTCACGTCCAAAGGACAGGCGGCACTGGATCAAATCATCGTCCTTCTCAGAAAAGCGCCTGACACGCCGATTGAGATTGCGAGCCATACCGATGCCGTTGGTGAGGTAGAGTCCAACATGCAGCTCAGTCGGCGGCGCGCTGAAGTCGTCAAACAATACTTGATCGGTCATGGCCTCACGAATCCATTGACCGCAATCGGCCATGGTTCGACACGCGCCCCTCACTCGTCCGGCAAGCAACAACCAGGCCTTCAACGGAATGAGCGGATCGAATTTCTGATGTGAGGACGGATCTATGATTGCACTGATAAGTCAGATGGCCGGGTGTCTCATGATCGCGGCAGGGATCGGTGCCGGAGTCGGCTGGTTCGTACGAGGGCTTCCCAAAAATCAGACCGAGTACCCATCCGGGGATCTTGCCGGTCAGTTTCGAGCCAAAGAACAGGCTGTCGAGGCGATGTCCCACGATTTGAAGGTGAAGACGTCGGCGATGCAGATTCTCGAGCAGAAGATTATGTCGTCCCAAACGATGTACTCCTCAGCCCAGCGAGAACTCACCGCGCGCGGTGAACGGATGAAGGCTCTGGAAACGGAGTTGACGTTGCGGTCAAAACGTCTGGTGGATCTGGAAGCGGAGGGAGCGTCGGCACGTCGACGCGCGAGCGAGTTTGAGTCGCTTGCGGCGGCTCAGGTCGATGAGCTTCGTGGAGCGCAGCAGGCTTGTCAGGCAGCGGAACAGGCCTGTGAGGTTCATAAAGAGGAAAGCCGGGTGTTGCGCGACCAGATGGCCCAACTTAACGCAAGCCTCGCGGATCGCGACCAGCGGATCAGCGAGATCGACTCGACTGTGGCGACTCAGGCCGATGAACTTGGCAGAGCGCAACAAGTCAGTCAGACAGCGGAACAGGCGCGCGAGGTTTATAAAGAGGAAAGCCGGGTGTTGCGGGAGCAGATCGCACAACTTAACGAAGGCTTGGCGGATCGCGACCAGCTCCGGACCCAGGTCAAGAAGCTGGAGGCGACGCAGAGCCGCGTGCATCAGCTGGAAGTCGAGCTCAGCGATCGCGAAGCCGCACATCGGGGCGTCATTCAGCAACTGGAACAGTCGCTCGCCGAACGCGATCA
>CABVRR010000083.1:3054-10416 GCA_902500705.1 uncultured Nitrospira sp.
CCGCACATCGGGGCGTCATTCAGCAACTGGAACAGTCGCTCGCCGAACGCGATCAACAGATTGATCAGTTTGATGCGTTGGTTGCCGCCCATACGGAGGAGCTTCGTGGGGCGCAGCAAGCCAGTCGGACGGCGGAACAGGCACGGGAGGTCCATAAAGAAGAGATCCGTGTCTTGCGGGAGCAGATCGCACAACTTAACGAAGGCTTGGCGGATCGCGACCAGCTCCGGACCCAGGTCAAGAAGCTGGAGGCGACGCAGAGCCGCGTGCATCAGCTGGAAGTCGAGCTCAGCGATCGCGAAGCCGCACATCGGGGCGTCATTCAGCAACTGGAACAGTCGCTCGCCGAACGCGATCAGCGGATCGATGAGCTGGTGCCGGTTACGCATCTCCTTCGCGAGAAGGAGGCGGATGTCAAAGAATGGGAGAAGCAGCACGCACGCACCGTTCAAGACCATGAGGTGGAGGTCGGCAAATTACAGGAGCAATGTACTGCGCAGGATCAACTCCGTGCCCAACATCAGCTTGATGAGCAACGTTTGCATGAACGAGGCCAAGAGATTGAGAGTCTTCAACATCAGCTCCACGAGCTTCACGTAGAACGTGAACGTCTTTCAAAAGAAGTGCAGAGCATTCCGGGGAAAGATGAGCACATCGAGAAGCTTCGAATGCAGCTCAAAGAAGTGCGCGCCGCGCTCCGTGAAAAATCAGTTCCGGCTGACGGAGCGCCGCGGCAAGTCCGCCACGCTGAATCTCAGCCGAGTGCTCAGCTCGGATCACCCAAAGGCGACAAGAGTACCCAGAAGGATGCGCAGAAAGACGATCTCAAAAAAATTCACGGGATCGGGCCGGTGTTTGCGCAGACGCTCAACAAGATGGGAATGTGGACGTTTGTTCAAATCGCCCGATGGAAACCGGACGATATCAACAAGATTGCCAAAAAGCTCGAAACCGATCCGGAACGGATTAAGCGGGAGAATTGGATCGCCGATGCCAAGAAGCAGCACTTTCGTAAATACGGCGAACGGCTCTAGCCGACTTACAAAAGAGAATGTCTCTGCAGCACTTCGTGATGAGGTGGCTCCCCTGTCTGGTCTGTCGTTGACTCCTGTCTAGACCCCGATTACAATCCGACAACGCGGGGTATCTTTCGTGGCGTCCTCTTTCGTTCATCTTCACCTCCATACGCAGTTCAGTCTCCTCGACGGCGCAAATCAGATTGAACCGTTAGTCCGGCAGATTCACTCCTTCGGCCAGCCAGCCGTCGCGATGACGGATCATGGCAACATGTTCGGCGCGGTTGAGTTTTATCGCAAAGCCAAAGAAGCGGGCGTCAAGCCGATCATCGGCTGTGAAGCCTACATGGCGCTCGGCAGTCGGCATGCCAAGAAAGACAGCGGACTGGCGCATAACGATTATTACCATCTCATTCTGCTCGCAAGAAACCTGACCGGCTATCAAAATCTGATCAAGCTGGTCAGTAAAGGATATCTTGAAGGATTTTATTACAAGCCTCGGATCGACAAGGAACTGTTAAAACTCCACCACGAGGGTATTATCGCACTCTCCGGCTGCTTAAGCGGTGAGATTCCCTATCTGATCGGTCAGAACGATATGGATGGCGCGATGGCCGTGGCCGGTGAATTTCAAGAGATCTTCGGGAAGGATCATTTCTATCTTGAGGTTCAGGCGAATGGGCTGGATCAACAGCGTGTGGCGAACGCCGGCTTGATGGAAATCCATACAAAGCTCGGGATTCCGTTGGTCGGGACCAATGATTGTCATTACCTCAAGAAGGACGACGCGCGGCCGCATGAGTTGATGCTGTGTTTGCAGACCGGTAAGACCGTGAGTGATCCGAATCGGATGAAGTTCGACACGGATGAACTCTACGTCAAATCAACGGAGGAAATCGCCGCAGCGTTTACGGAGTTTCCGGGCGCCGTCACGAACACCTGTCGCATTGCCGACTATTGCGATCTCGACCTTCCTTTGAACAAGACCCATCTCCCGCAGTACCGCGTCCCGGACGGGTTTACGGATCGTGAATCTTACCTGGAGCACCTCGCGCTTGCCGGACTGAAAGAACGACTGAGGGAACGGCCCAGCCGGGTCGCTCATGCGGTCTACGATCAGCGCCTTCGAGAAGAATTGATGGTGATCTGTTCCATGGGATTCGCGGGCTATTTCCTGATCGTCTGGGACATCATCCGCTTCGCGCGATCACGAGGGATTCCGGTTGGGCCTGGGCGCGGGTCTGCTGCCGGCAGTCTGGTCGCCTACGCACTCCGCATTACCGACCTTGATCCATTGGTCTACACACTCTTGTTCGAGCGGTTCTTGAACCCTGAGCGCGTCTCACTGCCCGATATCGATATGGATTTCTGCATGGATCGTCGTGGGGAAGTGATCAACTACGTGGTGGACAAATATGGGTCCGATCACGTGGCGCAGATCATTACCTTCGGTACACTCGGCGCGAAGGCGGCGATCCGCGATGTGGGGCGTGTGTTGGAAATGTCGTACGCCGACGCGGATAAAGTTGCGAAGCTGATTCCCACCCAATTGAACATCACGCTTCAGCAAGCCTTGGAAGCGGAGCCTCGCTTACGCGAGTTGGTCGACACCGACAGCAAAGTCAAAGAGCTCATGACCAACGCGCAATCGCTTGAAGGTCTGGCTCGACATGCGTCCACGCATGCGGCGGGCATCGTGATCTCCGAAGGACCGCTCACCGACCATGTGCCGCTCTACAAAGGTGCCAACGACGAAATCGTCACGCAGTATTCGATGGGCGATGTCGAAAAAATCGGTCTGGTCAAATTCGACTTTCTTGGACTGAAGACCCTCACAATGATCCGACGTGCCGAGACTCTGATCAACGACACCCATCCCGATGCCCCGCCGTTAGTCATCGATCGGGTCCCGTTCGATGATCCGGCCACCTTTGCTCTTCTGAGCTCAGGAAAAACCACGGGGCTGTTCCAACTGGAAAGTTCCGGCATGCGGGATCTTCTGACGGGACTCAAGCCGGATCGCTTTGAAGATATCATCGCGATCATTGCGCTGTATCGCCCAGGACCGATGGATCTCATTCCCGACTTCATCAAGCGAAAACAGGGTAAGGTCCCCATCACCTACGAGCTGCCGGAGCTGGAGCCGCTGCTTAAGGATACTTACGGCGTGATCGTCTACCAGGAACAGGTGATGGCGATTGCCAATAAGATGGCCGGTTTCTCATTGGGCCAAGCGGATATTCTGCGTCGTGCGATGGGTAAAAAGAAGCCCGAAGAGATGGAAAAGTTGCGGGTGAAGTTTTTGGACGGCGCAAAGCAGAAGAAGATTCCCGAGAAAAAAGCGGATAGGCTCTATGAACTAATCCAAAAATTTGCCGGATATGGGTTCAATAAATCGCACGCAGCCGCCTATGCCGTCGTCTGTTACCAGACGGCCTATCTCAAAGCCCACTACCCGACCGAATTCATGGCGGCTTTGATGACGACCGACATGGGGAATCAGGATAAATTGGTCGGATATTTTACGGACTGTCGAGATTTGGGCATCACCGTGTTGGGACCGGACGTGAACGCTAGTCAAACGCACTTTGCCGTAGCCGGCGGAGCCATCCGCTTCGGGTTGGCCGCGATTAAGAACGTCGGCGAGGCCGCTGTGGAATCGGTCCTGGAGGTCAGGAACCAGACCGGCCCCTTCCGATCGTTCTTTGACTTCTGCAGACGTGCCGATCTGCGCAAGGTCAACAAGCGGATGTTGGAAGGCCTGATTAAGGCCGGTGCCTTTGATACGACCGGCGCCAGACGCTCCCAACTGATGGCAGTGCTCGATCAAGCCGTGGAAGAAGGTGCCGCCACCCAGCGCGAACGTGAACTCGGACAAACCAGCATCTTCGGCGAGGAACTGAATGGGCCCAGTGCCGCAACGACTCTGCCGACGCCTTCCCTCCCCGTGTTGGCGGAGTGGGATCAAGCAGAGCGATTGAAGTATGAGCGGGAATTGACCGGGTTCTATATTTCCGCCCATCCTCTTGCCCGTTACGAAGCGACGCTGAGCGCCTTGTCGACGACGACGACGGTGGGGTTGAAGGAATGCCCCGACGGCGGCGAGGTGAAAATCTGCGGCATCATTGCCACGGTCAAATCCATGCTCACCAAAAAGGGCGATCGGATGGCCTATCTCACAGTCGAAGACCTGCACGGAACTACGGAAGTGATTGTGTTCCCCGATTTGTTCAGGACCGCCGGGGAGCTGATGGCCCCGGAGCGGATCGTCCGCGTCACCGGCACGATCGATCGCGGGGACAAGGGAACCAAGCTTCGGGGGAGCAAAATCGAATCGCTGGCGGAGGTCCAAGTGCAGGCCATCAAACGTATTCGTATCCGCCTGAGTGATCGACCGGAGGTTCGTGAGCAATTGCCGCAGTTGCTCGACATTTTTCGGCGGCACCCGGGCGGGACGTCGATCTCGATGTCGTTTCGGACCGCGGACACGTTGGAAGCCGAGACGGCTCCCCTCCCGCATCTGACCGTCTCTCCCAGCGACCATTTTGTGTCGGATGTCGAGGAAGTGCTAGGCAAAGGGGCCCTGTCTTTGCTATCTTAGAGGCCTGGAGTGCGGTAAGGGCCGATGGGTATACGGAATTGATCAAGTCGATGCGCGATTACCTCGAATTTGAAAAGCCGATCCGAGAGATCGAAGAGAAAATCGAGAAACTTTCCGCGACGGCCACGAGCGGAAAATCGCCTGCCCAACAGGACATTCGCAAGCTTCGTGCGAAGCTTGCCCAAACCGAACACGAGCTCTACAAGAATCTGACCCCATGGCAACGAACACAGCTGGCCCGCCATCCGCAACGTCCAAGTACGCTGGACTACATTAACGAGTTGACGCGAGACTTTCTTGAATTGCACGGCGATCGTGTGTTCGGAGACGACCGGGCCATCGTGGGGGGATTTGCCCGATTCAATGACCGCCCGGTGATGATTATCGGGCATCAAAAAGGAAAAACCCTCAAAGAGCGCATGCAACGAAATTTCGGCATGCCTAATCCTGAAGGCTACCGAAAAGCGCTTCGACTCATGCAATTGGCCGAAAAGTTCAACCGCCCGATCGTGACCTTTATCGACACGCCCGGTGCCTATCCCGGCATCGGCGCCGAGGAACGAGGTCAAGCTGAAGCGATCGCCCGCAATCTGTTCGTCATGTCGCGCTTGACCGTGCCGATTATTTCCGTGGTCATCGGTGAAGGGGGGAGCGGGGGCGCCTTGGCGCTCGGCGTCGCCGACCGTGTGCTGATGTTGGAACATTCGATCTATTCGGTTATTTCACCGGAAGGCTGCGCTGCGATTCTTTGGGACAATCCGGAAAAGATTCCCGATGCCGCCGCCGCGCTGAAAATGACGGCCAACGATCTTCTTGATCTCGGCATCATTGATACGATTGTTCCCGAGCCGCTGGGCGGGGCTCATCGCGAGCCGCGAGCCGTCTGTGACCTAGTCGGGAAAACACTGACCAACCAACTGTTTGATCTGCTCGATTTATCCGTCGACCGACTCATTGCGCAGCGCGATCAGAAATACAGAAAGATGGGGGCCGTCACCGGCCTTCTTCCTGATCAGGCTTGATCGACGTCTCCGTCGTCGCGTCCCTACTCTGAAACAATCCCGTTTGACCGAACCGCCGTTCGATCGCAGCGAGAATCCGATCGGTCAACGCCTCCCGATAGGGCGCGAGCACCGCCGCTGCGAGATAGCGATGGACCGTGCTCGGTAATTTCCTCCACCACGCCCGCGCAGACACTCGAGCCTGTTCGGCCGCGACGACATCATTCTTCAGGATGCGAAGGATCTCGCGCTCGAAGAATTCCACATGGACCAGTTCGTCCTCTCGGATCGAAGCCAAGTCCGGTCGGAGCGTGACGAGCCACGTCGCGAATTCAAGTCCCAGCGACTCATAGCCATAGAGGTGGACGGCCAGGACAGGCCATTGTCTCGGCACGGTCGGAAGACGTTCCCGCTCGAGAGGTGGACGGCCGATCATGGTTTCAAATTGAGCCAGATGCTGCTGCTCATCTTCTTCATGTTGTCGGAGAAAGGTGGAGACATGGGGAGGGACCTGTTGGAGCTGCGCCGACCGCACGGCCCAGAGCGCCATGGCCTCGGCTTTTAGGAACTGTTCCAAGAGCGCGGGCTCGCATTCCTGGGGGAGCCGAATGGACATGGCCGTATCGGACATCATAATGGCTTCATAGTACGCAAACTCTCACCGGTTATCTATCCTCCCCCCTAGGGAGAGTAGGAAGGGTTGACTGATACCCATCATCTGTGTACATGTTACCCGTGGCTCCGCACCGAACCGACTGCACCCTCTTGCGCAAGAGGAACAGTCAGACGAACCTCATGAGGCAACACCCATGACATCTCCTTCCGACATCATGTCGCAGGTTACTCACCGGGTTGTTCTCTGTCTGCTCGCCGTGATGTGTGCGGCAGAGACCAGTTGTATCAGTCAGCGTGTGTACGACAGGGTGAAGGCGGAGACGGTGGAACAGAGCCAAGCCTTGGACGCGATACGAGAGGATATCAGAGAGCTGGATCGGGAGATCGCAGGATTGCAAGCCTTAAATCGACAGGAAGACGCGGCCATGTCCGACCTGCGGACGGCCATTCAGCGAGAAGAAGAACAGCTGCCGACGATGAGACAACGAGCAGAAGGCACGCTCGCGGCGCTGAAAGCACAAGTAGCCAGCCTGATGAATCAGAGTTGGCATCTGGCGCGTCAGATAGGAGACCTTCGGCAAGAAAGTGCTGTCTTACACACCAAGGTAGCGCAGTATAAGCACGACATGGAAACGGCTCGAGCGGCGGCGGCCGTCGTCTCGAAGAGGACTCAGCCTCTCGTCACGCCGACCATTCTCGAGGAAACGCTGGTGCCTGCGGCATTACCGGTTCAGGAGGACGCGCTTCCGCAGGTTGCGCATACGCCAAGTCTTGCGCCGTCTTCGGCCAATAGTGAGCCTTCGACGGTCAACAGTTCCTGGATCGACGTCATTATCAACTGGTTCATCACTATCTGGAATTGGCTCTTGGAGTAGCGCAGACGCGCTCTTTTTCACACAACGAGTACGCACACTCAGGCGGAGTGCGAGGGATGCTTGTGAGCCCAGTCGGCAGCTGCTTCCCCCGCAAGACGCCCGGTCGCCAGGCAACCGGTCAGCAGATATCCTCCGGTCGGTGCCTCCCAGTCCAGCATTTCTCCGGCACAAAATATTCCAGGTAGCGACTGCAGCATCAGTCTCGCGTCGAGCGCGTCGAACGAGACGCCACCTGCTGTGCTGATGGCTTCTTC
>CABVRR010000083.1:10516-14931 GCA_902500705.1 uncultured Nitrospira sp.
ATCTGAATCCATGTCGCGTCGGAGCCCATCTTAGGCCAAGACCCACCGCCCAGCGCGAACACCACAGCATCAGCCCGTCTGCTGAATGGTCCTTGCGGCGTCATGAACTGCAGCTGCCCCTCCCCATCCCAGCCGCACCAGCGATGTCGAACAGAGAATCGAACACCGGCCTGCTTCAGTCGGCGTAACCACGCACGCAGGAGCGGCGCAGCGTGCAAATCAGTCGGGAAAATCCGTCCGGATGTTCCGACGAACGTGTCTACGCCGAGTTCACGAGCCCATGCTTGTATGGCTGATGGAGCAAATGATCTGATCGCCGACTCAATGAGCGATCGGCGATTGCCGTAGCGTGAAAGCAACGGCTCCATCGGCTCCGAGTGGGAGAGATTCAACCCTCCCTTTCCTGCCAACAGAAACTTGCGTCCCACCGACGGCATGGCGTCGTACAGTTCGACATCGGCGCCTGCTGCGATAGCCGCCTCAGCGGCCATGAGTCCGGCAGGGCCACCACCGATGATGGCAACCGTGTTCATCAGTGACCTCAGTCTGCCTCACGATACATGCATGCGATGATCGTGCGAAATAAGGGTGTTGCACTGTGCGAAAACATCTGTATGTCTCGTGATACGTAGGCCGAAGACTGCATTTGTACAGGCTCTTGATGAATGCGTACGGGTGTTATTTTCAAATAATTACGTAATTCTCGTGTTTTCATTCAGGTGCACTTCTTGCCTCTGCATGGCCCTCGACACATCGACGACCATTGCAGCGAGACAAGTGTGTATGAAGATCGTCTCAGGGACGAGTTGTAGCCCACCCATATTCACGCGTAGGAGGAATCGAATGCACGTTCGAGCAATCTCTGTTGTGGCGATCAGCATTGTGGGGCTGTTATTCGGGACTGTTGAGTCAGCCGTGGCGGCCGAGGACCTTTCGGAACGAAATAGTCTTCATGTCACCAAACCCACACGTCCACGGTTTCATGACGATGCCTACAGCCGCATGTTTCCGGGGCTGCCGCTGTTTGCCCCCCAAACCGACGAAGCCAGAGAGCAGGCGAAAAAACTAGGCGTGAAGGGAGGTCTCATCGATGCGCTCGACAATCTGACCGATCCGATCCAGTCCATCACGAATCCGTCCGTCTTCAGTCCGAACAATCCGGACAATCCGAATATGACGGCCGGCATGACGTTCTTCGGCCAGTTTTTAGACCACGATCTGACTCTGGCGCTCAAAGCGCCGATTCTTGAACAAACTCATCCCCGGCGCACCACGAATTTTCGCACCGCCGAGTTTGATCTCGACAGTCTTTATGGGGCCGGTCCTGACGGATCACCTGAACTTTACGACACCAGCTCGGGTGACATCAAATTCCATGTCGAGGCTATTCCTGGTTCGGAGCACATGTCCAGAAAAGGTGTCGTGCGCTATGATCTTCCACGCGATCCCAACAACAATGCGATCATTGCAGACAGCCGGAACGACGAAAACGTTCTGCTCAGCCAATTCCATCTGGCGATGCTGAAGTTTCATAACGCCGTCGTCGATCACCTGCGCGCCGATCCTGCGCAGACCGGGCGGTCGAGCATGGACCTCTTTCGAGAGGCCCGACGCCAGGTGCAGTGGCACTATCAGTGGATCATCCTCAAGGAATTCCTGCCGCTGACGATCGGGCAGGATCGTGTCGATGAGATTCTGCGCAACGGTCCTCGTTTCTACAGAGTGCATGACCGAACGCACGACTCGATCTTCCGCAGTGTGCGACAGGAGCCGTTGATTCCGGTGGAATTTGCCGTGGCGGCCTATCGATTCGGTCACTCGCAAGTCCGTCCCAGTTATCGCTTGAACTTCGGACCTGATGCGGGGGCGCCGTTTTTTGCCTTCATCTTCGACGATGCAGCCGATCCGAACGAGCTTGACCCCAACGACATGCGCGGCGGCAAGCGAGCCCCACGCCGATTCGTCGATTGGCAGACCTTCTTCAAGTTCGACGACAACTTCAAGCCCAACAAGCGGATCGACACCAAGCTGTCGAGTCCCCTCATGCAGCTGCTCGGATCGCGCGGTGCGTCGCCGGGAATGCCGTCCGACGGCATCCAGTCCCTGGCCTCACGAAACCTCATGCGGCACGTGAACTTTGGTCTTCCATCAGGACAGGCCATCGCGCGGGTCATGGGCGTGCAGGTGTTGACGCCGACGCAGCTTGCAGAATTGGTCCCCTTCGGCATGGACCGGAGCACCCCGCTCTGGTACTACATCCTCAAAGAAGCAGAAGTAATCGAGAACGGCTTGCGCATGGGGCCGGTCGGAAGCCGGATCGTCGGGGAAGTGTTCATCGGTTTATTACGGGCGGATAAAGATTCGTACCTGTCCGTGAACCGAAACTGGAAACCGACCTTGCCGTCCACCACACCAGGAGACTTCGAGATCACGGATCTCTTGCAGTTTGCCGGAGTCGTACATCCGCTTAATTAACGTCTCGTACCTGTCCTGTGGGGCGCTCTCGCCAGAGGGTGCCCCACACAACGATGCTCAGACCACCGGTTTATCCCTGGTCTCCATCGCGATGTACCACTTGGGCTTCATCCTGCCAAAATCGCTTCGCACATGATGTGTGAGCGATCGATGTGAATCGAGAACCCGTTCCCCTGCTCGATCGCGTACGAATACCACCCAGTGCCAGCAGGGCCGCCCCTGTTCGCGATGCCACTTGATGGCAAGCAATGCCAGATCGGGCAGACTGTTCCATGAGCGAAAAGGTTTCTGCGGCGAGAGCGGCAGTAAGTGATACTCCTGTAAGAGACGGCAGACGTGAGTCGTCTCAGACCACAGGCGAGGATCCGTGGCATAGATGCCCAGCCGATTCGCCGTCCGCTGAGCCTGCCGATACGATACGCGGGCGAGGGTTGCGACGGCGGCAATTCCACAGCCGGTCTTTTCCAATTGAACGACAGGTCTCATGCGGGTCTCAGGATAGATCTGCCTTCGACTTCTTTCTACCGGCCATCGTGAGGCGGGTCTTTTTTACGCTTGTGAGCGGCTTACGCAACGCCGTCGGCTTGAGAAGAAAGTTCCGCAGTGCAATAGCCTGGTTATGCCGCTCGTCCTTGGCAGCATAGAGAAGTGTGACAGGGCGACGCGTAGCCTGCTTCTTGATCGGTGCAAGGAGTGCCGCCTTCTTTCTTAGTTCGGCGTTGTAGCGGCGGCGAAATTCCATCCACCGAGCAGGATCATGATGAAACCATTGCCGAAGAGCGGTCGATGGCCCGAGATCTGGCAACCAGAGATCCAACCTTGCGTCCGCTTTGGAGAGCCCTCGTGGCCAGAGCCGATCGACCAGTACACGAAAACCGTCGGACGCAGCGGCCGGTTCATAGACACGCTTGACCAGAATTCTGCCCATCGGCGTCAGAGGCCGATCGTTTCGATCTGCCGAACTTCCTCCTCGAGCAAGGTGATGCGATCTGATTGTAGCGCTTCCTTCGTATGCTGCGGGTTCGTCGTGCCGGTCAGCGGCACCATGCCGATGTGCATCGCAAACCGGAACACGAGCTGAGCAAGCGTCACCTCGTAGCGTGCCGCCATGGCTCTGATCTCGGCATCGATGAATACTTCGCGATTGGCGGTCAGGAGTGAAAAGCCCTGATAGATGATCTGATGCGTCCGGCAAATTTCCCGCACCTCCTTATCCCAGGCCAGCGCCGCATAACAGCGGTTCTGCACCACCATCGGCTTGTGCGTAGCCTTGACGCAGAGCAGGGTCAACTGATCCGCCGAGACGTTACTGACCCCGATCATCTTGGTCTTCCCGGCATCATAGAGTGATTCGATCGCCGCCCAGACTTCCCAATCCTCGGCGCTGAGCCCGCGTCGGGAATAGGGCCCGTGCAACACATACGAATCAAGATAGTCGGTATGGAGATGTTCCAACGAACTCGCGAAGGATTGCTGCACCTGCGTCGTGATGGTCGCGCGCGCGTCGTACGGCAGGCGATGGTCCTGGCCGTTGACCGGCGTGAACTTGGTTTGGAGAAACAGCTTATCGCGGGTCGTGCCCTGTTTCGCCAAATGGAGCAGCGCCTCCCCTACCCGCGCTTCATCGTAATGGACCAGTTGGTTGGCCGTATCAATCGCAGTGAATCCGGCCTCCACCGCTTGCAACACCAGGCCGGTGGTCGCCTCCTTCTTCCAGGCCGTGCCGTACATGAACGAGGGAATGGACACATGATTATAGGTGGTCAATGACATCGTCGATCTCCTGGTCAGATCTTGTACGATACACAGTTTCTGGTCATGGTCTCAACTTTGGAATTGCTGGCACACCACGGAGAAGCCGTTATATTCTGGACATGGAAGTTGAGAACATGATGGATGTGATGCGTATAAATGCAAGATACAAGACCTGACCCTAAATT
>CABVRR010000084.1:0-6246 GCA_902500705.1 uncultured Nitrospira sp.
AGCATCGCCTTGCCAAGGCGAGGGTCGAGGGTTCAAATCCCTTTTCCCGCTCCATCGAGATCATCTTCCTTACCAACGAGAGACGCGATTCACAGAAATAGCGCAGTGTGCACATCTGCGCGTACTCTCCACAAAGAAGAACCGATCTCGGTGGTAGGCAACTATGATTTGCTGAGAGTCGTCAGGTTGCGAAGATGGCCTTCGGCAAGAGACAGCTCTTCTCTGGTCGGGGGAATTTGACCAAATCGTGCCCGGCAATAGAGCGCCGTAATGAAGGCCACTGCTGAACCGGCGTCGCTCCACCGCTCCTGCGTGAATCGAACAAACTCAAGAGGCGGCATCGTCGTACGTCTGGAAATGCCTTTACGAGCCAGCTGTGTAGTCATCTGTCCATACAGCTGCACAATGAACTGCTCGTTGTGAGTCGTCTTTTTAGAGATTATTCCCTGGCCCCAAGGCTGCTTGATCACGAGCCAGAGAAGAACGACGAGGCTGAGCAGCGCGAGACCAAGCACCTCAGCCCATGCTCGCATGGTCCATTTTGATGCGTACTCTGTCACCCCGCTAAGCATCGCCAAGAGCGGGCTGAACAGTGTACTCATAGAATCAAGTGCCTTGTTTCGAGCCGATGTACTCCCTGCTTTCAACTCCCGCACAACCGTAAGCTGATCCGCTGCACTATACTGCACAAAAAATCGGCCCCACTGGAGTCTGAGGGTATCCATCATTCGTCCTAATGCATGCCATGCGGGAAATCCACCCCCAACACTTTCGATCGAAGAGGGAGTCGGATCCATTGTGATCCACCCAGAATGGGGTAAGTGGACCTCCACCCAAGCATGGGCGTCTTGTTGCCTCACGACATAGTAGTTGCCGTATTCGTTCCACTCGGTGGCGAGAAACCCCGTGACGAGGCGTGCAGGGACGCCGATCGCTCGAAGCATCATCACCATGGCAGTGGCATAGTGCTCACAATATCCTGTCTTTCGCGTGAAGAGAAACTCTTCAAGCGGCTGATCCTGGCCTGTCAAGGGCGCATCCAGGCTATACCGAAAGTTATGCGTCAGGAACGACAGAATGGCGTTGGCTTTCTCATAGGTCGTGCGTTGCGTGTGCGTCACATCTGCAGCGAGAGTGGCGATCCGATCAGATTGAGCCGGGATCTGCAGGAAATGCCTGATGAATGACTCCGGGTAGAGGATGGGCTCTGAATCAAGATCCGTCGACAAGACCGGATTCGATCGGGAACGGACGGAATACTCGATGCGCGATGAACTGGGAAACGGCAGATAGACTGAACCGATTAGGTCGGACTGGAGGCTTGGAAACGTTCCGCTCACTTGCTCTGCAAACGGAGCAGCAAAGAGAACCGGGGTGTCGAGCGGCTCCAAGAGAATATTCTGGCGGATGGTTTCGCCAAGCGCTGGTGGCGCTGGTAATCGACTACGTCGAAGGACGAACGTCCCAATCGCGTCTTCGCTTATGTTCCGCCTATAGTTCAGTCGATTCGTCCAGGTCTTGCCGTCGTACTGATCAAAGGCGACGCCGCGAACGTAAAACCGGCCCACTTCATGCGGAGCCCCATCGGGCAACTCAACCCGCATCACGACGCTGGGATCTCGCTTGATGGGTCCGATCTCTCCCAGGTTCACTGTTTCAGAAAATCCTGACGTGCGGATATTTTCCCCAAACCCCTTCTGGTAGAACCCTGCGCTGATTCGGGGAATCGTAAAAAAGATCACGACTGTCAGCCCAAAGGTTGCGAGTGCCAGCCCGTTTGCCAACCAGAAGAGTTGCGGTGTCACCTGATCGACCGATTCCGATGGTTGTGGCGGCACGACAACCGGCATCGTGAGGATCTGAGTCCCCTCCGAATGTTTGGTCAACTGAAACAACAGCAACGTCCACACCCCGGCAAACAGGTAGAGCAGGAAAATCGGAAGATACCAGAGCTCTGTTGTCAGTGATCCGGAGGCCAGGATCGCAACGAGGCTGATAGCGTAGAGATGCACATAGTCGCGACGGAGCTTGAGAGTGAACAACTTGATGATCATGAGGATCATCAGAAAGTGAATTCCCGCCGGAAGGAGGTCGCCCGAGACCCACAGCATATCTACCCAGAATCCAAGGAAGCCGAGCATGACAAGCAGATTCCACCCGATGGTTGATATCGGCATAGACCCGGCAAGTCGCTCCACAGACTTTCTTCCTGCGTTCCTTAAAAGCGCAACGATCAGAGCGGCTCCGGTCAGAACGGTCAACCATTCTGGAAGACCGGCTCCGAGCGTCAATCCGATGAACGACGTGGCTGCCAGCCAAATGGACGTGAACCGAAGGGCCTGATCAAACGGCATGTGGAGCTCCGGCGATGACCTCTCCATTAATCAAAATGGTGGGCTGTTCGGGCACGACATCCTCCAATCCTCGCCATGACTGCACGATAATCATCGTCTGCTCGTCGGCTTCCAACGGATCGCCGGACAACTCTCCCGGCACGATGCACCCTGCGGGTGGTGAGCAGCGCTCACAGATGGCGAGCATTCGAAACAGCTCCAAGAGGTGCGGCTCGCCGTGACCGAACGACGAACGCGACGACCCCACGAGTAATTGGAGCATATACCCTCGATGCGCGAGATGATGAAGAAGAGACGCCGCGAGGGAGACGGCCCGCTCAAACAAGACATCGTGGCTCGGTGGAGCAAGGGTTGATACGTACACGACGGCTCGACGTTGGTCTTCGGCCTCGGTTTCTCGGACCGTCAATTGAGACGTCCGCGCCGTCGTCGGCCAGTGAATCTTTCGTGAGTCGTCTCCGGCCTGATACAGACGTAGATTGTACAGATCATTACCGGAGCCTCGTCGGTTGATACTCTGTTCCGGTCCAGCGGTCAGAAGCCCCCGTAACACGCTCTCGTCGAGCGGCTTGATCTCCGGACAGACAACCATCATGTCTTCGATCGGGTAAAACGTTTGCTTCCTAAAGAGTCCAAAGGGAAACTCCGTCCCGACACAGACACCCTCCAGGTGCAATCGACCACGCCGCGTGGCAATGAGCGGATACGACACCAACTGGCTCGTGCCAGGAAGGAGTTGGTGCACCTCCAAGCCCTGCCTCAGTTCCCTTCCATCACCGACATCGAATATCTTCAGCGAGAAGCTCGGAAGTTGTGATTTTCGATTCTTCACCACCAGTGTGACGGAAGTCGGTTCATTCACCGTAAGGCGATCGGGAAGATGACGATGGAACTCCAACCGTCGCAGACAGTATTCCGCCACAATTCCCGAGATCAGCACGAGACTCAGCATCATCGCCAGCAACAGATAGAAGAGATTGTTGCCGGTATTGATAGCGGCAATACCGATCGCCAGAGTGAAGAGCAGGAACTGAATTCCCTCTCTGGTCACGCTCGTAGATCGGTGATGAAATAATCGTCGGAGGATGGAAGGAGATGGACGCAGCATGGACGAGCAACTCCGCGCCGGAACACAGATTTCGGGGAAACCCTACACGGGGACAGGAATCGAGTCGACCAAATCCTGGATGATCCGCTCAGCCTGCTCACAACTTCGCTGACGCACACCCTGCGCACGAGCCACCATAATGCGGTGAGACAAGACGATCGGGGCCAACTCCTTAATATCATCCGGCAGACAATAGGTCCGACCACGGACGAATGACATCGCTTTGGCAGCCCGACTCAGCGCCAACGCTCCTCTGGTGCTCACCCCCAAGGATAAGAGCTCCGACTGCCGAGTGCGTTGCACAATGGTCAATAGATAATCCGTAATACTGTCTTCCATGAGAACGTTGTCGACTTGCTCCTGGAGCGACAGGACATCTTTAGCCGTGAGCAACGGCTGGAGCGCTTCAGCCGGATGGAGCGATTGTGGTCGGTCGAGAACCTTTTTTTCTTCTTCCTGTGAAGGATAGCCGATGCGAAGCCGCATTAAGAACCGATCCAGTTGCGACTCAGGCAATGGAAAGGTCCCGTGATACTCGGCAGGATTCTGCGTGGCAATGACCATGAACGGCTGATGCAGGGGATAGGTCGTATTGTCGAACGAGATTTGGGCCTCACTCATCGCTTCCAACAGACTACTTTGTGTTTTGGGCGTCGTTCGATTGATTTCATCCGCGAGCACGATGTTGGCGAAAATCGGACCCGGGATAAACTCAAATGCCTGTTTCTGACGATTGAAGATCGAAACGCCCACGATATCCGATGGCAGCAGATCGCTCGTGAACTGAATGCGCTTGAAAGAGCAATCGAGGGAGCGCGCAAGGCTATGTGCAAGCGTCGTTTTTCCGACTCCCGGCACGTCTTCGAGGAGAAGATGCCCGCGCGCCAAGAGCGCAACCAGGCTCATTTCGATCACATGGGGTTTGCCCTTGATCACCCGCGCAATATTCTCCTGGATAGATCGAATAGTTTCCGTTGGGTTCATGATGGGGCTAATAGGTGGAACGTCGCTGTAGGATCGTGTGGTGATCGGACACGATCGAAGTCTAACAAAGGGTCTAAAAACGGTCAATTATTCTATATTTTTTAGAACCTTAGCGCGCGACACCGCCAGGCGTTGATCAGCGGCTTACGAAGGAACCAGCGTAATAAACCACGGAGGCGCCTCTTCGGTCATGGAGGAAAACTTCCGTGCAGTGCTGCTCGCAGGAGTGCCCGGAAAAACGGCACCACGGGTGACACGAATATACCGAAAATGACCCGCACCGCTTTCCCCTGCGTAAAGAGAGTCTGACCGGAGATAGTGACTCCGAAGAGGCGCCACGTCGGCCAGATTGATCGATTCACCGATCGGCAAACCCGCCAGAGCATGATAGACCTCACCAAAGACGGCAGGCAGGTTGGTGGAATCAAAGGGGTGATCCGGTGGGCGATAGCGTGGTTCCTCCAGCAATTGGGCGAGGAGTTCCCAAAACACTTGCGCATCCACTGATCCCAACACACAGAGACATCCACGACCTGCCAGTAGGTTGAGGAGTGCAAGGGGGCCGACGATCTCAAACTTCCACGAAGGGAAGAGGAGCGCTCGCCCGGCATGTCGGACCTCAAGCGCGTGTTCTTTTCCGAAACGTGTCTGCTGAAAGGCCCCTTTGGTACGCTCCAATTCGTTACGGATGACGGCTTCGGAAAGCCTCGTCGGCTCATAGGCAAACGTCGGTGTGGCCGGTGCCCAACATGTCGCGACGGCATATCGTGGGGCCAGCATGTCCTGTTCATCCAACCGTCCAAGTTCAAACATGTTTTGATTGCCGAAGAAGGAGAAGGACACTCCCTCTTTCCGTTGTAATTTCTGCAACCTGTCAAGGCTTGGATGAAGCGGGCCACCCAGTTGCGAACGGGGATCGAGTCGATCCAGGCAATGGATAATGAAAGGATGGCGTTGCTGCTTGAGCTCTGCGCCGTATCGATCGACTAATTCCTCAGCGAATGAAAGATCGCCGGCTCCGATCTCCAACAGGGATGCCACGTCAACATGACGAAGAACGTCGAATGGATTCTCCAGCTTACACACGGCTTCTTCGACCTCCTCACTCGAGAGATGAGTGGTAGGCCACTTTGAAACGGCTACAGGCATCAGCTCAAAAAAGACAGCAAGCGCCCGGAGGGCTTTTGCAGGAGGAAGGCCGGTGACGGACTTGAGACCCCCTCCATCGAGATCCTGAACTTGCCGGAGCGTATGCGGCGTGAGGAGACGCGCCAAGGTTTCTTTGATGGGGCTTGGTAGATCCTTCCCCTGAATGGCTTCACAGAGTCGTGTGATGGTGGCGGGAAAAACGGCGCGGTCTATCAACTTTTTTGATGCTTCCCATTGTCCGGGAAACTGACGCGCGCGAAGACTGACGACGCGGCGGAAATCTGCAAATGGATCGGAAGTCATCAGAAGCGCGGTTGGTCCACATGTGATGTGAGTGGGATGCCCATCGGCTTTGTGTGAAGAGCATAGTTACCTGAAAACTTCACCGTCAAGCCCGGCTTGTCCGTGCCCATTCGGTATGATAGGAGTGATGGCATGAGTATGCGATTGCTGTCCGTCGATGACCTAGGTCGGCGAGTGATCCTCAGCCTGGTCATGTTTATAGGGCTACTGGCTCTCCCGTTCGGCTGCGTGGCGGAACGCGAAGGCAACCTTCGTTCTACAGCCGATGAAGGGTGGCAACCTTGGCAGATTCTTGACGCTCGAACCGGGCGCGTGCTTCCGTTTTCAGAATTGATCACCAACCTGAAA
>CABVRR010000084.1:6346-14856 GCA_902500705.1 uncultured Nitrospira sp.
CTTGTCTGTGTTGGCGATGAACCCACCGAAGCCCTTGATTCGTCGAGTCGTCAAACTGGGACTCGATCAGGCTAAGCAAGAACCCGAATGGGCGCCGTGGGGAATCCTCCAGGAGGATATCGTCGATGACCCGGCATACCGCGACAGGATTGTCGACCAGTTGCGGCGATGTCACGGAGGAACCGAGGAACATTTTCAGACGATGTATGAGGCCTCAATGGTTCGGGACGAAGGCATGGCCAGAACGCTGGTCCTCAGACAAGAAGAATTTCGTCGTGAGCACAACGCTCCTCATCGGATGATCGTGAGTTACACGGGAGGAGGCCATGTGCAATATAACCTTCCCGTGCCGAAGCGGGTCGCCAGACGCCTGGGTGGCGATGTCAAACAGGCCACCATTTACATGACATCGTTTGAACCTAGTAAAACAGCGGCTGTTCGAGCCCTCATGGAAGAACCCATCGCGGATTATATCTGGCTGACACCCATGGGAAAGTCCCCTTCGAGTACACCCTGCCGGTAGGAACGTCTCAGTGCGGGTTCCTCCTCGGACCACTACGTAAAACAAGGGCGGCACAAAACCGCACAGAACTTGACAGGTTTCAAGGTGCTCGTCACACTGGGGCCATCATGCGCGATGGTGGTGCAAAAGCTCGGCACATCTAAATGCAAAAGAAAATCCCTTGCAGTGCTGAACGACTCGGCTTGCTCGATCCCCAGATGATTCAAGCCGTTTCCGACGCCTCTGCGTTTCAAATCGCGCATCAGTACTTGACTGCGAATCGAATCCGCATCGTCGAAGCCGATGATTCCCAGATCACATCGACCGTCATCGGTAATTCAGGTCTGTATGAGCAAAATATCCGGCTGAAAGACGGCCACCTTGTCTCGAAATGTTCGTGCACGCTTCCCGAAGAGCCCATGTGCCGCCATTGCATCGCGGTGCTGCTGGAATACCATCGATGGGCTAAACCTCGGCCATCACGAAAACCAAGCCCTGTGAAAGAATCGATACCCGCAGCTTCGATCGGGGCTTCGGAAAACGGGAAACGGACCACCCCACCGTCGCTCGCGTCCGATATCACACTGAATGAGGTCATGGTCTTTTTGGAATGGTTGCAACCGGCGGCGAAAGCTCTGGAAAAGCAACAACCTCTTCCCCGTTCCCCCGCGCTCAGTCCTGGAGCAGCCTCAGCGTGGATTCAAACGATCAGGAACCTGGAAGATCGTCGTAGAGAAAATGAAGAGGTCATGACCAGTCTCGAATCCCAGTTGAAAGACCGGGAAACGGACGTGGGACAACTTACACAACGACTCCAAGCCTCTCTGCGAGAGAGTCACACCGCGCAGGCTATCACCCAAGAGCTTCAACGAGAAGTAGCCTCTTACAAAGAAGTGCTGACCAGAGTGAGCGAGTTGACAGCCGACATCGTACGACATGCCGGGCAAATGCGTGCGGTCACGGGGGATATGCTCCAGAAGGGCTCTCAGCTCGATAAACTTGTCAGCTCGTTCAAGGATGTTGCTGAAGCACTGCAGTCGGCCGTCGTACTGCCTCCTCGCCCATAACCAAACACCAGTTCTTCCATGACTTGATTCCTCTTGCGCCTTACAGCCCATGTCCAGTAGAATACGCCCCACTTTTTGTTTGTGGATTGAAAAGGGAGCAGAAATGAAACAGCTACTTTCACGAACAGGTCTGTTGACGGGCACCTTGCTGGTCCAGGCGTTACCTGCATTGGCGAACGTCTCAGAGGGGCCTCCTGATTACAGTGGAATCACAGGTCTCTATTACACGCTGATCGCGGTGGTTCTCGCGTACGGCGTCTACGATACGTTTTTTAAGAAATCGTAAATCATCGCGTTTCGTTGACCCACCTGACATCTGGCCTACCTTCCATTCAGCAGACTCTGATTGCAACGTATTGCTTTCAACTCTGCTCGCGAGTGGATGAGGGTTTGCGTATCTGCTTATCCAACACCGGCCTGATCACATTGAGCACTTGCTCGACGATGATCGTATAGCCTTCCTTGGTCGGATGAATGCCATCAGCCTGATTCAATGAGGATGAACCCCCGACCCCTTGAAGGAAGAAGGGGATCAAGGAAAGCCGGTTCTCTTTGGCCAGCATCCGATACATGGCTTCGAAGCTTGCCGTATAGTCTGGTCCGTAATTCGGCGGCAATTTCATTCCGGCCAAGATCACCCTGGTGCCTCCCTCTTGTAATCGTCGGATGATCTGACCGAGATTGCTTTCTGTTTGATCGAGAGGAAGCCCTCGAAGTCCATCGTTCGCACCTAATTCCAGAATCACCAGTTCGGGCTTGCTGTTGAGAATCCAGGGAACGCGTCGAAGCCCGCCGGCCGTCGTGTCGCCGCTGACACCGGCGTTGATCACCCGATAGTGGTAGCCGAGATCATCCAGTCGTCGCTGAAGTTGAGCCGGGTAGGAGTCACCGGTCTGCACTCCCAGTCCGGCGGTGAGGCTGTCACCAAACGCGACAATTCGCGGTCGCGTGTCCGATGCTGAAGCAGAAACGGCTCCCGACGTGAGCGCCCAGAGAAGCATGACGAACACCGAGATGAATATGTCATGAAATTGTTTCACGGTAATCGCTGCCCTACTCGATCACTGACACTGTACAGTATACTATCATCCTGAGGTCTCTCATCTTGGAAGGCAGCCGAGGGGTACGATGATTACCGTGAAAGACGTGTCGATGATCTTGGCGGCGGCAAGTCGTTCCGTCACGATCCTCGACCGCATCAGTTTTGAGATCCCGGTCAAACAGACGGTCGCCATTGTTGGGCCGTCAGGAAGTGGAAAATCGACACTGCTGGGATTGATGGCCGGCCTTGATCGACCAACCACTGGATCAATTCAGCTGGATGGAACCGATATCACAACCATGGGTGAAAGCCAGATGGCCCGATTCCGGCGGGAAAAGGTAGGCTATATTTTCCAATCGTTTCATCTCATCCCAACCCTCACCGCAATTGAAAACGTCGCCGTTCCACTGGAGCTCAGCGGAGTGAGTCGGGCCGGCCATCGGGCGGCGGAACTACTTGCTGCGGTCGGACTCTCTGGCCGCATGGAACACTACCCGGTTCAACTCTCAGGAGGAGAGCAGCAACGAGTCGCAGTGGCCCGGGCTTTTGCCTGTCGACCGCCGATCTTATTAGCGGATGAGCCGACAGGAAACCTCGACAGTTCCACCGGTGCCCAGGTCATCGAGCTGCTCCTCTCACTCCATCGCGACTCCGGCACCACACTCGTGCTGGTGACACACGACACAAGGCTGGCCTTATCGATGCAGCGCGTTCTGTCGCTTCGCGATGGACGCCTGGAGTCGGACAGTCTGCCCGCACGTTCGAAACATGTCGACGACTTCTCGACGCCTTCCTCACGCGCGGAACGTGTCCCCTCCTCGACAGTCGGATCATGACGGCTTTCGTCGTGAATATGGCGTGGCGAGAGACGCGCGCAGCATGGCGTCACTTTTTCTACTTCTTAGTCTGCATCGCGATCGGCGTGGGCGCATTGACCGGGGTCTCGCTTTTTGGCACGCAGGTCGAGCAGGCTGTCACCAGGGAAGCGCGCGGCCTTCTCGGGGGTGATCTTGAAATCCGCCTCTCTCGCCTGATCAGTTCCCAAGGCCAGGACGTTCTCAATCTGTTGAGCGAGCGTGAGGTGGCCCTCACCCACGTCAGCGAGCTCGTTGCAATGGCTGCCAAAACCGAATCTTCCCCCAATGGGCAGCTGACGCAGATCATAGAACTCAAGGCCGTCGAATCTCAGTATCCGCTATATGGCGCACTCCGACTGGAGCCGCAGGAGGACCTCTCGCACCTGCTTCGTCGACAAACCCACCAGTGCCCCGACCGTCCCTGTTTTGGTGTGGTCGTTCAAGAGTCGCTGCTGATCAGAATGGGGATAAC
Source organism: uncultured Nitrospira sp. (assembly GCA_902500705.1). Taxonomy (GTDB): domain Bacteria; phylum Nitrospirota; class Nitrospiria; order Nitrospirales; family Nitrospiraceae; genus Nitrospira_D. The sequence continues at coordinate 10,287 of CABVRR010000084.1, forward strand.
AGTCGGCGAGCGTCTTAAGATCGGGCAAGGGCTGTTCGTTATCACCGGCGTGGTCAGAATGGAGCCGGACCGCATGGCTAACGCCTTCAGTCTTGGTCCTCGCGTCCTGATGTCACAGGAAGGACTTCACGCGACTGAATTGATCAAGATGGGTAGCCGGATTCGCGAGCGATACCTCGTGAAGATCCCCGGCACAATGCCGCCGGAACCGCTCTTGTATGAGTTGAGAGAACGGCTTGCACCGGACTCTGCCCGCGTATCGAGTTATCGAGACGCACAACCGCAGCTGAAACAGTCGTTGGAACAGCTGACCCGTTACTTAGGCTTGATCGGATTGACGGCGCTGTTTGTCGGAGGTCTGGGAGTCGCCACGTCGGTTCATGCGTTTGTGCGAGAAAAGCTCAATACGATTGCGACCTTGAAAACCGTCGGCGCAGATTCTCCCACCATCATCTGGACCTATGGGTTACAGGCGATGCTCTTAGGACTCATCGGGAGTCTGGTTGGTCTTATGATCGGAATGCTCCTCCATCAGGGACTCCCGTGGATGATCGCGGCGCTGATGGCATCGGATCTCTTGGACCAATTAGGATTTGCAAAGAATGGCATCCCACTGACACTTGCACCTCTTGCGAAGGGGCTGGCATTAGGCATGCTTTCCACGCTGCTCTTTACGCTCTGGCCCCTGTTGACGATCCGCGATGTCAAGCCGGCTCGAATCTTTCGTCGTGAAATTGTTCCGCTGGCTCCTCCGACAACTCAGCGAACCATACGCTGGTGGCAGGCATGGCGGGAACTCGACAGAGTGAAGGCCCTCGTATCAGTCGGGATCGGCCTCGGCTTGGCGCTCTTATCCGTGTGGCAAGCTGGGTCTTGGAAAGTCGGCCTCCTCTTCATCTTGGCCTTTGCCGCTGCGGTCTTGCTGTTGGGCGCCTCTGCGCGTGGGGTCCTCATGGCTTTGAAGAAATGCCCCCGCCCGAAGGCTCTCGTGCTGCGTCAAGCGCTGGGCAATGTCATACGTCCAGGCAGTCAGGCGGCAAGCATCACGATTGCGATCGGCATCGCCGTTATGGTCGTGACGACCGTGTCGCTCGTCGAGCGCTCGCTTCTCGCGCAAGTCGGCGACAGTCGGCCGATCGACAGTCCGACGTTTTTCTTCATCGATATCCAGCCTGATCAGGCAGAAGAGATGACGACGCTCCTGCGCCGACACTCCAGTGATCCAGCCCCTCGATTGACCCCGTTGGTACGATCACGACTCTCCGCCGTTAAGGACGAGCCCATCAAAATTGAAGCGACATCTGAGGAGGAAGAGCAGAAAGAGAAAGTCGCCCAGCGGGAAGAACGGCGGAAAAAATGGTATCAGACACGCGAATACGTCCTGACGTTTCTCCAGGATCTTCCTAAAGACAACAAGATCGTTCAGGGCGAGTGGTGGAAACCGGGACAAGTCTTCACCAAGCCGTTGATCTCGATCGAGGAAGATGCCGCGAAGCAACTGGGCCTCACGGTCGGAGACACGATGGAGCTCGATATCCAAGGGATGCCTGTCACTGGAGAGATCAGCAGCATTCGACAAGTGGAGTGGGGCAACTTTTCGACTAACTTCTATATGATCTTTTCACCGGGCGCTCTTGAGGAGGCCCCACATACCTATGTGGCTACCGTTCGCGTCGCCCCGACCGAAGAGTTGGCGCTGCAGCAAGCGGTCGTCGCGTCCTTTCCCAACGTCACGGCGATCAACATGGGCGACGTGCTCGACGGGTTTGCGCGAGTACTTGACCGGCTCTCCCTTGCTATCCGAGCCATGGCCTTGTTCTGCATCCTGTCCGGAGGCCTGGTGATGGCTGCAGCTCTGGCAGCCACACGCTATCGCCGATTATACGAATCCGTTATTCTCAAGGCCCTGGGAGCACCTCGCAGCGTGATCGTGCGTTCGTTTGCAGCAGAATATGCGTTCCTGGGAGCACTGGGCGGATTGCTTGGATGCGTATTGGCCAGTGCGCTGTCTTGGGCCGTCCTTGAGACCGTGTTTGACCTCTCTTGGGGCCTTCACCCGGCCGTGCTGGCCGCAGGTTTTATCGCAACCATTACCCTCACCATGCTGGTCGGATTTCTCAGCACCTATCGACTACTCGGGCAACCACCGTTGGCGGTGCTGCGGCAGGAATAGATGGCACCACTCCTATTGCGTTCCAGAAATTTGTGTGTGGTGAGCCTATTGAATACTGAGCGGAGTCTCTTGAAATCGGATGTCCTTCTACAAGCTTAAAAGGATCGGGTGCTGAACAAATTTTGGAGACGCTACGTCAGCGGCCTGAAGGCAAGAGTTCGGGTAGCCACACATCAATGAGCTGGCGAATGCGCCGCTCATCGCTTCGTCGAAGTCGAGTGAAGCGCAAGCCGATGACCTCGTAGGCCGAGGATCGCACCACGGCCTCCTCGATCGTAATGGGGAAGGAGGCATTGGAGTATTGGAACTCTAATTCGAGCCGCGAGCCGACTGCGACCAGGGCAGACGAGCGAATCCGGCATCCGCGTATCGAGAGATTCTCGATCATCCCCTCTTGGCCCATTTCGTCCGGATATTCGGATCGGCGCGGTCGAAACCAGACTGGGAATGAGACCTCGATCCGCTCGAAACTGCGACGAGGATTGGGGGTGCGGTGACCGAGGAAGGTTCGAAAGCGATCGGCGCAGAGCTGACACCGGAACGGATAGATCGTCAGGCCGCTCAGGAGCACATCGGAAACAGATTTTCTGTGAGCGAGCCGAACTTTGCTCGCCCCGCACGCCGGACAACGAAGATCAGACATTGGATTTCCACAATAGCAATGTTCGGTGATTCTACCGAAGGAAGAAATTTCCGACAACCGAATGAATGTACGTATCATATTTATACGTACGTATGGGACGGATTCGGACTTATTCTCTCCGAGTCTGACTCCAGGGGCCTATGATGCATCAGACAATGTTCCCCAGAGGATCACACGCGATCATCACTGAGTCCTGAATGGTGCATATCGGACAATGATTGATCGCGAGGCTACGTGCGTGGTACAAGGCTGACAGATCGGAGTACTGAGGAGTATCCCGGGTCACATGACATCAAAGAAGCTGAATGCTATCGGGATTAACATGGCGGCGGCGATGAGCATCGCCCGCTCCGCCTAATCCTGATTGCCCGTCGCGCGTTATCGACACAAGCAAGAAGGCCCCTGGCGGAACCGAATCCGCCAGGGGTTTTTTATTTTCACGGAGTGAACGCAGAAACGAGAGTCGTTGAGTTGGAGGGGGAAGGCATGCTGAATCTTGCACAGATCGAACGGGCGGCCGATCGTATCAGACCGTCCATCTACGAATCTCCGCTGGTGCATTCCAAGACATTGTCCCGGCTCACGGGCAATGCGATCTTTCTCAAACTTGAAAACTTGCAGATGACCGGGTCGTTCAAGGAGCGCGGCGCGTTGAATCGCATCCTCACGATGACCGAGAGCGAACGTCGGCAGGGCGTGATCGCGGCCTCGGCGGGCAATCATGGCCAGGGGGTGGCCTATCATGCCGTGCATCGCGGGATCCCGGCCCAAATCTGGATGCCCCGCTCGGCTCCGCTGATCAAGCTTATCGCGACGCGCGGCTATGGCGCGGAGATCGTGCTCCACGGCGACAACTACGATGAGACCTGCGCGGCGGCGGTTGAACGGAGCATTGAGAAAAAGGCCACCTTCATCCATCCCTTCGACGACGACGAGGTCATTGCCGGACAAGGCACGCTGGGCTTGGAATTGCTCGCGCAGAACCCGAGCTTGGATGTCATTGTGGTTCCGGTGGGTGGCGGCGGGTTGATCGGTGGAGTCGGCTGTGCTGTGAAGGGCCGGAATCCCCAGGTCGAGATCGTGGGCGTGCAAACCGCGCGATTGCCGTCGATGAAGGCGGCGCTGGAGCAGCGCAGTCCGGTCGAGCTGGCCGCGCAGTCGACGCTGGCGGATGGCATTGCCGTTCGGCGGGCCGGCGCGCGCACCTTGCCATTGGTCCAGGCTTATGTCGATCGGATTGTCACAGTGGAGGAAGACGATATCGCCGCGGCCATTCTCATGTTGCTGGAGAATGAGAAGACGCTGGCGGAAGGGGCCGGCGCCATTGCGCTCGCGGCGGTGTTGCGGGCTCGAACCGGCCACCGCGACAAGAACATTGCGGTTTTGGTGTCCGGCGGCAATCTCGACGTGAACCTGCTGTCGAGAATTATTGAGCAGGGCATGGTGCGAGACGGAAGACGATTGCGTCTCCGTGTGCGTCTGACGGATCAGCCTGGGGCATTGGAACGGCTGGCATCGGTGATCGCGAAAGAAGGGGCGAACATTGTGGAAACATCCTATAACCGCGCGCACTACGGAGTGGGGCCGCGTGAAGCTGCGATCGACGTCACCATGGAAACGCGGGGGCGCGATCACTCCACGACATTGTTGGCGGCTCTCACGGGCTCCGGTTATGAATTCAGCCTCGTCGAGTGAGATGAGGCTCAATGGTGGTGGGTGAGGGCTTCGAGTGCGGGCTGCCGGTCGGCGAGTTT
>CABVRR010000085.1 GCA_902500705.1 uncultured Nitrospira sp.
ATTCGCAAGAACCGGCTGAGCCGCTGTCACGTTCTGCCGAACGGCCTGGGACAGCCAGTGGCGCGCTTCTTCCGTATTTCGTGTGACTCCACGTCCATAGGCATACATGACGCCGAGGACGTACATCGCTTCTCCGTTACCGGCTTCGGCTAATCGCCGCAAACCCACGGAGGATTTTTTATACCAACGCACGGATTCCGGTGCCTGCTTTCCATCGTGCCGCGCATGATAACGTCCCAGGCGATACTGCGCAAAGGCATCCCCCTGTTCCGCTAAACGAATGTCAGTATCTGAGTTTTGAGAAGATTGGGCTGGTGGGGGATTTGATGTGGATGGCTTGTCATCTGACGGTACGGGAAGGTAATCGATGGGACTGTCGACAGGATCAGAGGGTTTGGGCTCCGTGCCTGAGCTGAGACTGTTCTGAGGGATGAACTGAGGAGGATCAGGGATCAGTGAAGACTGGAGATTCTGAGACTCTCTCAGACCTTCAGCCTGTGAGATTGGCGTGAGGCTGAATTCGCTCTGATGTGGTGCCGGCTCAGCGACGAATGGCAGCTGGTCGCATGGTTCAGTCGAACGATGTGAAGCGTCCTGTTCAGCACCTGGTTGACAGTTTGTCGTATCGTCGGAGGAGGGTGGCCACACGGGGAGGATCGATGCACACCAGACCAGCGCGCTGATGAACAACGTCCAGCGAAGCAGGCGACGCTTCAAGATCGTTCGATCACTAGGGGGCACCAGAACGAGCCCAGGATAGTCTTTCTTGGCCATGCCGTCTCCCGAAGAAATGCTCCGTCACACGCTCACCAACAGAAAACTAATTCGTGCGCCGAATCTCTACCACCGTTGTAGGACGACTCTGTATAAATAGCCCCTTGTCCTGCCTGACTGCAAGCCCTTATAGTACGAGATGGGGTTTCAGCAGGGTGTTGAAGCCACCTAGAGTTAGGTGAACGTGTCATGCCGTCAGCCGACAAGACTTTTGCGATTCTAGATGTCACCGGTCCGTTTCGAGAGCCACGAGAGCAGGTCTTTTCCTACGACTATTCCATTCAACGATCAACTTGGGCGACGCCACATGGCGTGCGGGTGAAGGTCTCAATCCCGGATGAGTTGGAGGTGTTGAAACGTCGTCTCTTTGAGTCCGTCGTCGGTTCGCCTGGCCAGCAATTGATGATCAGCAACATTCTCACGAAGGCGATTGCCGAGCGAAAGATGCGGGTGGCTGAAGAGGCGGGCATGCTGGTCGAACGACGTGACATCATGGTGCCGCCGTTTGCCGGGACGTTTGCCCATCTCTTCCCTCTGTTAGAAACGTTATTTGCCGCAGATCAATTGGATATCCGAGAAGACGTGAGAAAACGCGTGGGTATCTGATCCTCGTTGGAATAGGCGCTGAGTGCGTCGTCAAAAGATTCTTTTGTAGTGTTTCGAATGGATGCCTGATTCGTCTGCGAAACCAAGGGATCCCCTGTCCGGGCTGCTGGTATCATTCAGATCGATTCGGTAGTGGCCGCGAATGTGCTCCATAGCTACCTCAAAGGGAACGGCATTCGGATACAGCGTTCCTGGAGCATGGGCCCCTCGCGTGAGGGTACGGATCGTATCCGCTTCCGCGAACTGCTTCTCCGAAAAAATAAAGATGTCGGCGATGGCGTGCTCGCCGAGCGTGTGACCGGGTGTCGTCGAGGGGAGTTGCTCGCCGAGTGTGCCGTCTAGGCGTGCTTGCTTGAGTCGCTTCAAAAGGGCGACGATCTGACTATCCGTCGCTTGAGGGGGCACGACCAGCCCCAGGGTGTTCATATCCTGGATAGTTGTCTGCACCTTGAACATGACCGATGGGGCTTCAGGATCCTCGATCACCGAAACCGTGGGACCTTCCGTCCCGGTTGCCTGTTTGTTCTTCGAACTAGGGATGATCAAGGCGACAAACAGCCACAATCCGAGAAGGATACCAAGGCCCACGAGCAGCGGATGGGCTCCGGCACGCTTTCCCTCTTCGTAGGGTTCTTGATTCTTCGTCATGGTCGGTGATCCTTGATGTGTGGAGTCAGGGTAGGGTGTGGGCGCTGCAATCGTCGCTTGGCTTCATCCCACAGTTCATCCATTTCGGCCAGCGTCATGTCGTTCAATGATCGGCCCTTCTCCGTGGCCTGCGACTCTACCAGATGAAACCGATCGGTGAATCGATTGGTGGCTCGGCGCAGCGCATCCTCGGGATTCGTCTTCAGAAAACGAGCGAGATTGACCAGAGAGAAGAAAAGATCACCCAGCTCGCCCTCGATCTCCTCGTTGGCATCAGGCCGGTTGGATTCCTTGTTCGTTTTGGCCTGGTGCAGTCTCAGTGCCTCACGCAACTCGCCGATTTCTTCGCCGACCTTTCCCAAGATTTGTTCCAAGCCGGCATCGTTCTGCGGCCAATCGAAACCGACACGGCTTGCTCGTGCCTGGATTTGATAGGCCCGCAGTAGAGCCGGCAAGGTTTTCGGCACGCCATCAAGGGCCGATTGCGTATTGCCGGCGGCTTCTCGCTCGGCGCGCTTGATGTCTTCCCATTGGGTCAAGACCTGCTCACTATTCGTGACACCAGTCGTCTGATCACCGGTCCCGAACACATGAGGGTGCCGGCGAATGAGTTTCTCCGCGAGCGTCTCCAGCACATCATCAATCGTGAACGTTTTGCTTTCGGTAGCGATCTGGCTGTGGAAAATCACTTGTAGCAGGACATCGCCCAATTCTTCCTTAAGCTTCTGCATGTCCCGTTGATCGATCGTCTCCAGGACTTCGTAGGTCTCTTCGAGAAGATAGGGCTTCAGAGACTCATGGGTTTGCTTGCGATCCCATGGACAGCCGTTCACGGCACGCAGCGTCGCCATGACTTCCACTACCTTTTCAAATCGTTCCGACATGGTTCAATCGTCAGATAACCAACAGCGCGATGTAATAAGTTGGCTCGCCACTGTATACCGAGCGATGTCGTTGCTTCAATGGCGTCGACGAGGGACGGTGAAGACCTGACGGGAGGTGTGCATTTATGGAAAGTATGCATGGTTTGCTCTCTATGGGTTGGAGCAGGAAATTGGTGGATATTCGCTGATGTAGGCAGGCGTGGACAAGCTGCCGTAACAGGATTATATAGTCAGTCTTAACATTGTTAGGTGACATCAAGGCAACTACGCTCAATGACTGAAAAGCTTACTCGTCATCTGTTCGTCTCGTACTCTCGCCAAGACGCCGAGATAGTGACGCAGTTTATAGAGACATTGCGCTTCGAACTGCGTGTCCAAATGCTTCCAGTCAACATTTGGATGGATATTGAGGATCTGCGCCCAGGCGAACAATGGGCAAACGTTATTGGGCGTGCTCTGACGGACTCGCTAGGTCTTTTGGTTTTTGTTTCACGTGCATCTATGCAATCTGAGTGGGTTCGAGCCGAACTACGGGCGGCCGCCACAGCAACGGATCGGCTCATTGTTCCGATCATTCTGGAGCATGTAAAAGATCTTCCTGAAGGGCTTGCGCTGCGCCAGTGGCTCGACCTTACCGGTCGGCCAACATCGGCTGAATTCCACGAGGGCGCTCGTAAGATCGCGGAGGCTACAAGCCGCTATCTTGCCGATCAGAAGAATACTCCTCCTGTCCCATCTAATGAGGTTGAAGCGGTTGCCAAAAATCTGGCTAGCGCTGCACGAGAATCTGAAGAGCCGAGCGCCGTAGAATCAAAGCTAAACCCACAGTCTGCGTTCATTGTTCATGGACATGACGAAACCGCGCTCGCGGAAGTAACAAGTTTTTTGGCAAGCATAGGAGTAAAACCGATCGTGCTGTCTCAGCTTGCCGGCGCCGAGCAATCGTTGTTTCAGAAATTCCTGAGAGTGTCCCAACAGGCGCGCTTCGCTATCGTCATCTTGTCCGCCGATGACACGGGCGCTTCGCGTGTGCAGTACGAAGTGTCCGGAGTCGGTGAGCGGTCCCTTCAGTTCCGCGCCCGCCAGAATGTGATACTGGAACTCGGATTCTTCTATGGGCGGCTGGGTTGGGAGAACGTTTTTGTGCTGTATCGAAAGGCAGACAGAGTATTTCCGAACTTTGAGCGTCCTTCCGATCTCGATGGTGTTATCTTCGACCCAATCGACGAGCGAAGGCAGTGGCATACCATACTTAGAGAGCGGTTAATTGAAGCGGGCTTCGAACTGAAAAATGTTGCCTAACATGCTCGTGAACCAAGGCAAGAAAGTATGGGGGCAAGTCTTGTAATCGCGCATTCAACCTAAATATGACGCTCAACCGGAGCGTGGCTTCACTTTTCAGTTTTCTAGGCCGCACCCGATTAGCTTTACGGTTGTTCTTCAGGTGAGATCTGCATGATCACTCGACGTGCCGCAATTCAATCGTTGGGGCTTCTCGGAGCTGGCACTCTGCTGGAGAGGGTCAATAGGGTTTTTGCGATGACAAATGAGCGCAGTGTCTGGGTCATGCCGGACGAGGGTGAGCCACACCAACGAACCTGGATGGCCTTTGGTATTAAGAAGAAAATATGGGGCAGTAAACTCTTTCACGAGGTTCAACGTAACCTGGTGACGATTGCCTTGACCATCGCCCAATACGAGCCAGTCTCAATGCTGGTGCGGCAGTCTGACGTGGCTGTTGCTGCGCAACTGATGGGATCCAAAGTGGAGTTGATCGTCTGTCCACTCGACGATATTTGGGTGCGCGACTCCGGTCCCGTTTTTGTCGTGTCGGAAGATGGTGATAAAGCCGGGGTCGACTTCAATTTCAACGGCTGGGGTGAGAAGCAAGACTTTGACCACGACGCTGAAGTGGCCTCGTTTGTGACGCAGCGCATTGATGTGCGCCGCATTCAGACTAACATGATCCTCGAGGGTGGCGGGATTGAGGTAGACGGACAGGGTACGGCGATCGTTACCGAGAGTTGCGTGTTGAATGAAAACCGCAATCCTGGTGTAAGCAAAGTACAGTGTGAGCGGGAGCTGAGACGATTACTCGGTTTGGAGAAGATTATCTGGTTGCCTGGCATCAAGGGTAAAGACATCACCGACGGACACACCGATTTCTATGCGCGCTTCGCGCGCCCCGGGGTAGTTCTTGCTGGTTATGATTCTGATCCCAAGTCTTTCGATCACGCTGTGACGAAGCGGCATCTGGAAATTCTCCGCACGGCAACAGATAGTGAAGGCCGGAGACTGGAGGTTGTTGTTCTGGATGCACCTTCAAAGGTTCGAGAGGAATTTGCAAGCGATGACTTCGCCGCCGGCTACATCAATTTCTATGTCTGTAATGGCGCAGTGATTGCCCCAGAGTTCGGTGATGCGCGAACCGACGCAGCAGCCAAACGTGAGTTGCAACGAGTGTTCCCTGGACGTGAAGTGGTCCAAGTCAACATTGACGGGATTGCGGCGGGAGGTGGGGGAATCCATTGCACGACACAACAAGAGCCGAAGGTCTAACACGTCAATCCAGTCGACGCCTTCGGCGCAGCTGAGTTCCAACATCAGCCGGACAGATGAGTGCAGCAGGGAGCAATGATGACGTGTTTCGTGATCATACCGTCCTTACACCCATCAAGCGGTGAGCTCAATTCTGGCCCGTACAAGTGAATTGAATCGTCTCCATGCTGGGTCTACAACTATCGCATGATTGATTGGTCCTCTTGCCAAGCTGTTGAGCGTGAGCCTGAGCGTGTGAGTGGTGCATGGGTGTTTAGAGGCACTCGTGTGCCTGTGACTGCCCTCTTTCAGAATCTCGAAGATGGGGCACAGGTCTCAGACTTTATTGTCTGGTTTCCTGGTGTCACCCTCGCGCAAGTCCGCGCAGTGCTTGAGCACGCCGCCCGCGTACATATCAGTTTTCGGATGGTTCGATAGTCTCGATGACTTCGTACGTTTCTTCGAAAAGGTAAGGTTTCAGCAACTCATGCGTCCGATGTTGAGTCCCTGCCATACCGAGTGTGGCGACTTCTTCAATCTCTGTCACGACTTGCGACCGCATAAGCCCTATGGTAGGGTACCGCCACATTATTTGAGCCTGTGAGGGGAGATGAAGATGGCGGAGGAGGAACAAGGATTTGTCGTTCGTGATCGGCGAGCAAGCGGAGGGTCCGATGCTTCTTCAACAGCGGCAGCGCCTTCAGCACAGCCGATGTCTGCACCGCCATCAATTGAACCATCTCAATCGCCTCCGGTCTCGTTTTCATCTTTTGTGATCTCACTGGGCTCGTCATCGCTCATGCTCATGGGTGAGCAACTAGACCCCCACCAGACATCGATACCCGTCAACCTGCCCCAAGCCAAAGAAATTATCGATCTGTTGTCTGTCTTGGAAGACAAGACGAAGGGCAATCTGACTCCTGATGAGCAGACGGTCCTTCGTGACATGCTGTATGCGCTTCGCATGAAGTATGTCACGTTGGCGTCACCGAAGTAGCATCTCCTTCTTCCGATTATTCCATGTACCGGCAGACGTCTGGACGCTGCGGGTTCTACGGCAAGCTTTGAGACTGCCTTGTAAGTCGGCTATAGTGAGACAGCGGTCTATCTCTCTGTGTTGACGGTGTCCAGAGGCGAGGAATGCCAGAGCTGAATCATCCCACGGGCGCATTAGAACCGGTTTCCGGAAGACCGTCTGAGATTCAGCCTGTGGTGATGAGTGGGCACTCACGTGCCGCGTTGAAAGACCAACCGAAGGGATTGGATCGAAAGCCGCCCCATCTTCGCCCTGTCTGGATCGTACTCATCCTGCTGATCCCCTGCGTCGCCTTTACGCTGTACTACTCACAAGTCGTTGTGCCGGGCTCGGAAGAAAACGGCTCCTTCCTTCCGTCGACCAGTTACGCGCTGGTGCTTCTTCTGATCAATCTGGACCTGGTCGGATTCGTCGTGCTGGTGCTCCTATTGTCCAGGAACCTGATCAAGGCTTACTTCGAACGTCGGCACCGTCTCGTGGGGTCGGGGTTTCGCACGAAACTGATCGCCGCGTTTATCGGGTTTTCATTGATTCCGACGCTGCTCCTGGCGTTTGTCGCGAGCGGGTTGGTCAATAAGGCTGTCGACGTGTGGTTCAGCGAACATATTGAAAAAGTCATGAAAGATTCGTACGAGGTGGCCCGTATGCAGCATGCGGGGCATGTCGCGCTCGCGGTCAACAGTGCGCGGGCAATTTCCCAAGAACTGTTTCGCGAGGATATGTTGGCTCCGGTGCAGCGCGATCTCTTGATTGCCGCGATGGCTCGGAAGCGCATGGAATACGGTGTCGCCGGGATCGAAGTGTTTTCAAACAAGATGGAGACGCTCACGAAGGCCGTGGATAGTGAGATCCCCCTCGGAGTGCTGGATTTGCCGATCAGCCAACTTGTCTTGCAAGTCATTAACGGCAAACAAGAGTTTACCTCCGTTCAAGAGGCGCAGACGGGCCGGTTGGTGCGTGCCGCCATTCCGGTCGCCTCAGGAGTCCGTCGAGGCGAGTTGGACGGGGTGGTGGTTGTAGAAACCTACGTCCCGGAATCACTGTTGACCAAGATGGAGGGGATCGGTCGTCAGTACACGGCGTACAAGCAAATTAAGGCGATGAAAAACCCCATCAAGGCCGGAGCCTATTTTTTTGTGGCCGTCGTGGCGGTGTTGATTCTCTTCAGCGCGACGTGGTTCGGATTCTATGTGGCGCGCGGCATCACCGTGCCGATTCAGCGATTGGCGGAGGCGACGGAAGCGGTCGCCCAAGGTGACTTGTCGGTGCAGATCGATGCCAAGGCGACCGATGAAATCGGAACGTTGATCGAGTCGTTCAATCGCATGACCCAGGACCTACAGGGGAGCAAGTCAAAGCTGGAGGAGACCAACCTGACTCTGTGGAATACCAATGTCGAGTTGGATCGCCGTCGAGCCTATATCGAAACAGTCGTCGATACGATTGCAGCCGGTCTGTTATCGATCGATCTGAACGGAACGATCACCACCTTTAACCCCTCCGCTGAGCGCATTCTGGGGTTGGCTGCCGACCTGTTCAGAGGGAAGCAGGCGAATGAGGTGTTCAAGGAGTTCGGTCTCGATTCGTTCCAGACCGCCTATGATCGCATGCTGGCGGATGAACGAGATGCGCTGGATTTGGAAGGCCAGTTGGACATTCAGGGTAAGATGCTCACGATCGGGTTGAAAGCCTCTCGCATGCGAGATGAAGCAAATAAAGACCTGGGGTTTGTGTTGGTCTTTGAGGATCTGACCGAGTTGATCAAGGCACAGAAAGTTGCCGCGTGGCAAGAGGTTGCGAAGCGCGTCGCGCATGAAATCAAGAACCCTTTGACGCCGATTCAACTCTCGGCGCAGCGATTGCGCAAGAAGTTCTTTGAGAAATCCCCCGACCTTGACCGGGTGTTCGATGATGCGACCAACGTCATCATCAACGAAGTCGGGAGCCTGAAACAGATGCTCGACGAATTTTCAAAATTCGCTCGTCTTCCTGCTCCGCAAATGACTCGGCAATCGCTGCATGATGTGGTGCGTGAAGTCGCGACACTCTACCGTGAGGCGCAGAAGGACATCGAGTTGATCGTGGAGCTGGATGAGGACCTGCCGTCCATTAACTTCGATCGGGAACAACTGAGACGGGTGTTCGTCAATCTCTTTGATAATGCGGTGCAAGCGATGAATCAGCGAGGGCGGCTGTGGGTCGACACGAAGTATGATACGAAACGTCGTCGTGCGGTTGTCACCGTGGCGGATGAAGGCCCCGGGGTCACTCCCGAGGATCAGGAACGACTGTTCGTCCCCTATTTTACCCGTAAGAAAACTGGAACCGGGTTGGGGTTGGCGATCGTGCGTCGGATCATCACGGATCATGAAGGACAGATTCAGGTCGGGAACCATCACCCGAAGGGAGCCGTGTTTACGTTCGATTTACCCGTGTAGGGAAGCCGGTGAACGGGCTAAGGAGTGAGAGGTTATGTTGGCATCGATTCTAATCGTGGACGATGAAGAAGCGATTCGCACGTCCTTGCGAAGCATCTTGGAAGACGAAGGGTATGACGTCTCGGTTGCCGCCAATGGTATCGAGGCGCTGAAGATCTACGGAACCGACCCGCCGGATCTCATGATTCTGGATATCTGGATGCCGGAGATGGACGGACTGGAGACGTTGCGGCGGGTAAAAGAGTTTGTACCGACGACGCAGGTGATGATGATCTCAGGGCATGGATCCATCGAAACGGCGGTGAAAGCGATCAAGCTTGGCGCCTACGACTATATCGAGAAACCGTTGTCGTTGGAAAATGTCACGCTTCGTGTCAAACACGCGTTGGAGCAGTTTCGATTGGCACAAGAAAATCGATCACTGCGGATCAAGGTGCAGCAAAAGTTCGAATTGGTCGGACAGTCTCCGGCTATGCAGCGGCTGCGAGAGCTCATCAAAACCGCCGGTCCGACGAATAGTCGTGTATTGATCGGCGGCGAGAACGGAACAGGGAAGGAATTGGTCGCTCGAGCCATCCATCTGCAGAGCACCCGATCGGACCATCCGTTCGTGGCCGTCAATTGTGCCGCCATTCCCGAGACATTGATTGAGAGTGAATTGTTCGGTCACGAAAAAGGCTCTTTTACCGGGGCCACTTCGATGAAACGCGGTCAGTTCGAGCAGGCCGATGGAGGGACGCTCTTTCTGGACGAAATCGGCGATATGAGTCTCAATACGCAGGCGAAGGTCTTACGGGCGTTGCAAGAGCAGCAGTTCACTCGAGTTGGTGGGACGAAATTACTCAAAGTTGATGTGCGGGTCTTAGCGGCGTCCAATAAAAACTTAGAAAAAGAGATCGGGAAGGGACAATTTCGAGAAGACTTATACTACCGTCTCAATGTGGTTCCGATCGTGGTGCCTCCGTTACGGGAAAGGCGAGAGGATATCCCAGCCCTTGTGCAGCATTTCATGAAAACGCATGTCGAGGAACAAGGGTTGCGGATGAAGGACGTCTCGCCGGAAGCGATGGTCGTGTTTCAGCACTACGAATGGCCTGGGAATATCCGAGAGCTGAGGAATTTGATCGAGCGGCTTATGATCATGGTCCCAGGGGTTGCAATCGACGCTTCTCAGGCAGCACTGTCGTTGCAAGGACGAACCGCCGGCGTCGTGTCATCGAGCAATCATGTGGCTGCCCCGTTAATGACAAAATCCTACGATTCGCTTCGAGATGCCAGAAATGCGTTTGAAAAAGACTACATCAGTCGCAAACTGCGGGAGTACCACTGGAATATTTCTCGGACTGCAGAAGATCTGAAGATTGAACGAAGTCATCTGCACCGAAAGATTAAGTTGCTTGATGTGGAGATGCGGCCGGAAAGCTAAGACACGTAGTAACCTCGTCAGTGCCTTGCGCACCCGGCACAAACGAGATCGCGAAACTTCGTGTTGGGATGGCCCTGTACATACTCGTTGAGGGCGGTCTCAGACATCTGTGAGGGACGAGATTTTTTGCAGGATGGACACACCGGTATCAGTTGTTGCAAGGAGGCGATGTCGTGCAATGCACGATCGAGGTCGATGATGGTTTTGGTAAGCTCGTGTTCCCAGCTTTTTCGCACGTCCGTTTCTTGCTTCATCTTAAACGCCAATTTTACTCGTGCGAGGAGTTCTACCTGTTCAACCGGTTTTTTGATGTAATCCGTCGCACCTGCGTCGAATGCCGCTTGCAACCAGTCTTTTTGGTTCCGCGCCGTCACGATGATGATCGGGGTCTCTGCAAATGTATCGACGGCTTTAATGCGGCGACAGGCTTCGACCCCATCCATGTCCGGCATCTTGATATCCATCAAAATGACATCGGCTTTGATCCCGTTGACACCGGCGTGATCGAGGTCTAATTGTGAGAAGGCATTACCGGCAGAAGAAACGGTGTGCAAATCTCGATATCCGGCATTCTTGAGAATATGATGCAACAGCAGGCGTTCGTCCGGGGAGTCGTCGACTATTAAGATCGCCACCAGCTCCTCCATGAGTTCGTTGGTCTGAAGACTGTCCGAACAGGTGATAGGTCTAGTATAGGGCGTATTCACAGAGCGACAAGAAAAAAACAGAAGAGAGGGAGAGCACGCGTTCATTCGAATTGATTCCAATGGGTGCGTTGACCTCTGTCAGACCCTCCGTTAAGATGCGCCTCCGACAACAGGTTGAGACTATGATTGAAGCCGAGCATGACCATAAACACTCTCGTGTTCCACTCGACCGTGATCTGCATTCAATCATCTCTATCGTGATTGACCTATGACAACCTATCGTGATGCAGGCGTGGATATCGATGCAGGTGATGAGTTCGTCGATCGTATTAAACCGCTTGTTCGATCAACGTTTCGTCCTGAGGTCTTGACTGACTTGGGAGGGTTTGGCGGTCTTTTCGGCTTTCAAGCCGGCAAATATAAAGAGCCGGTGCTCGTCTCAGGAACGGATGGAGTCGGAACCAAACTAAAGATTGCCTTCATGATGGATAAGCACGACACCGTCGGAATCGATCTGGTGGCGATGTGTGTGAATGATATTGCCGTAAGTGGTGCGGAGCCGCTGTTCTTCCTCGATTATTTTGCAACTGGAAAGCTGTCCGTATCAAAGGCTCGGGAAGTGGTTGCGGGGATCGCCGAGGGATGCCGTCAGGCCGGATGTGCCTTGATCGGAGGGGAAACCGCCGAAATGCCGTCATTCTATCCCGATGGGGAGTACGACCTGGCCGGATTTGCCGTCGGTGCTGTTGATCGCCCCAAGATGATCGATGGTCGGCACATCATCCCTGGAGATGCCGTCATTGGCGTGGCCTCGTCCGGACTCCATAGCAACGGGTACTCGCTGGCCAGACGAGTGCTGTTCGATCACGCCAAATTGACCGTTACCAGTCGTCTTCCTGAGCTGGATAAGTCACTGGGAGAGATTCTGCTGACACCCACCAGAATTTATGCGAAGCAGATTCTAGCGCTTGTCGAGCAAGCGCAGATCAAAGGCATCGCGCACATTACCGGAGGAGGAATTACTGAGAATCTGCCGCGCGTATTTCCCAAGGGCGTGCGAGCCAAGATCCGCCGTAAGAGTTGGTCGGCACCGCCGATCTTCGAGGCGATCAGCCGATTAGGACCAGTTGATCAGGAAGAGATGTATCGAGTGTTCAATATGGGGATCGGACTGATCCTCGTGGTGCCACCTGATGCCGTGCCCAGCGTGTTAACCCGCGTCACGGCGCTGGGAGAGCAGGGCTGGCAGATTGGTGAAATCGTGACATCGACGGGCACGGAGCCGGAGGTCGAGTATGTCGAGTAGCCGAACAACTCCCTTGCGAGTGGCGGTTCTCGCATCTGGTCGAGGCTCTAACTTACAAGCTGTCATTGATGCGATCGAGGCAGGGCAGGTGCGGGCTCACATTGTAGCCGTGATCAGTAACAAAAAAGATGCAATGGCATTGGCGCGGGCACGGAAGCATGGGCTCAAGGATGTGTTCGTCGATCCCAAGCCCTTTGTCGGCCTTCCGGATAGTCGTGAAGCCTACGATCGGGCACTCTTGGAAATCTTACAACAGCATGAGGTTGAGCTCGTGTTGCTCGCAGGCTATATGAAAATCGTCACGGCTCTGTTGGTCAATGCCTATGCCAACAAGATGATGAACATTCACCCCTCGCTGCTGCCGTCGTTTCCCGGATTAGATGTGCAGAAAAAAGCCATCGATTGGGGATGTAAGTTGGCCGGGTGCACCGTGCATTTTGTTACGGAAGGAGTGGATGAAGGGCCGATCATCATCCAAGCCGCCGTGCCGATCCTCGACGAGGACACAGCCGATACCCTCGCTGCTAGAATTCTTGTGCAGGAACACAAGATCTATCCCCGCGCCGTGCAGCTCTTTGCTGAAGGCCGACTGCGTGTCGACGGCCGCCGAGTCGTCATCGGCGCCGCCAAGCCGGATGGCGAGGCGATTGTGAGTGCAACGTAGAATCTTGGCGTCTCTCAAAGTCCTGCCTTCAATGATCCTATAGCAGACTTCGTTAATTCCAGGCTCAGCTCTCTATGGTAACGGAGTGGAGATGCTATTCTTCGCTGTCGACGCTCGCTTTAGAATGCTGCTGTACCATCCAGTAGCAACCCAGTTTCAAACCAAAACCCAACATGCTAAGGAGGCATGTGCTCAAACGCATCCTTGAGTGCCTGGATTGTCAAAGGCGCATTTCCTTCCGCTCGATTATTCACCAGCACATAGACCTTCCGATTTTCCGGTACTGCCTGTTTGATGAGGGTGACGGTTTCCTTTCGCATCTGAGGCAACACTCCCACGATCTTGTCGTAGGGAGCCGCTCGTTGTATTGCGGCTTCGTGGCTTATGTTGAGCGGCGTGAGCAGGCGGATCACAGTGAACGGTGCGGTGAATCGTTCCTCCATTTGTGTGTGCTGTTGCAGCAACGGCGGCATGTACGACCAGTGGCTGTAGACGTGGGCTACCCCGTAGTGTTCTAAAATCTTTCGATAATCTGAACCCAATAATCCGGCGTTCCTGAGTTCAACTGCATAGCGAAAATCCGGAGGCAATTCACTGAAAAATCGATCAAGTCGCATGCAGAATTCATCGTTAATGAGACCGTGTTGCTGAAACTCGAAGAGAAACGGGCCTAGGTGCGGCTCAAACTTTGCCTCATAGTATGGTGTCAAGACGAGATCAATAAACAGCTTCGCATCGAGAAAACGAGGATTTGGTTGACCGGCCTTGGAACCGTACCGAACATGATTCGCAAAACGAGGGACGGTGATCTCTTCCCAGACCTTAAAACACATCTCAAAATCTTCAGGGATTTGATCTAGGTAGCGACAAAGTTGGCTTGCCGTGGGTGGTCGATAGAACGTGGAATCATTTCCGACAGTGCGAAAGAGCGGTTCACCGTTGTAGAGGTACTGACAATACTCGCCCAAACATTTCTGCGCAAAGGTCGTTTTGGCATATTTCCGCTGATAGATCTGGCCTTGCCAGCCTTCATAGGTCCACGTTGATGTGCCGAATCGAACCAGAGGAAAGGAAGGCATGGGTAGGAGATGTTCTGGAAAGAGATTCATAGACGAGAGAGGGAGATAAGGAAGCAATCACTCTAGGATTGCGGCTATGAATCTCCGGCACATTGGAGAGCGAGCCGCTGTGATGTGAGATGAAAACGACGGGGCAAGGAATGTTCCCTACCCCGTCGTGTCAAATCCTAGCTGAAGAACGACTGGATGCGTTATTTGACTTCGGTCAGATGCGTGAGGGCTGTTTCGGCATGTTGTGTAGCGACATCGGCGTGGCCGGCCTTGCCATGTTCAATGGCTTCATTGAGATGCGTAATGGCCTCGTCCAAGTGAGGGTTTTTCCCTCCCCGTTCCGCGTGATTGCGCGACTTCTCCGCATGTGTCACAAGCACCTCGGCATGCCCCTGCTTGCCATGTTCCACCGCTTGCTTTGCGTGTATGACCGCATCCTTGACGTTGCCGGCAGGAGATGGTTGAGCATTCACGATAGGCGCACTCACGAACGCTCCAAGTGCAATGCCGATGAGCGCACTGCGGAAAACTTTACTCGTCATCATGGCCTCCCTCAATTTATGGTGGTTAGAGTAATTCGGTTACAAAAGAAAAACTATAGAAGCGAAATTAGGTGTTTGGTGGAGGGCAGGGGAGTTGAACCCCCGACCCCTACGTTGCGAACGTAGTG
>CABVRR010000086.1 GCA_902500705.1 uncultured Nitrospira sp.
CCGCAGAGCTTACTGAAGGGGAAGACGACCCGACAGTCTCTGTCACCTCGACCCCTACCGGTGCCACCGCACAGTTGACCTGGGATGCGGATCCTGATCCCACGGTGACCAATTATTATGTCTACTATGGGAAGCAATCATCGGGAGAACAGGGCTCCTGCTCCTATGATGCAAGCCAACCGGTTGAAACCCCACCGGCAACCATTACCGGACTCGAGCCCAATACGCTCTACTTCTTTGCAATCAGTGCACTTGGTGAGTCAGAAAGCCCCTGTTCGAATGAAATTCTTGTCGTTACGCCTCCCGTTCAAAGCTAACCACCATATTTGCTCAGGCGTCACGACACCAGAGCTTCCCTGGTTTTCTCCAGGGAAGCTCATTTCTTCATCGACCGCTACCAGTTGGCTTACGCACCTCAAGTTCTATAACACTAGGCTCGTTGTGGTCTTTATCCTGAAATGATCTTCCGTGGCGAGCACATTCCATGCGACCTAGATCCAGGCTGCAAATTAAATCGTATGGTTGCCTGATCCAAACTCAGGTTTTCACATTTTTTCAGTGAAAATAAAATATGGTATAGTGCATACTGGATTGATGATGCACCGTACGCGGTGCCTGACTTGCGTAAACAACACTGGTAACTCATCCATTTACATTCAACAGGAGGGACGAATGACGAGAAGGGATGTGAGCCTCTCAATACTGATGGCAGGGTGTGCCCTGATGATTTCCGGAGGCATAGCCTCTGCTGACGATCTCGCACCTCTAGCCCCGGTTCCAGCTGACTATGCGGGAAAACACATGCCCGCTGGTGGATGGACCGATCCGAAAGCCATCGAAGAGGGGGGAAAGATTTATCGAGGCGAGTTCAATACCGATATCAACTGCGCGAGTTGCCACGGTAAGGACGGCAAGCCGGTTAAGAAGGGGGCACGGGACCTCCGAGATCCGAAGAATACGACGCGGTACTCGGACAGCTATTGGTTCTGGCGTGTATCAGAAGGGGTTCCCAAGACGAAAATGAAGGCCTGGAAGGGGCTGTTGTCAGAACAGCAGATTTGGCAAGTGATTGCCTATCAACACATGTACTCGCACGACGGTAAGCCGTCAGACCATTCAGATTACAAGCCGTAATCATCCACCGTCTGATCTGACAGGATAAAGGGGAGAACGCGGGACGCCGCTTCTCCCCTTTATATTTCAGGACAAGCACCCATCCCGCAGTCCGTCAGGATGGGTTGGGTGCAACAAATACTAGCACTTTCAGCCGATGGTTCGTAGAGTTTTTCACGCCGTGCGTTTCCCCAGCCGGGGCCATAACTCCCTGTCCTGCCTCAAGCATTTGATGAGCGGACCCAACCTGAAATATTCCTTGCCCCTCCAACACAATATACGCTTTGTCCTGGTTCTCATGGACATGCCCTTTTTGTTCTTGGCCGGGCTCGAAACAATAGATATCGCAGAAGAACCGTTCCGTCTGAAACAGGTTGTTCTTCTTCATCTTCTGGCTGTCGAACTGTTGAAAGTCAGCAAGTGAGACGATCTTCATCCTAGAAGTACTCCCTATCGCAGCGCGTAGCAATCAACCGATCACGGCATGCGAGACAACAGGCTCTGGTACGAATGTTTCAGTTCATTCAAGGCATTATTCATTCCGGCTTTCACCTCATGCCATTTCGCATTGGTGGCGCTCCTCAACTCATTCAACTGCTCCTTGACGCCGTCTTTCTTCTTCTCCAACTCGTTGAGCGACTTCTGAAGCTCTACCCGCGTCGATTCCGAAGCATCCGCTATCTTCTGGCGTAATTCAATGATTTGCTGCTGAATCGCCGTCAATTCCTCTTGCGCTTTTCGTTGGAACACCTCTTTTTGTTGAGCGGTATATTCCTTGGTAGCCTCTATCGCCTCCTGAGCCTCCTTCGCAACTTTTTCGGCACTTGTCGTGGATTCAGCCGCCAGACTCGACGACGAGATCAACCCGACGAGTACAATTGATATAGCGCCAGCCGTCAATCGACTTTGATGCATGAGTGCCTCACCAGTATGTCTGCCGGTGTCAAGTATAGAGCGGCGACAACTGCAAAGTCACGATCGCTAAACTTTTCCGGAAAGCAGCCGAAAAAGGGAGGTCGTGACCCAAGGCTCGCACGTGAGGAGCACATCCATATGGCGCCTGAAACGGGACCGGTAGCCACACCGGTTGAGCGGCTGGAACAGGCCTTGATTCAGAAAATTGAGGCGGGAGATGTCGAGCTCCCTCTGCTTCCACAAGCAGCCAGCCGAGTGTTGGCACTGGCAGCGGACCCAGCTTCCGATGCGTCAAAACTGTCATCCTTGATTCATCAGGATCAGGCCCTGGCGGCGCATGTCATGCGGATCGCCAATTCCCCTGCCTACATGCCGCGCAGCCCCGTGGTTTCGCTCCAACACGCAGTGGCCATGCTGGGCATTACCTTACTGTCCGAAATCGCCTTCACGGCTTCATTGAAATCCGGCGCGTTTAAAGTGCCGGGCCATGAAGACGAAGTGAAGCGACTGTGGCGCCACTCCTTGGCGAGCGGAGCTTTCGCGAAGGAAGTCGCCCGCATGAGACGTGTCAACGTCGAAAGTGCGTATTTGTGCGGTCTGCTGCATGAAATCGGAAAGCCCGTCGTTCTGCAAACAGTCACGACCCTTGCGCACACGCAACACATTCTGCTTGAGAAGCCGGTCTTACGCGGATGGGTTGAGGGCTATCATTCTCGCGTCGGCGTGCTCATCGCAGAAAAGTGGAGTTTACCCAAGCAAGTCACGGCAGCCATCCAATATTACGAAGAATACGACCATGCCGATTCGTTCCGTCAGGAGTGTTTGCTTACCTGTGCGGCCGATAAACTGGCCAGTCACTTGCTCACACCCGACGACATGTCGGAAGAGACGCTCCGCGCACTTGCGGTCTTCGGTGAACTCAATCTCTATCCAAACGACATCGACCAACTTATGAAAACCAAAGACCATGTGCTGGCCGTCGTCAATGCATTGAATCTATGAGTACACCTATTTCATTCGACATCATTGTGATCGGCGCCGGTCCGGCAGGCCAAAAAGCGGCGGTCCAAGGCGCGAAGGCTGGCAAGCGCGTGGCACTGATCGAGCGCGAGCGTGGAGTCGGAGGCAGCTGCGTCTACCGCGGCACGATCCCCAGCAAGACCTTGCGGGAAAGCGCCCTCCACCTCGATCGGCTCAAACGAGCAGGAGAAGCGTTCCAATTCAGCCTCAAGCCGGACACACAAATTGCGACCCTCCTGAGTCGTCTTGAAGATGTCGTCCAAGCCCATGACTCTTTCATGAGTCGTCAGATTCGACGCAACAACATCTCGCTGTTTCACGGACGAGCGCGATTTCTGAATGAACATACCATCGAGATGCAAACCGTCGATGGGGCACAACAGTCATTCACCGCCGAGACCATCGTGGTCGCCACGGGGTCCCGTCCAAGGAATCCTGAAGAAATCCCCGTCGATCATGAGCACATTCTTGACAGCGACTCGCTGCTTTCCATGATGTATTTACCGCGATCCCTGGCTGTTGTCGGAGGCGGGGTGATCGGTTGCGAGTATGCGTCTATCTTTGCCCTACTGGGAGTAGAAGTGACCTTGATCGATCGCGCCCCCTATCCGCTTCAATTCATGGACCGAGAGTTGGTCGAGCA
The DNA here is from genome assembly GCA_902500705.1 of uncultured Nitrospira sp. Lineage (GTDB taxonomy): Bacteria > Nitrospirota > Nitrospiria > Nitrospirales > Nitrospiraceae > Nitrospira_D. The sequence continues at coordinate 3,692 of CABVRR010000086.1, forward strand.
GTTCGTCAAAAGCTTCGAACAGCAGGGTGGTCATTATCTCGGCGGACAGCACATCGAGAGCGTGCGATGGAACGAGGTTGCGCACGTCGTGACGAAACTGAAAGATGGGACGACGATCAATACCGAGAAAATGCTGGTTTCCCTAGGGCGGCAAGCCAACATCGAAGACCTCAATCTCTCAGCGGCCGACATCACGGTTTCCGATAAAGGGGTCATCCCTGTCAATCAATACTGTCAGACAAATGTCCCCCACATCTATGCCGTCGGCGATATGGTTGGCGCGCCGGCACTAGCCTCCAAAGCGATGGAGCACGGGCGACGTGCCGTCCGCCATGCGCTCAATCTCCCGATCGGTGATGCCGCCTCAACGATCCCGCTCGGCATCTATACGATCCCGGAAATGGCAAGTATCGGCCTCGACGAGATGGGAGCCAGAGAGCGTTATCGAGATCCATTGATCGGGCGGGCGAAGTTTGAAGAAATCGCCCGCGCGCAGATATCGGGTGCGGGTCAAGGTCTCCTGAAGTTGGTGGCTGATCCTGAAGGTGATCGTCTACTCGGCGTACAAGTCGTCGGAGAATCGGCTACGGAGTTAGTCCATCTGGGGCAATTGGCCCTTCAAAGCGGCGCAACAATCGAATCATTCATCGACAACGTCTTCAACTTTCCCACCTATGCCGAAGCCTACCGTATCGCGGCACTGGACATCCTCGGTCAAGTCGCGAAACGTCGAACGGCCAAAGCCGCGTAGTCGACATCAGGCATCTCCATCAACCGGCGGACTCTTCGGTACATCCATTCATAACGACTTCTCGTCGCTATCAGTCTTTTCACAGAACCTGGTCTATCAATCGATACCTCCTAGCCCCTAATAAAGTGTTCACGACCTTCCTGCTCAATCCTTTCGAGAATGCCGCCATTCATCGGTTCACAATCCGCTCACTGCTGAGGACCACAACGACGATTGCACTCAACTCGACACGTCGATTCAGTGATCGTCCCTCAAAGCCTGGGATGGGCAATACTCAGAACCTACACCTTGCCTTATGCGGCACCTCATCGGTCATCTGGATGCTCATGACATACTGCGTCGAGGAATAGAGCCGTTTGCCAGGAGTCAATGAAAGACTGGATGGAATAATTGAAATATCGACCCGACCAGACAGAACCGTCTTAAGCTTTTGTCACACCTGGCCGATGAAGCATGAGACCAGTGATGCCTGGTCAGTCAGGGTGCTCCCTCTAGCGACTGTGTCATTGGACTCGACGGGTACGGAAACACCAATCAAGTTTTTATAATACTACGTATTACACCCTAACATACCACCTCCACCTCTAGCAGTACTTTTATGGCATGGCTCACGCGATTTATCGTCAACAACACTCATCTGACATTGATGGGCATCCTCGGCTGGACGCTCGTTCAGTACTCGATTGCCCCATCATTTGCCGCCAATACTGAACCGCAACGAGACTCCTCCCCTGAGTTGACCGACCTCAGCTTAGAAGAGCTGGTCACCATCGAAACCACATCGGTCACCAAGCAAAGTCAACCGCTCCATCAAGCCGCCGCTGCCGTCTTTATCATCTCCCAAGAAGATATTCGACGATCCGGCGTGACCACCATTCCCGAGGCGCTTCGCATGGCACCGGGCATTCAGGTAGCCCGTCTCGATGCGCATCGCTGGGCGATCACCGCGCGAGGATTCAACGGAGAGTTCGCTAATAAACTACTGATTCTCATCGATGGGCGCACCGTCTATTCCCCTCTCTTTTCAGGCGTCTTTTGGGACGTCCAGGATACCGTGCTTGAGGACATCGACCGCATCGAAGTCATACGTGGTCCAGGCGCATCGCTCTGGGGCTCCAACGCCGTCAACGGCGTGATCAATGTCATTACCAAAAATGCGTCGGACACGAAAGGTCTCTTGGTCGTCGCGGGCGCTGGAACAGAGGAGCGCGGATTCACGAGCCTGCGCTATGGGGGTTCATTCGGAGAGAACACGCACTACCGTCTTTTTGGGAAATTCTTCGAGCGCGATGCATTTGCCAAACAAGATGGGACTCCGGCCATGGACAACTGGCGCACCGGCAGAGGAGGGTTCCGCATCGATCACACGCCCTCGTCACATGACACCCTCACCGTACAAGGCGATTATTATAAAGGGTCGGAAGGACTGGAGTTTACGGAACCGACGTTGACGGCGCCGTTTAGCCGTCTGATCCTCGGGAAATGGAATTATTCCGGGGGCAATGTTTTATCGCGATGGAAACACTTCTTCTCAGAGAGTTCGTCGCTGGTCGCCCAAGCCTATTACGATCGCACGGAGCGGGAAAGCAGTCTCTTCGGCGAGCGGAGAGATACCGTTGACTTCGATCTTCAGCATTCATTTGCCTGGGGAAATTCGCACCGCCTTGTCTGGGGACTCGGCTATCGGTTGACCTTCGGCCACATCGTTCCATCCACAACGATCAGAGTGTCTCCCACAAGTCGCGAGTTGAGTTTCGCCACGGGATTTGTCCAAGATGAGATCACCCTCATCCCACAGAAACTCGCATTTATTGTCGGCACGAAAATTGAGCATAACACCTTCACGGGGTGGGCGGTTCAACCAAGCGGGAGACTGCGCTGGACCCCTCGACAGGATCTCACCATCTGGGGAGCCGTGTCCCGTAGCATCCGCACTCCATCACGCGCCGAAGTCGATGGCACCGGCGATCAACAGGCCTTACCGCCGAATGCGCTCTTCCCAGGATCTCCTGTCGCCTTGATTTCCATCGGCGGCTACCCCAACGTTCAAAACGAATCGTTGATCGCTTATGAACTCGGCACCCGTTATCAGCCATCTGAATCATGGTCGATCGACATTTCCGCCTTCTACAACCGGCACAGTAGGCTCAGGAGTACGGAGCCTGGCGCTCCGTTTCTGTCGATCACTCCGTTTCCGCCACATCTTGTCGTTCCGTTTACGCTGAGCAACAAGCTGGCAGCTGAGACGCATGGTGTCGAAGTCTCCTCGGATTGGCGCCCTACGGAATGGTGGCGTGTACAAGCCTTTTACACCTATCTAAACATTCGAATGATCCCAGGAAGTTCACAAGACCCCATCGGGATCACAGCAAGTGGACAAAGCCCTCGCCACGAAGCGTCTCTCCGGTCGTACTTGCAACTTCCCGGCAATCTTGAGCTCGACCTCTGGGGACGGTATGTAGATCGACTCCCGGCGCTCAACATCCAAGGATATTTCAACCTTGACGCACGAGTCGGTTGGCGACCCATGACAAACCTGGACATTTCAGTGATCGGTCAAAATTTGATCGAGAGTCATCGACCGGAGTTTAACGCGTCTTTCGTGGCACAAAGTTCGACCGAGGTTCAGCGAGGTGCCTACGTCAGGCTGACGTGGCGCTACTAAGAACAGTTTCGTGATTCAGGATCGATCGTGATGGCTTGCTTTCTCCGTAGCACAATTTCTCGCAGAATCTTTCTCTTCCTTGGATTCTGTCTGACACTTTCACTTGGCGGTGTCACGCCATCGCACGGAGAAGACCATTCGCGCAAAGCTGAATACCTCCTGAAAGCCGCCTTCCTCTTCAATTTTGCCAAGTTTTCCGAATGGCCGGCAGAATCTTTTCCCGACCCTCAGGCCCCATTCGTACTCTGCACCATTGGGAACGATCCTTTTGGTCCTGAGCTAGATCACCTCGCAGGGAAGGTCGTCCGAGAGCGCCATCTGGTCATCAATCGTGTCCACTCCAATGGGAATCTCATCGGGTGCCATCTCCTCTACGTCAGCCCCGGTGAACTCGTTCAGATGCGCACCATTCTCCGCACACTTCAGAAAGCACCGGTTCTGACCGTCTGTGATGTCGAAGGCTGCGCGGAAGATGGGTTGATGCTCAACATGCGGATGGTCGAAAACCGAGTTGCGCTGGACTTAAATTTCGAAGCGGTTCAACGAACCCCCCTCAAGCTGAGCTCTCAACTCATCAAACTCACGCGTATTGTGAAAGGCCAACCTTAGGATGCTGCGTCCGTTCACACATTGGCCGCTTGAGCACAAATTGACCGGCATGGGCCTGCTCTCAACTGGCCTGGCCTTGCTCGTCGTGAGTATCGCGTTCGTCATCAATGACCGCCTCTCGATTCGAAACACCATTGAAGCCCGCATGTCTTCACTCGCCGACGTCATCGGCACCAATAGTACCGCCGCCCTGACGTTCCGCGATCACAAGGCGGCCACAGAAACACTGGCCGCCCTTCGGCAAGAACCGCATGTGGTGGCTGCATTCACCATAGACGCAGAGGGACACACATTTGCCACATACGCCAGCTCCAGGCTTCCCGATCAGGCGCCAGTTCCTTTGGAAACACCGAACCTCATAAAATCACCCACCACCCGGACGAGCCATGTCGTCGATGGTTATCTGGATGTCGTAACGCCGATTTTCCTCGATGAGCAACATATCGGATGGATTCTGCTCCGTTCAGACCTCACCGAAATGGACGAGCAACTGAAACAGTCAGGCGTCATCGCGCTTGCGATCTTTATTGCGTCAGGCCTTCTTGCGCTGCTCATCTCGCGACAACTCCAGCGCATCATCATCGTCCCGCTCCTTCGTCTGGTCACAACCATGCGGGCGGTCTCGGAAACGAAAGATTACTCGCTGCGAGTGCTCTCGCTCTCCACTCACGATGAGCTCGGCGTGCTGACCGACGGACTGAACGCCATGCTGACACAGATTCAGCAGCAACATACCCAGCTGGCCCAACACCGAGAAGAACTGGAACACAAAGTAGCCGAGCGCACTCGAGACCTGTTAGAGGCAAAGGAGGCCGCCGAAGCCGCCAACGTAGCCAAATCACAGTTTCTGGCCAACATGAGCCATGAAATTCGCACCCCGATGAACGGCGTCCTCGGGATGGCCGACCTCTTGCGAACCACTCAGATGACCGATCGCCAACGCCATATGGTTGAAACCGTCCACAGATCGGGAACGGCGCTGCTGGGTATCATTAACGATATTTTAGACTTTTCTAAAATTGAGGCCGGCAAGTTGGAGTTGGAGCAGGCTCCATTCAGCCTCCGCCAGACCATCGAAGAAGCCGTGGAGCTTTTTGCCGAGCCGGCTGGGAGAAAAGGCGTGGAGTTGACATGCTTCATTCCGGACGAGACGCCCGACATCGTGATCGGCGATCCAATGCGACTCAGACAAGTCGTATTAAATCTCGTCGGGAATGCCGTAAAATTCACAGAACGAGGTGAAGTATCGGTGCAACTTCATTGTCTTTCAACGGCAGATGAACGCGTAACGTTGAAATGTGATATTCGTGACACTGGAATCGGGATTTCTAAAGAAGCCCAAAAGCGTCTCTTCACGGCGTTTTCACAAGCAGATGGTTCGACCACAAGACGATTCGGCGGCACGGGGCTCGGCCTGGCCATCGTCAGACAACTCGTGCACTTAATGGGCGGTGAGGTTGGGATCGAGAGCATACCCGGCCAAGGCTCGACCTTCTGGTTCACCATGCACCTGGCGTACGACCGGAACGACCGGTCAGTGGAGACCACCGCAACGCAATCGCTTGCCGGCATCAGAGTCCTCATCGTCGATGACAACGCCACCAATCGGTTTATTTTGGAAACACTGCTGACATCCTGGGAAGCCGAACCCCTCAGCGCTGATAGTGCCGCGGTTGCGTTGGAACGGCTGGACCAAACCGTCACCGGTGGGAAAGCTGTGGACATCGCCATTCTCGATATTCATATGCCTGATGTAAATGGTGTGATGCTCGCTCGCCAGATGAAGGCCGACCCTGCGCTCAAGAGCATTCCCCTGCTTGCGCTCAGTTCAGTCGATCAACAGTCCTATGCCGAAGGGGCAGACGCGTCGCTTTTTTTTGCATGGCTCAGAAAACCGGCCCGACCGGTCATGCTTCGAGATTGCTTACTCCGACAACTCTATGCGCCGACAGAAACCACACCACGCACAGACCTCTCACTGCAGAGGCCTAGAAAACTTGGTGGCCGAGTCCTGCTCGCTGAAGACAATCCCGTCAATCGTGAAGTGGCCTTGGGCATGTTGGAGCTCTTGGGGTGTCGCATCGATCTGGCAGAAAACGGCCGACAGGCCGTTGAGGCCGTCTCGACACAGATGTACGATCTTGTGTTGATGGACTGCCAGATGCCCGTATTAGATGGCTTCGCCGCGACCGCCGCGATTCGAAACCATGAGGACTTGGTCGGCACAGACCACCGTATCCCGATCATTGCCTTAACGGCCAATGCGATGGAAGGAGACCGGGAAAAGTGCTTGGGGGCGGGGATGAATGACTATCTATCCAAGCCGTTTTCGCATGAGGACTTGCAAACGGTGCTCCAACGCTGGATGCCGACCGCATCGACCGAACACCAACCTTCGCCTTCCGCCATGCCTGAACAAAAGACCGTGCATACGCCTCCTCAAGAGATTCCCCTCATTGATAAGTCCGCATGGAACACCATCTCGGCAATGGAACGATCAGGACGTCCAAATCCCCTGCAGAAGATTCTCTCTCTCTATATTTCAAATTCGAGGCAGCTGATTCAGGAGATTCGTGCGGCAGTCCAAGCCCGAGACGCGGCAAGGCTCAACGCAGGAGTCCATCAATTGAAATCCACCAGTCTACAAGTTGGGGCTCTGGCCACGGCCTTTCAGGCCGGAGAAATCGAGCGGCTTGCGAGGAATCAGCAACTTGATGCCTCGGCAGCCCTTCTTGCCCCACTCGAAGAAAGCGTCGAAACAGTTTGTCGGATTATCGAACAGGCACTGCGTGCGCGCGCAGCCTAATCTCTCGTCGCATCACAATGATGCGGCTAGCCCTTTATATTACCGATCGGTCGGAGTTCCGCGACGGTTGTGGTGATTCCGGCACGATCGACCGCGTCAACCACTTCGGAAATATTCTTGTACGCAAGCCCCGCCTCCTCGGCCAGTCCAGACAGAGAGACCGCCTTCACAAGAATTCCATGCTGTTGCATGTGTTTCTGGACTTGTTCGCCTCGAACAGTCTTCTTCGCCTGAGCCCGCGACATCGTGCGTCCGGCTCCATGCATCGTCGAGGCAAACGTATCGCGCATGGCTCCCTGCGTCCCCGCCAGCAGATACGACCCGGTCTCCATCGATCCACCACAAATGATCGGCTGCCCCGTCGTTCGATATTGTGGAGGAAGGTCAAGGCTGCCGGGTCCCAACGCCCTTGTCGCACCTTTGCGATGCACCACCAGTTCCCCTTCCGGATACCGTTCGACTTTGGCGATATTGTGCGCGACATCGTACACCAACTCCATCCCCATCTCCTCTGCGGATCGACCGAATACGGCAGAGAAGGCTTCTCGAATCTGATGGGTGATGACTTGACGGTTTGCGTAAGCCGTATTCGCGGCGCAATTCATCGCCGAGAAATAATCTTGCCCCTCAACTGATGTAAACGGGGCACAGGCCAGTTGCTGATCCTTGACGGAAATTCCATAGCGCCGCATCGCTCGCTCAAAGACTTTCAGATAATCGCTCGCCACCTGATGACCGAATCCTCGAGATCCGCAGTGGACCATGACCACGATCTGATCATGACCTGTGATCCCCCAAGCCGCCGCTGTTTCTTTCTCAAAGACTCGATCATCGGTCACAACCTGCACCTCAAGATAGTGATTCCCCGACCCGAGCGTTCCCAGCTGATGCATCCCGCGACTCCGCGCTTGCTCGCTGACGTTCAAGGGATCAGCCCCGGCGATACAGCCCTTCTCTTCCATTGCCTCAAGATCTCGATGCCATCCAAATCCCTGTTCGATACACCAGCGAGCCCCCTTGACCATGACCTGCTCAAAGGCAGTACGATCGAGGCGAACAAACCCACCGGCCCCGACACCGGCCGGCGCTCGCCGAAACAATTCCGTCATCAACTGCTCAAGCCGTGGTTGCACCTCTTTCCGGGTGAGATCCGTCCGAATGAGCCGCATGCCGCAATTGATGTCATACCCCACTCCACCCGGTGAAATGATCCCTGAGCAGACATCGCAGGCCGCGACCCCCCCGATCGGAAACCCATATCCCCAATGTCCATCCGGCATGCATAAGGCATATCGTCTGATGCCTGGAAGACAGGCCACATTCGTCACCTGCTCAAAGACCCCGGCGTCCATCGATTGAAGAATCGTCGGCGTGGCATAGATCCGAGCCGGGACCAACATCCCGTCTTTTTCAGTCGGCGCAATCTCCCAGACTTCGTCGGAGATGCGTGTGACCCGCATGTGTGTGTGAAGTTTCATCTCAGCACCAGCTTAAACTCGCCGTTTATAATACGTCCATACGGATCATCGCTCTCTTAAAGAGAGGACCGGGTTCGACTCCCACCCAGCCTATCACGTACAAGAGACAGGATCTTCCAAGACAGGCCGCCCATCGCCGATGTGGTTATCGGCGATGGGCGCGATCAGCATGAGGGAGCGTCCGCCTACTTGCCTTGAGTCGGCAAAGTAGGCTGCAATTGTGGTGTTCCATGCTGGATAAACTCCGAGTAAATAATAAACTTGAACGGGTTGAACTCTTGGTATTTCTCTTTGTGCTTCAAGAAGGCCATTTTCTTAAGTTCCTTTAATTTCGCACTGGACGGATATTGCGTCAGTGCCCATCTCGTTGTGCTTGCCGCGAGCGCGTGGTCGCCACTCTCCAGCATGTGTTCTGTCGCGCTGACCAGCTGTTGCTCTGAACGCTCTAGATAGTGCGTGAGTAACAAACCGAACTCTTCCTGACTCAGATGGTCCATGCCTTGAAGGTCGGACTGCCAGTAGCCGACGTTCTGATCGTATATTCGATTGATGACATTCTCTCGCATGGCGAGAAAGGGGAAGTGCACCTCGGGATTCTGATGGATGAATGGAGGCATCAGATTTTGATGATGGATCGCCGCTCGGCTGATACCATTCCGAGTAGCCTTCAGGGTTTCCAGGTAAAGCCACTCGAGATGGAGCTTGAGCTTCGCGAGCATGCTCCCAGTACTCCAGATCCGCGTCAGCGGCTCATGCCCGTGCAGGAGGTGTTTAACATTTAAGGAAACCACGACATCAATGGCTGCGAAGAGCCCCGGGAGGTCGCCTTCCTCAACGAAGGGAGCGCCGAGATACGGCATGATGAAATCACCGACGAATAGCGTGTCATACTCAGGCACATGAATAAAGAGCCCATCGATCGTTTCTCCACCGGGAACTGGAATGAGGGCAAAATGAGTTCCTCCTACGGTGATGTCGGTATGCTTACTGACGGTGATATCGGGCTTGAAATCAGCAATGAACTCATTTTTATAATCGCTGCCGAAAAAGTAGCCAAATCCTCGTGTGCCTGGGGCAACGATCTCCAATTCCTGACGATAGTTGTCCCTGGCATAGAACTGTACATGCCCCAAATCGCGGAAATAACGGTGCCCGCCGATATGGTCCCAGTGACTATGAGTCACCAATACCGTCGTCAATGGGGGAAGGTCCGGGAAGCGATGCCGCAGGAACTCGTATGCGGCCTGAGCCCCGTCAGGCCTGGTGCCGGCGTCGATGGATATCAGCTCCTTGCCGTCCTTTGACACGATGAAATAATACTCGGTGAACTCAAAACCAGATAAATTAAAGACCTTGCCTGGAACGATTTCTCTTAATCGCTTGGGATGGAACGTAAAGCCTTTGGTGGCATTGACCGCATACGGCGTAGTCAGTGTGATGGGTTTGTTGAAACCGTCATGGCCGCTCAGTTGCAAATAGGCTTGCGCCTGTTGTTGATCTTTGATCCGCTCGTAGAGCACGGCCAGATGATAATACGGCTCGCGCAGCCAACCGTCATGGGGTGCCTTCGCGATGTTGTCCACGCACCATTTGAGATCGGTCAGGGCGGCTTCGGCCTTGTTGAATCGATCGGGGAGCTGCGCATAGACCACCCCTATCATCCATCGCACGAGAAAGTATTCGTTCTTGGTGAGCGTCCGCGCCTGCTCAAGGATTTCTATCGTCTTATTCACCCAAGCGATTCGACTCAATAGAGGCACCTCATCGGCATAGGAGGCGCGTAGAACGCCCAAGGCGCTCAGATATAACCCTGTTTGCTCGGGAGAAAGCTGTGTTCCGTGCTTTTGCAGAAGGGATTCAAAGAACGCGATGGCGGCATGCAGCTGATTGGCATTCATGAACTGCTGCATCAAGAAGACGACGAGCTGAGGATCAGTAATAGGACCAGCCTGATGCAGCGATTTCAGATACTCCAATTCCGAGTTGTACGTGTGAGATGAAGGAGGGGGCGTTGTTGTACAGCCGTTTCCAAACAGGCCAGCCACAACCAGAAAAATAGTTGTAATGATAAAAGAGCATTTATGAGGTCTTTGCATCGTACTCCTCCTGAATGGGTTAACAGTGAGTTTCACGAAGTTCACCGGTCATTCATCATCGTTCTGTTGGTCTATCGTCGCAGAGAGTCTCTGCGTTTGTTCGACATTGTCATCATCATCGATCCGAGTCACCGAGGTTCGCCTGACCAACCGCCGCCAAATGCCCGATAGATGGAGACCACGGCTACGCGTACCGCCGTCTCGGCCTTGGTGCGCTCATCACTGGTTGAAAGCCTTGTCCGCTGCGCGTCGAGAACCGACAGGAAGTCCGCAGCACCGCGCTGGTAGAAGGCTTGAGTGTGGGTGTGGGATCGTTCCGCCGCCGTCTCGGCCCGGACCAACTGATCGCAGCGCTCGAGAGCCGTGGTATGCGCGACATAGGCGTTTTCTGCGTCCTCCAAGGCAAGAAGAAAGGTCTTCTCATAGTTGGCTGCGACGTGATCGAGCCGCGCATCCGCTGCAGTGATATGAGCTTTGATGCGACCCGCATTGAAGATCGGCGCCGTAAGACCAGCACCGAGTGCATACACACCTTCTGCCA
>CABVRR010000087.1 GCA_902500705.1 uncultured Nitrospira sp.
ATCATCTTATTGACTTCCACCACTCTCTGTTCAAGCTGCAACGGAAAATGGCACGCAAACGTGCGCGAATCACACTTAACAAGACGAGAGTGGGGATGTGGGGAGAGGAAAGAAGGGCAGCTTCTGAGCTTCACCATCGCATAACGCGCATGACGAAGCAGCCTCGATCGACTCTCCTCGATCAAGACATGGCGTTCCCCACCTCATCTGTGCAGTGGGCTGAACGCGTTTTATGGCCATGTGAGTCGCGCCTAACCGACATGTACCCACGAATGGGGTTGCGACAGCACGCGAATGTTGAATACGTTTATCCGATCGGCGGATCTTCCCGATCTTCCCCTTCAAGGACTTTTGCCTCCTGTGCCTCCAATGTCTGCATTTCTACAAGCATTCCCAACAAGGCCTGTCGTCGCTGCTGCAGACTCTTCTTGGGTTGATCTCTCGACTGAGGCTCTTGAGCGGACTCAGGCAGATTGACCAAGGCTTCGGCCTCTCCCAACGTTGCGTACTCATAGACTCCCAGATATTGATGATCCTGCCCATACAATCGGATAAGAATAGCTTTGGTCTGACTATCGAATGATTCCAGTTCTCGTTCGTTGAGGTCCTCCTGCCCCAATGAATCCAGAATCTCCATCTGTCCTTTAAGGGCTTCGCTTCGAGTGAACGGCGCAAATGATGCATTGGTATTGGGCATACGTAAACCTCCTTTTCATAATTCTCGCAAGTCAGAGCGGTCACAACTTTGTGAAAAGAATCATGACTATGCATTAAAGAATACGATGTGCGCGGGCCGAACACACCTAGAACTTCTCCTAGTCAGCTGACCAAAGAAAATGGTTAATGCAGGGGAGTCGGAACGTCCCCCGTGGTTCAACTGGCTCTTTTCTGCTCATCGCTTTGTCCATCACGCATGGCACATCGGTCAAAATATGCTGTTTTCTTGTCATGCCGTACCCCCTCGGTTAGACTTTTTCACACACCCATGGCACGAGCACGCACGGCAGAACATCAACGACCTCGATCAAAAACTGCTCCGATTGAAGAGGTCGCACTCGGCATTGCAAAATTGCAAGAAGTGTTGGCCGCGATCAATGACCTCAGCCAAGAAGGGTTTCCGTACCGCGACGCCGCGCAAAGCAAAGCTGAGCTCCAGTTTCGCGAGTGTCTGCGTCACACCTTCGGCGAACGATCTCAAGAATTCCAGACCTATCGAAACTTTAAACTTCGTACGGCGGACAAGGCCGAAATAGCCCAGACCCTTGCCGCCATAAACAGTCTCATCCATACCTTGGAAGACCGGAAGTTGGAACTCCAAGGACTCAAACCTGCACCAAAACCCGAGCCACCACCCGAGACAAACCTCGCCAATACTCATTCAGCACGGATGGTGTTGGTCTCATCCGCAGTCCCACCCACTCTGGACGGGCACACACACACACCGGTGACTGTCGCTGTAGCCATGACGACACATATGAGACCAGCTATTTCTTCCTTAGTACCAACGGCTCAATCGCAACCGCTTACATCCGGCGAACCTCTGTCCACTGCACCTACGTCAACCTTGCCCCCAATGCCAACGCCTGCACCTACTCCGACTCCTACGGTGTCTTCGATACCGTCTCTGGCACCCATACCTGTAGTACCGCAGACACTTTCTCCTGTGGTCACCGCCTCGATCTCTGCTCCTCTTCCCACACCGACAACCTCGCCAACACCATCAACGACTGACAAACCGATGCAGGTCGCACATGCACCTACCCTCCCCATCACAGTGCCAAGCATTCCCTCGAAACCGATGCACCCTCCTATTGTTTCCCCTCCTCAGGAGGTGACCAACCCATCGATGTCTGTAGAGGAATCTCCCTCGACGTCTTCCAGAATTGTCCACACTCCACATGATGACCCGCCGACACAAACACAAGCTATCGGCCTGAGTATCGCGCGCGTGATCGAGCCTGCGCTCGATCAGGACCCGCTCATGCTCGTCAGAAAAGTCTGCCTTCGCTTTCACTCCGTAGCCCGCCAGCTCCGTCTTCGGAAAGACTATCGCCCCACGCTGGAGGTCGATGACGACCATGACCTCCAGGACCTCTTATGCGCGTTATTGAAAGTGGAGTTCGATGAAGTCTCGACCGACGAATGGACGCCACCTTACACAGGCGGTGCGCCACGAACGACGCTTCTTGTCAATCGAGATCAGATCGCCGTGGTGGCAAAGAAAACCGGACCCGGATTGACCATGAAGGAACTGACCGATCAGGTCACGGCGGACACTGCGTATTATCGCACACAAGGACGATGTTCGATTTTGTTCTGTTTCATGTACGATCCGGAAGGTCGCATCGGCAGCCCAAAGCGGCTAGAAACCACCTTAACCAGCGTCAGCGAGCACTGCCGGGTCGAGGTGCTCGTTGCGCCGAAATGAGACCATGGCAAAACCAAATTTTAAAAGGATTCCTTCTATCATGCCGCCATCCAAACCCATCAAGACCAAACCCGAGTTGACAGGGAAAAATGGCTTTGCTATAACGCAGCCCTCTCCCGGGGCCATTCCGTATACGATTCATGGTCCTGCTCCTGGAGATCAGGGCATGTCGGATCGGGCCTACGTGCTGATCAATGTCGTACCAGGCCAGACCGCTGCTGTCGTGAAAGCGCTGGGAGACATTCAAGAGATCAAAACCATTGATCCCTGCTGGGGAAAGCCGGATATCATCGCCATCGTTGACATACCGGACCAAGATGCGTTGACCCAGTTGGTCTTGAGTCGTATCCATCGGATAGAAGGAGTGACGCAGACCGATACTCACCTTGTCTACCGTCTGAAGGAGGCCAGAACAAAATGATCCGAAAGGACTCTCTCGCCATCGTCGCCCTTGCTCTTGTCGTATTTGGTTGTGCCGGTGTTCAGCACCCGGTTCAACCTGATGTTGTTGACGTGACGTTGCCCGCGCCGGCCGATCGCGTGAAGGCGGCTGTAACAAAAGTGTTAATGGATGACGACTATAAATCTGTAGATTGGAGCGAGAACTCTCAGCTCCAGACAGGCTACAGAGGTGAAGAACCCAGTGTATGGGATTGGCTGGTCAGAGGTCGGTTCGGCGTCGTGAGAAGCCGCGCTGAGGCCTCCGTGACACCAGAAACCGATCAGAGTTCTAGACTCCGCCTACAAGTATCATCAGAAGGCAAGCAAAGTATGTTTCAGAGCTGGGGTCCAACGGCACCTCAGATTCCTCAAAGTGCCGAAAACAAGCTGCGCTTGATCAAGAATGAGCTGAAAATCGTACAGACGACCTACACGACAGATACGTTTTACAGATCAAAACCCTAGACAGGCTCTCTTTCAGCTCCCTCAACTTCTTCGCCAAGATCCAGGCCGAAACGCTCTGCCATACGGTAGAGCGTTCGCCTATCGATCCCAAGGATCTTTGCCGCTTTTACTTTATTCCCCTTTGTCTCCTTGAGCACCCTGGTCAAATGACGTTTTTCCACTTCCTCTAAGGTCAGATACACTTCTTCGATCTGATTGACGTGGGATTGTTGCGCATCGGCTTCTGCTGTTGCACCCTGACGAATCACCTCAGGTAAGTCCTCAGGCGTCAGAAGAGGACCATGACTCAATGACACGGCGCGTTCAATCGCGTTCTCAAGCTCTCGAACGTTGCCGGGCCACTGATATTGCGTCAAGAGCGTCATCGTTTCCGGCAGGACCCCCCGCACGGCATGGTCTGTCCCAGTTGCGCATTTTTGTAAGAAGTGATGCACCAGCATCGGAATATCTTCACGCCGTTCAACCAACGACGGTAAGGTAATCGGAACGACTTTCAATCGATAAAACAAGTCGTCTCGAAACTTCCCTTCCTTGACCAACTGTTCCAGATCTCGATTGGTCGCGGCAATAATTCGGACATCAACCTTGATAGATGTCGTGGCCCCGACTCGTCGGACTTCCTGATCCTGCATGACCCGCAACAACTTGACTTGTAATGCTTGCCCCAACTCACCGATCTCGTCGAGAAACAGCGTCCCCCCATTGGCCGACTCAAAGAGTCCGACCTTGGTCCCCGCTGCCCCGGTGAAAGCTCCTTTCTCATATCCGAACATTTCCGATTCCAGCAAGGTATCGGGCAACGCGCCGCAATTGACCGGGACAAACGGTTTCTCCCGACGGGAGCCATTCGTGTGAATAGCCCGAGCAATCAGCTCTTTACCGGTTCCGCTCTCTCCCTGGAGCAGGACCGTGCTTTTGCTCTCTGCCACTCGGGCCACCAGCTTATACACCTCCAACATCGCCGTACTACTGCCCACCAACGGCGACCAGTCGCCCTTGCTCTTCAACTCTTCACGAAACCGCGCATTCTCTTGGAGCAAGCGACAGTGATCCAATCCCCGCTTGACCACCAGCTTGATATCCTC
Source organism: uncultured Nitrospira sp. (assembly GCA_902500705.1). GTDB lineage: Bacteria > Nitrospirota > Nitrospiria > Nitrospirales > Nitrospiraceae > Nitrospira_D. The sequence goes on from CABVRR010000087.1 coordinate 4,420, forward strand.
TTTCTTGAACGGTTTGGCCAGGTAATCGTAGGCGCCTTGTTTAATGGCTTCGATCGCGCCCTCCAACGAACCGAATGCGGTGAGCACGACTACGGCCGTATTCGGACTCACGCGCTTGAACTCCCGCAACACCGTGAGCCCATCCACCGCGCCCATGCGGATATCCGTCAACACTAAATCGACCCGTCCCTGGCGCCCACGCGCGATCACCTCTTCTCCGCCGGAAAACGCCTCGACGTGGTACCCTTCCTTCCTGAGAGCCTCCGCCAACAGTTCACGTGCGACCGCATCATCATCGGCTACCAGAATCGTCGCTGGTTGCATCACACCTCCTCTTTCTTCTGCATAGACTCTCGTTGCATCGCCGGTAAGGTCATCGTCACGATCGTGCCGTGCCCCAGTTCACTCGTCAGCGCGAGATGGCCACCATGCGCCATCACCGATTCACGGCTCAAGAATAGTCCCAAGCCGGTTCCCTTGCCGATAGCCTTGGTCGTAAAAAACGGCTCGAACGCTTTCTGCATGTCTTCGTCCGGCATACCGCACCCCGTATCCCGCACCTCAATCGTAATCACACAGGGCGACATGCCGTCGGCAACCAGTCGACCACGGTCTAGTTCGATTGACGTGGCTTCGCGACTTCCCGTCGTGATGACGACGTTCCCCTGTGCGGAGGTTGCGGCCAGCGCATTGGCCAGAACATTCACCAACACCTGATGAATTTTTTCCTTGTCCGCCCATACGAGAGGAAGGTCTTTGGGGCTATCAACCGTCAGCACGATCCCTTTCTCGTGAAAGGCCGGCTCCATCAAGACCGCAGAAGGGCTGACCACCTCTTCTACCAAAAGCCATTTCGGCTCAGGCTGGCGCGGTCGAGTGGACGACAATAAATCTTGAATGATGCGAACCACGCGCGTGAGCTGATCATCGATGATGGCCACTCGCTTCTTCATGTCCGGCGTGACACCGGGCTCCTCAGCCAGCGCTTGTACATGCCAGGCGATCGAGTGGAGCGGGGTCCCCACCTCGTGTGCGACAGAGGCCACGAGCTGTCCGACCGCCGCCAATCGTTCTGACCGATTCAATTGATCTTTCGCCTGAACCAGTTGCGTATTGGCCTTGAGCAGATTTTCGGTTTCTTGAGACAACGCAGCTCTCGCCCCCTCCTCCCGTGCCTTTCGTTCTTCCCAACTCACTCCCAGATACGCCACCAACAGCAAGACGCCGACGACGACGCTCCGATTAATGATCGCGGCTTGAAATCGGCCGGGTTTCGTCGGTTGAAGCAGCCCGGAATACGTCGCGATGACACACGCGAGCACGGTCACCAACATGATGGTCCGATTTCGAACGGTGGTCACTAATAAAATCGGCAGCACATATCCATAGGCCCCGACCACGTTGACCGGCGCGAAACCCTCGATGACCACGATAATAAGAAAACAGGCAGTCGCAAGAGCAAGGACGAGGCGGTCACGATGCGTCATGGCAGTCATAGACTCGCTTCGCCTTGGTAAAAATCAGAGCCGTGAGTCGAGAGCATCAAGAACCGGCGAGCTCTCTCATAAAACTACTTACACAAGAGGGCGGGTCAAACGCAAGACCGTTGCAAGCCGTTCGAAACGAGGATCTTGTACCAAGTCCTCTACCGTCAGGCTCAGCTTCCGACACCAGTTCGGATGCTGGTCCAATGTCCCTGGTAGATTCGCCTGCACTCGTGTGCCGATGATATCCTCGATACTGGCGAGAACAATCCACGCCGGAGTACGCGCCAGATACTGATGCACCCCTTCCAATAACTCAGCCGTCATCGTCGGCACCTGGCCGGGATCATCGGACAGCCCAACAGGCAGAAGCCCTTCGGACTTTAATGCGGCGAGAATCCCCGTTTTTTCACGATGCCGATCAGCCCACATGGCGTTTCGAGCATCTTCCGATGGGAAGAGACCCAATGCAGATCGCGTCTCGATATCCACACCTTCCCAATACCCGACCAGTGTCGGAAGGTCGTGGGTTGTCACAACCGCAAGCGCTTGAGCCGGATAGTGAGCCGGAGGCTTCCATCCTCCCCACGGTTCTCGCTCAAAATAAAAGACTCGATAGGACAAGATTCCGGCCGATCCCAATCGATCACGCACCCAATCGGGAACGGTTCCGAGATCTTCGCCGATCACGACGGCCTTCGCCCGCACGCTTTCCAGCGCCAGAATCGCCAGCAGTTCATCATCCCGGTAATGCACGTAGGTTCCCAGCGCGGGCGGCAAGCCACGGGGAATCCAAAACAGTCGAAAGATCGCCATGACATGATCGATCCGTATCGCCCCGCCATAACGCAAATTATTGCGGAGCAATTGGATGAAATACCGGTATCCGCTCTCACGCAGCCGTAAGGGATCGAGCGGAGAGAGTCCCCAATTTTGCCCTTCAGGGGCGAATGCATCAGGAGGCGCGCCACAGTCAGCCTTGAGGGCCAAGACCTCTTGATTCAGCCATCCATCGGCGCCATAGCGATCACTTCCCAGTGCAAAGTCATGGTACAAGCCGACCGGCATGCCAGCCTCGTGCGTTTTATTCACGGCCTCACGCAGCTGCTCTGCGGCCAGCCATTGCAAATACTGAAAGAAGCGCACCCGCGGCATCCGTCGACGCCGAAACTCCTCCATCACGTCCGAGTTTCGGATTCGGTACGCTTCAGGCCAATCCTCCCAGATCATCGATGCCGAGGGAGCGGATTGCTGCTCTTCCTCCAGCGCTTGGAACAACGCATAGTGAGCCAGGAGCTCTCCCTCTCGCGCGGCGAACTGCCGAAAGCTTCTCCCTCGATCGGTCTTCGGTATCAGTTCTGGCTCGACCCCTTCAAAATTATTCTGCACAAATGCCTGATAGCAGAGTTCGAGCACCTCGCGTTTGATCGACCGCACGGCATCGTAATCGACCAATTCGGACCGCCGTGCCGCGTCAATTCGCGAGCGAAACGCCGGATCCTCAAGCCGCCGCCGCACATCCGGCCCCATCCAGCACTCTGGAACCTGGGTGACGTCGATATACAGATCGTTCAAAAACAGGCGGCTGGTCGGTGAATAGGGACTGATGTGATACGGCTTGGTATTTTTGAGCGCGTGGAGAGGGTTGAGCCCGATGACCGCAGCGCCCAAACGCTTTCCTGCCCATTCGACGATGGCCCCCAAATCGCGAAAATCACCGACTCCCCAATTATGATGGCTCCGCAATGAATAGAGTTGCAAAGCCATGCCCCACCATCGTACGCCCTGCTGAAGTTCATCAGGAATGTAACAACGTTCCGGCGCGACGATGAGCTGGAACGATGTCTCCGTGCTCCGTCCATCTCCCTTTGCATAGGCGCTGGCTGAATAATAGCCAAGCGGAAGATCCTGGGGAAACGCCAACACAACACGAACAAACCGCTGTCCCCGAATCGTACGAACCTCTTCGATCTTGCATCCCGGCCCTTCTGCTCGCTCAAATTGTTTCGCTCCGCTCTCCGCACTCAGTGACCACTGAACGTGGAGCGCGGCCTCCTCCGAACTTTCGCACGGCACATACAGTGACCAGCTACCGGCTTCTCGACCTAACCGAACCACATGGACCGGTTCACACCCTCTGAGCCACCACCGGTGATCCCACGCCTCGAGTTCCGCGATGAGTTCTTCACGATTCGCCACGCGCACATTCATTGCCGCGAGGATGGCCCGTCGCGTCTCATCCGTCGTGACATGGTGAGTGCCGGCGATGTCATAGTAGTCGGCCACAATCCCAGCCCGATCGGCTAACTGATGCAGCAGATCACGTTCAGACTGATCGTACATGTCGCGAGTGTGAGTGAAATAACTAATCAAGTCAAGGCCTTACAGAATCTAAACTCTTTGAGCAAAACGGTGGAGACGCCAATGAGGCGAGTATCGTCAAACCAGGCAAGCTGAGTTGCAACGGGTCAATGGATGACCGTAGCGAATAGTCAGGTAGGCAGGTCAGCTACTCGCAACCGCGACATCCGTTGAATGGATGTGACCAGATGCCCCCTGCAGACTCGTGTCCACTCCTCATCGCGCTGAGGCCTTCACACACTCACTCCGTCAATACCGACTAGTTCAGCGCATGCAGGCTTCCGGTCGAGCGAGCCAGATTGACTCGAGCGGCGTTGAGTTGAAAGAGCGCGTTGACAAGATTGTCTCTGGCGCGAGCCACCGACGACAGTCCGTTGGTGAGTTCAAAGTGACTGCTGGAGGTCAGGACGGTATAGCGTTCTCGCGCGAGATCCAGCTCTTTAGTCGCCAGCCGTAACCCAATCTGCGCGATGCCGACCTGTTCCTGTGCGGCTGCCAGTGAAGCGAGTGCATCGTGCACTTCCATCTTGACTTGGTTGAGCACCGATCTCAGACGCAAGGATTCTTGCCGCCACTGACTTCTGGCCTGGGCGACACGCCCTTCGCGTTGGGCACCATCAAAGATGGGAATCTGAGGACCAGTCCCATATTGTACGTATCGAGCGTGTTGTTCCACCGATTGCCGACCAATCCATAATCGCCCTGGGCGACCAACGACGGAACTCGTTCTCCCGTGATCGATGCATACGTCAATTCCGAGACTTTTACACGGGTGTACTGTGCCTGAATCTCCGGACGTTGGTTCAAGGCTTCCTCCACCGCCCTCTGCGTGGTCGGGACTGCCTCTACCGTCGTCAACCATGCATCGGCTAAGACAAGCGGGATCTCCGTTGGCAAGGCCAGGAGATTGATGAGACTCAGTGTGGCATGTTCAAGGTCATAGCGCACGGAGGATCCTTGTTGCCGCTCACTTGCCAATTGCGCCTCCAGCCTGGCGATATCCAGCCCCGTGGCGACTCCACCACGTTGTCGTTGTCTGACCGTTTCGAGTAATTCCTCCATGGTCCGTTGATTCGCCTCATGCATGCCGGCTGCGGTCATGGCCTTCACTCCTTCCATGTAGACCAAGGCCACCGTCGCCATCATATCGAACCGCTTGGCGTCCGATTCCTGCTCCGTCATGCGCAGCGATTCACGCGAAGCCCGCCAACGTTGAATCAAGCTGAGACTGAACAGGTTCTGTGTCGCGCTGATCCTGGCATCGAAGATGCTGAACGGATCGGTGCGCATCGGAGAAAGCCCGATCGTGCCGAGAAATTGCGTTCGCCTGGTTTGTCTGACATCGGCTGAAATAGAGGGAAACATCGCGCCCAACTGCGTCCGCACGTGACCTTGAGCTTCAAGAATCCGCTCCTTATACAGCAGCACGTCAGGGTTGTTGTCGAGCACGGCCGCCAACGCATCTTTCAACGTAAGGCGGAGCGGCTGAAGCAGTTGGGTCTGCGATGGACTGCCGGATTCTCCTATCGACAGGTCGGCCTGTACCAGACTCGGTGTGAACACAGAACCGATAAACAGACAGAGCACCAACAGCGCCAGTGATGAAGTCATCCGTTATCGCTCCCTCAGACTTTCATCCAAAGATTTGAGCAAGGGACTTAGTAGATAATCGAGAATACGGCGCTGGCCGGTCTTAATCTCAACCGTGACTGACATCCCTGGAAACAGTTTCACCGACTTGCCCTCGACCTCGATCGTCGAACGATCCATACTGACTTTGGCCGGATAGACGAGTCCAATCTTTTCAAGAGGAGCCGCATCGTCAGAGACCGTCCGCACATGACCCGGAATCGTGCCGTACAAGGTGAACGGGAATGTTTCGACTTTAATCTCAACCGACTGTCCTTCCGTCACAAACCCGACGTCTTTGTTTTCAACCTGTGCCTCCACTTCGATGGGATGGTCATGAGGGACGACCATGAGCAACTGCTGAGCCGGCGTGACGACGCCGCCGATCGTATGCACCGCGACTTGCTGGACGACGCCGTCGATCGGCGAAGTCAACCGCTGCAAACCGGCTTTTTGACCGGCCTTGGTGACCTCTTGCGCAAGGGAAGCCGCTTTGGTTTCAAGTGCCGAAAGTTCTGCCTGTTTGACCTGCTGAAATTCCGACGCCATTGCCCGATAGTGATGCTCGGCTTCGGCAAGCGCCGCTTGATCTTGTCGGCGTTTCTGCTGCTGTCCGGCTAACTCTTGCGTCTTGTCGATTCGTTGACCTTCGGCCTGCAGCACGTCCATCTTGGTCACCGCCTCATGTTCGAGGAGCCGCTTATAAGCATCGACACGTTCCGTCTCCATCGGCACGAGAGCTTCCAAACGGAGAATATTCTCCTTCGTTTGTTCGAGCATTGCCTGCCGCTGATCGATCAGATGTTGCGCTGCAGCGACCTTAGCTTGGTATTCGGTCAGTTGATCGCGCAACAACTGCTGCTGCAACACAACATAGGTTTTCTCTGCCCCCGGAGGCGCCTCGAACGTAGACTGTCCCTTAATCAGGGACCGCAGTCTGGCGGCGTCCACTTTTGCCGCTCGATATTCATTGAAGACCCGATCATGGTCGGCTCGATTCAGTGTCGCATCCAGTTCGATCAGTACCTCACCCTGTTTCACGACTTGTCCGTCTTGCACATGGATCGATGCAATGACTCCTGCTTCATACGGCTGGATAAGCTTTGAATAACCGCTGGGAATGATCTTGCCCTGCGCCGTGGTCACGATATCGATCCGCCCCACCGAGGCCCACACTCCTGCCGTCGTGAACACAGCCAGCATCGTCCAGAGAAGCGCTCGACCGATCGGGGAGGGAGGCGTGTGCTGGATCTCCAGCACCGCCGGAAGAAACTCCATGGCTGGTCCGGTTGAAACGGAGCCACCGGTCGGTCGGCATGATTCAGCCTGCCACGCCGCTTTCCATACCACCCATTGCCGAGTGAACGCTTCGAACGCCATCTCAGAATCCGTTACCCGTTGCCGACTTGATGTGCTTGTAGCTGCGCGTAGAATCCGCCGCAGCGAAGCAATTCCTCATGCGATCCTTCCTCAATGATCTCTCCGTTGTCGATGACATAAATACGGTGTGCGGACCGCACGGTACTCAACCGATGCGCGATGAGAACGACCGTACGCCCGATACAAATCTGCGCCATATTTCGTTGGATCACCGCTTCAGATTCATAATCCAATGCGCTGGTCGCCTCATCAAAAATCAGAATGCGTGGATTGGCGATCAAGGCCCGTGCAATAGCGATTCGTTGTCGCTGCCCGCCCGAGAGCGTGCAGCCGTGCTCTCCGACCAGCGTGTCGTACCCCTCCGCCAAGTCCATGATGAACTCGTGAGCCCCGGCCATGTTCGCGGCTTGAATCACCTGCTCCATGGATAAGCCAGGATCGGTCAGCGCAATATTGCTTCGGATCGAGCCGTTGAAAAGAAAGTTTTCCTGTAGCACCACTCCGACCTGTCTGCGCAACCATGCCGGATCGACCTGCGCCACATCCACGCCGTCCACCAGGATACGTCCTCGTTCCGGCGCATACAGACGCTGCAACAATTTGGCAATAGTGCTCTTCCCGGATCCCGAACGCCCAACGATCCCGATCATGCGTCCTGGCTCCACAGAAAACGACAGCTTGCGAACGACTTCTGGTCCATCCGGTCGATACCGAAATGTCACGGCTTCGAAACGGATCTGTCCCACGACATGGGGCAATGTCGTTCGATTCGAGTGATACGATGGTTCCGGCTGGGTATTGAGCACATCACCCAGTCGTTGCATCGAGACCCCCACTTGTTGAAACTCCTGCCACAGATTCACCAGCCGTAGGATCGGCCCCGTCACCTGTGCCGACAGCATGTTGAAGGCGATCAACTGCCCGATACTGAGAGCTCCATCGATCACGTGATAGGCTCCGAGCCATAACACTGCCACCGTGGTGACCTTCTGAATACAGGTTGCGGATTGACCGGCGATCGTCATGACACTCGTCGCGCGAAAACTTGCCCGCACATAGCCGGCCAACTGCTCTTCCCATTTCCGCAAGAGCGGCGGCTCGACCGCCATGGCCTTCACCGTCTGAATGCCACTGACCGCTTCGACTAAAAACGCTTGGTTCTCTGCTCCACGGTTGAACTTTTCATGCACACGCGCTCGAATCGCCGGCGTAATGGCCAGCGACAACAGGGCGTAGAGCGGAAGCGACGCCATGACCACGAGCGTCAGCGCGGGGCTGTAGAACCACATCACGGTCAGAAAGACAACAGTAAAGACGACATCCAGCACCACCGTCACGGAATGGCTCGTCAAAAACTGACGGATCTGTTCCAACTCGCGTACGCGGGCGACCGTATCGCCGACGCGGCGGGCCTCAAAATACGCAATCGGGAGTGCCAGGATATGCCGGAAGAGCTGGGCACCAAGACCGACATCGATCCGGTTTGTCGTATGGGCAAACAGATAGGTCCGAAGTCCACCGACGAGTGCCTCGAAGATCGCCAGCGCAATCATGCCGATGGCCAACACATGGAGCGTCGTGAACCCCTTGTGCACCAGTACTTTATCGATCACGACTTGTGTAAACAGCGGCGTGATCAGGGCAAAAAGCTGAAGAAAGAACGAGGCAATCAACACTTCGCCGAAGAACGTGCGGTATTTGACGATGGCAGGGATGAACCAGGTGAAATCAAATTTCAGGTCTTGCGGACGAATCATGGTCCGCTTCGTAAAGAGCAACAATTCTCCGGTCGATGTGCGTTCGAATTGCTCGCGGGAGAGAATGCGCGGGCGCGCCTCGACGGGATCTTGTACGAGAATCTTTTCACCTTCGACCTTCGCAAGGACGACATAACGCCCATCCCTCTGCTTCGCCATAGCAGGCAGCGGCGTCCCGGAAAGTGTGCTCCACGTGATCTTGAGCAGACCGGTCTTCAATCCCACGTGTTTGGCGGCACGAAGCAGATCGGTCTCGGATAGGACGTGTCCGGACTGCGCAAACTGATGCCGTAGTTGCGCGCCGTCGGCAGGCAAATCATGAAATCGCGCAATAATGAGCAGGCAGGTCAGCCCCGTATCCGTCGGGTCTGATGCACTGGCTGGTCGTTCGAAATCTTGTCGTTGGGAAGAAACACTTACTGCATTAACCGGCATTGTGACATCTTAGGACATCAATGCTAGAAGACCAAACGTTTTCGCGAATGATACGTATTGGCCTCCGTCCCTTCGCACCCATCAGCCTGTCGATTTTTTACTGCCAGCTTGCGGCGAGCACAGTTTGAACGTCCTGCGGCCGTTGATCGATGGCTTGATCCCAGGTCAAACCCGTCTGTTGCGTAAACGAGGCCATCGCCTGAAGCAATTGATCGACCTGCATACTCAGGAGGATTTGTCCATCACCGGCTTGAATCGTTTCCGCTTGATTCGTCGCGCCGCTGTACCAATTCTGGATCGTCACGCGATCCGTGCTTCCAGAAAGCACGTCATTTCCACGTCCCCCTTGTAACTCATCATTACCAGCCTCGCCGTCGAGGGTATCGTCGCCACCGACGAGATCGTCGCTGAAATCTCCGATAAGCGTGTCGTTGCCGGCGCCACCCACCAGCGTATCGTTCCCTCCACCCCCATAGAGATGGTCGATTCCCGTCCCGCCGTCCAAGAGATCATTTCCTGGCTGGACACCGGCCACCGTCGGATCATCTCCATAGAGCTGGTCATCGTCGACTCCGCCGAGTAACACATCATCTCCCGCATCGCCTTGCAAATAATCGTTCCCGTCTCCTCCATCAAGAAAATCAGTGCCACCGGTCGTATTGAAAAAGTAACTGGGCGTACTCGGCGTCATGATCCCCGGCCAGTCGTAAGCAAAGGCAGGATAGGCGTCCGAGACTTGATCTCCATAGAGGCGATCATCGCCCACCCCGCCCAATAGATGATCGTTCCCGAGCATGCCGAAGACCCAGTCCGCCCCTTCCCCACCGTCCACATAATCGTGCCCCATTAATTCCGTGGGTGTTCCTGATGCGTCTCCGCCCACAACATCGTTGCCGTCCTCACCGAGCACGATATCATTGCCGCTGTCGCCCTGAACCGCGTCATCATCGGCCCCACCACGCAACACATCATGACCCGATCCGCCTTTCAACAGGTCTTCGCCTGCCCCGCCCTCCAACACATCATCGCCGCCCCCACCGCCCAGCAAAATATCCCGCCCATCCTGTCCATACAACCGATCGTGCCCCTGCGAGGCTTCAAGCCAATCGTGACCGGCGCCGCCAAACAGTTGGGCATTCCC
>CABVRR010000088.1 GCA_902500705.1 uncultured Nitrospira sp.
GGCTGCGGATTCGGCGTTCTAACTCAAGATTACCTGGGTAGGGAGGCTGCTGAGATACAGGAATCGTATTGACATACGGGGTGTTGATGGATTGCGAGACCGTCGCGCCGCGTTCACCCAACCGATCACGAAGCCGTTCGAACAGATAGGTCGCCCGATCGATGCCGTGCTGCTCGAGTACGTACTCGAGGGAGTCCAACCATTCACGGGTTTCTTGTGGATCTGTGTCGGCCTGTGGTCGAGATACCCGGTCGTCGTCGCTCATGCGTGAATCCTCGGTGAGTCAGTCTTTGTGTCTCATCCTACCGTATCATCGGCTCGTGAGTCGCGTTCCGGCAATAGCCACTGTCTCCTGCTATGAGAACCGAACAGTAGACTGATCGTTCTATGATCCAGTAGAGACAACATCTTCCATGTTCTAGCAAAACACGACTCTGGAAGCATCTCCTGCATAGAGTGTCTGTGACATTGAATAGGCTGACAAATCCGAGGACCCAGATTCCGCGTGGGAGGTGCTGGTTGGTACGCTCTGATGGCATGGAGAGATGTTACATCGCGATGTCTGAAAGAATAGTGATGGATCGTACCATGTGAGTAGACAAGGAGTCGTTCCTCAATTGATGCGTTTGGGCAACTGTGCTAGCCTTATGAAGAAAATGAAACAACGGTATAAAGCGCTTTCTTGGTCTCGTGTGGCTATCTTAGCCTGGGCGTCTCTGTGGATGCTCGCGGCTCCCCTGTTTCATGTCCATCCTGAAGCGGACCATCGGCATGGAGAAGTCGGTCACGTTCACGGCGGGACCGTCCATACGGTATGGTCTCCGGATCTTGATTGTGAGTTCGACCGCCACCATCAGATTGATCGGGCAGAGGGGGCTGCGCAAAGCGGTACCGGCACTCTCGTACAGTTCTCGCACCCCGGCGACAGTCATGTTGAGTTCAGCCTCTCGCTTCTGAACGAATCAACGGATCGCAAATCGCTCAAGCCGTTTGTCGCACAAGCATTTGGGTTTGTGTCTGCTGCGGTTTCAGATATGGAGCGATCAGTCCGCATCGATCGGAAGACCTCCCTTGCGCAGCTATCTGAGCCGATCCTTTACACGCGTTCTCCCCGCGCACCACCCGCTCGTTTCATCTAACCGGTACACGTTCTTCCGTTGAGTCCTATCGTCACGGGTACCTGTGTCGGTTGCGGTCATGCCCATTCGCAGCCGAATCAGACTGTTCGTGGAAGAGAGGTTTTATGATTCAGTACAGACTGATCGTAGTGTTTGCGCTGTCTGGCCTGGCAGGCGTCGGCTTGTCGGCCGACATGGCGTGCAGAGCTGAACAACCAATCAGATTATATTCATTGACCGAAACCCTGACCCTTGCGCTCACGCACAGCCCCCTCGTGAACGGAGCGGAAGCGCTGCTTGAAGAACACCAAGGCCGGCGGGTCGCTGCAGCCGCCTACGCGAATCCTACCGTGAGTGGAATGGTCGGGCGCGGCTCGATTCGAGATCCACGCACCGGTGTCGCGATTGCGGAGCGGACGATTACCCTCCAGCAGCCATTGGAATGGCCGGGGAAGCGGGAGGCTCGGCAACGGGCTGCCGACGCAGGGGTTTCAGGGGCGCTCGCCGGCCTGGAAGAGACCAAGGTCGTATTGACGGCAGAGGTCAAGACGGCATTCTTTCAGCTGCTGTTCGCGCAACAGGATGCACAGCTGGCCGGAGATAATCTCACAACGGTCGAAGACTTGGTCAGGTTGATCACGGCGAGAGTCGAGACAAAAGAGTCGCCGAAGTTTGAGCTGATCAAAGCGACGGTCGAACTGCAAAAGGCTCAGAAAGATCTGGCGAGGGCTGAGAATGCGCAGTTGGTGGCCCGCACGAATCTGAATCGTGTGACGGGAAAAGCTCTGGGCGAGTCATTCTCTGTTCAGGGAGAATTTGAACCGATCAGGTCAGGGCTCGACCTTGCTGCGTTGACCGAGCAGGCCCTTGGACGTCACCCCACGATTCGGCGACAGGAGAAAGCGGTGGAACAAGCCCACTTTGCATTGGAGCGCGAACGCGCCGCCCGCATTCCAAACATCGCGGTGATCGGACAGTACCATCGAGAGGCCGGCGATGAATCCGTGGTGGCGGGACTCAGCGTGCCGGTTCCGCTGTGGTATCGACAGCAGGGGGAAATCGGTACGGCCATGGGAATGCATCATCGGGCACAAGCCGAACAGGTTCGAATACAGCAGGAGCTGGAACAGGCAGTGATGCAACATTTTCAAGCGATGCGAACCGCACAACGGCAGATCCAGGTCTTTGAAAAAGGACTGCTCTATCAAGCGAAAGAGGCGCTGGAGATCGCGCGATTCAGCTTTCGAAACGGAGCGGCTAGTCTCCTGGAAGTCATCGATGCGCAGCGCGTCCATCGGCAGACCCTTCTGGAGTTTGCTCAGGCGCATGCCGACTATTCCCTCGCGCTGGCGCGATTGGAACAGGCCGTAGGAGGGTTGCCATGATGGCCTATGGGAGTGAGGGCTTCTTAAGAAGCACGTGGCCTGTTGTCGGACTTGCGATAGTCGCCATGTTCTGGGCGTCTTGTCGGCCTCAGCAAGACGATGCGCCGAAGCCATCGGTCTCAGCGGCGTCGCCACACGAATCGGTGCCGTCCGGCGTGATCGAACTCTCGGAAGGAAGTCCGATGCAGACACAGCTTCAGACGGCCCGCGTGAGCGTTCGCCCAATGCAGATGTCTTTGAAAGCGCAAGCTGGGAAAATTCTTCCGAACGAGAATCGACTCGCGCACCTCAGTGCCCGTGTTCCCGGACGGATCGTGGCCGTGTATGCCAATCTGGGTGATCGCGTTAAGTCCGATGAGCGGTTGTTGCTGCTTGATAGTCCCGCGTTCGGAGAAGCGCAGCTCGGCTATCGCAAAACCAGAACAGCCGTACGGGTCGCAGACTACTCGCTTGAACGGGCTCGCGCGCTCTTGGAGCGTGGGGCCATCGGAGCAGGAGAGCATCAGCGGCGCGAGGCCGAGGCGGAAAATGCGAAGGCTGACCTCCACGAAGCCGAAGAGAAACTGCATCTGCTCGGGATGACGGAACGTGAAATCGAGCGACTGGGCGCCGAGACTTTGCCACATGCCGAAGTAGCGCAGGTGTTTCTTCGATCTCCGTTCTCCGGCGAAGTCGTCGAGCGGAACGCCACGGTCGGCGAGGTCGTCGATTCCAACAAGATGGTGTTCGCTGTGGCCGATCTCTCGACCGTCTGGGTCCGTGCGGATTTCCCGGAGCAGCAGGTGGGAGGATTGCGGACGGGACTCGCCATCGAGGTGCGGGTGGCGGCCTATCCCGATACCGTTTTCCGAGGCACCATCAGCTATGTCGGCGCAATGGTCGATCCCATGACTCGCACGGTCATGGTGCGAGCTGATTTATCCAACCCCGATCGACGCTTACGCCCGGAAATGTTTGCCGACGTCACGGTCCTCATCCCGGAACGATTGGTGTTGGCCGTACCACGCATGGCTATTCAACAGGTCGGCAACCGGACCATCGTATTTACTGTCCAGAGTCATAATCGATTCGAATTTCGGGACGTTACGATCGGGGAGTCGTCGGGCGACTATGTCGAAATCAAAAGCGGAGTGAAGGACGGTGACGAGGTGGTGGCCCAGGGAAGCTATGCGTTGAAATCAGAGGCGCTCCGCGGACAGATATCGATGGAAGGTCCTCTCTAATATGGAAACGCTGCTCCGTGTCTCGCTGGAACAACGGGTGCTGGTACTCATCGGGGTCGTGGTATTGGCCGTCAGCGGGGTCGTTGCCTTCACGCATCTGTCCATCGATGCCTTTCCTGACGTGACGCCGGTCCAAGTCCAAGTCATCACCCGTGCGCCCGCGCTCGCTCCGCCGGAAATTGAACGGCTCGTGACGTTCCCGCTGGAGATTGAATTGATCAATCTGCCGGGCAAAACAGAGTTGCGATCGGTGTCGCGCTTCGGGATCTCGGTGATTACGGTCGTGTTCGAGGATACGGTTGATATATATTTTGCTCGGCAGCTCATTTTTGAAAGGCTGCTTCAAGTGCGATCTCGACTTCCGCAAGGAGTCGAACCGCTGCTCGGCCCGGTGAGCACAGGGCTCAGCGAAGTGTTCATGTATGTGGTGGAAGGGCCTTCGAACGATCTTCGGGATTTGCGGACGCTGCACGATTGGGTGATCCGGCCTATGCTGCGGGCGGTGCCGGGACTCGCCGATGTCGATACGTTGGGCGGGTTGGCGAAGCAATATGAGGTGCTCGTCGATCCAAACAGGCTCACCAGTCTTGGCCTCACGTTGCGCCAAGTTCAAACGGCTGTGACGGAGAATAACCAGAACGCCGGGGGCAGCTACATCGAACGAGGCGGAGACAAGCTGGTCGTCATCGGGCAAGGGCTGGCTCGGTCTATCGAGGATTTGGAACGAATCGTGATAGCGGCTCGCCAAGGGACGCCGGTGTATCTGAGAGACGTGGCGCAGGTTCGCCAGGGGCATGCGGTGAGATTGGGCGGGGTGACGCGAGACGGAACGGGCGAGGTGCTGGAAGGAATCGCCGTGATGCTGCGGGAAGGGAACAGTCGCGAGGTGGTGTCCGCAGTCAAGGACAAGATTGCGTTGATCAATCGTGTGTTACCGGCAGGGGTGACGCTGACTCCGTTTTACGATCGGCTGGAACTTGTGACCAGAGCCCTGGAAACGGTTGAGCGCGCGCTGCTTGAAGGGGCTGCGGTCGTGGTGCTGGTTCTGTATCTGTTCCTGAGGAACGTGCGGGGGGCGCTCGTCGTCGCCCTCATGTTGCCGCTGGCCACGTTGGCCACGTTTCTGATCATGCAACGACCCGGCTTGTCGGCCAATCTGATGTCTCTGGGCGGGTTGGCGATCTCGTTGGGCATGATCGTCGATGCGGCGATCGTACAGGTCGAAAACGTAGAACGTCACTTGAGCGAGCAATCTGAGAGGCAGACTTCTCTGAGAACCGTCTCGGAACGGCTGCCCGTGATTCTTCGCGCCGTGCTGGAAGTGCGCCGTCCGAGTCTCTTCGGGGAATTGATCATTGCCCTCACCTTTGTGCCGTTGCTGACGCTGCAAGGCATCGAAGGCAAGATGTTCATTCCTCTGGCGTTGACGGTGGTGATCGTCTTACTGAGTTCGCTGGTACTTTCGATGACCGTCATTCCCGTATTGGCCCTTCTCTTGATGAGGCCACGCCTTGCCAAGGAAGGTGGGCATTTTTTGATGCAGGGGCGTCGATGGTATCGATGGCTCTTGGAAGGAGCGTTCCGGAAGACCGGACTTGTCGTCATGGCGGCTTCCGGTCTGCTTGTCGGGGGGATCGCGCTGATTCCTTTCATCGGGCGAGAGTTTGTGCCGATCATGGACGAAGGGTCGATCGTCGTGAATGTGGTGCGGTTGCCGAGCATCAGCCTGAGTGAGTCGCTCAAAATCTCCGGAGAGGTCGAACGGTCGCTATTGGAGATTCCTGATATCCGGTCGGTCGTCTCTCGAACCGGCGCCAACGAATTGGGCACGGACCCTATGGGAATGGAGCTCAGCGATATGTACGTGTTGCTGAAGCCGGAATCCGAACGGCACACTCGAACCAAAAGTCAGATTGAAGAGCAGGTTCGCGCACGGTTGGAACAAGTCCCGGGCATTGCATTCGGCTTATCTCAGCCGATTGCGATGCGTGTCGATGAACTCGTGTCCGGGGTTCGATCGCAAGTGGCGGTGAAGCTGTTCGGTGAAGACCTTGGGATCTTACGCGCAAAGGCGGACGAGATTGCTCGAATAGTACGGCAAGTCCGAGGTTTTTCCGATCTCCGTGTCGAGCAAGTTTCGGGTCTCTATTATTTGAAGCTTGATATCGACCGATCAAAAGTGGCTCGGCATGGGATCAATGTGGCCGATATCACGAGGGTGATTGAAGCGGCCGGAGCCGGAATCGAAGCGGGAGACGTGTTTGAAGGACAGTGGCGGTTCCCGATCATGGTACGGTTTCCGGATGACCGCCGGATCGACGTCGAATCGATCGCAGCCTTGTGGGTGACGGCGCCGGATGGCGCTCGGATCCCGCTGCGAGAGCTTGCCGATATTCACATCGCGGAAGGTCCGGCGCAAATCAGCCGGGAACAGGCCAGTCGCCGAATTGTCGTGGAAGCGAATGTGATCGGGCGAGACCTTGTCGGTGCTGTTGAGGAGGCGCAGGCGGCAGTGGCTGAGTTGGTGCCGCTGCCGCCTGGCTATTATGTGACCTGGGGAGGGCAGTTCGAAAATCAGCAGCATGCGATGGCTCGGCTGGCTCTCGTGGTCCCGCTGGTGATCGGCCTCATTTTTCTGCTCTTGTTTTTGACGTTCGGGAATCTTCGGCAGGCGGCGCTGATCCTCCTCGCGATTCCCTTTGCCATGATCGGTGGATTTGCGGCACTCTTGGTCGGAGGACTGTATCTCTCGGTTCCGGCGTCCATGGGATTCATTGCCCTCTTCGGCGTAGCCGTTCTCAACGGGGTGGTGAAGATCTCCTACATTAACCAACTACGAGCACAGGGACTGCCGCTTGACGAGGCGGTCTTGACGGGGATGGTCTTGCGGCTCCGTCCGGTGCTCATGACCGCGCTTGTGGCGGCTCTTGGACTCACGCCGCTGCTTCTGGCCAGTGGACCTGGTTCTGAAATTCAACGACCGTTGGCGACCGTCGTGATCGGCGGGTTGATCTCGTCCACGGCGCTGACGTTGATCGTGCTGCCGGTTTTGTATCGATGGATCGAACAGCGCTATGCCACAGCGGTTCCCATCGTTGAGATTCGACATCTAGCAAGGGAGGACACTCTAGGATGCTGACGTGATGGAGGAGGGAGTCGTTGAATGCCGGATCGCTTCTTTCAATCACCGGCCGCCGTGGCCCACGATCATGCCTGCTTCGATTGCCACAGTGCGGGCAGACAGAGTCTGCTTGCAGCCTCGTTTAGATAGCGTGCAGTGCGTCGAGCAAGGTGCTCTCCAGAATGGGTTTGGATAAGAACAGCACGTCACCGTGGAGCGTGAGGTCTTGAGGCATGGCTGACATGCAGACAATGTGGATCTTCGGGTAGCGCGACTTCACCGTGGAGCATAGTTCCAGACCGGAGCTTGGCCCAGAAAGATTGACGTCAGTCAACAGGACATCAGTCGCGCCGGCATGGGTGTCCAGCCAGGCAAGCGCGTCGTGGGCGGCTGTCTCGCGATGGCAGGTGTGCCCGATCTCTTCGATCATATTTTTCATCGTATCGGCCACGTCCGGATCGTCCTCCACAAGAAGAACGCTCAGTCGTTTCCACGTGGCGGGTGGTCTGATCTCGGCGTCGCGGATACAGTCATCCGCCGCTTCAACGCGTGGGAAATACAATCTGAAACAGGCGCCTCGATCAATCGAGGTCTTCAACTCGATATCGCCGCCGCTTTGCTTGAGGAATCCGTAGACCATGGCCAATCCCATGCCGGACCCCTGCCCGGGCGACTTGGTGGTGAAAAACGGCTCGAAGGCTTTCCGCGCGATTTCCGGCGTCATGCCGACGCCGGTATCCTGAATTTCAAGCAAAACCCCTTGGGGCTCCAGATCGGTCAGTTCGGCCGGCCGCCAGGCCGTCTCCGATCGGGTTGCCGGTCTGGTTTTGATGGTCAGCGTACCACCGTTAGGCATGGCATCCCGTGCATTGAGCATGAGGTTGAGGACCGCGGATTCGAACTGGGTTTTGTCGACACGAATGTGATCTGAGTCACTACCGAAATCAAACGAGAGGTGAATATTATCGCGGAGCGAGGTCCGGAGTAGTGCCTGGATGGCCTCCAGCGTTTCGCGCACGGACAGGACCGTGGGTCGCAGCATCTGCTTGCCTCCATAGGACATCAGCTGTGATGTGAGGGCCACCGCTTTGTCGACCACTTTGTCGATGGTCTTGATTTGCGCGAGCGCTTCAGGGTTATCAATCTTCTTCTGGGCCAGATAGCTGGCTCCGGTAATCACTGACAGGAAATTGTTGAAGTCATGCGCGATACCGCTGACCAACTGGGCGACCAGTTCGAACTTCTGCAGTGCGGCCAGTTTTTCTTCGGCAGCGGCCAACTCGGTCACATCGCTGCCAGTCATGATCAGAAACTCCGGTTCGCCAACACGGTTGAAGATCGGTTGATAGGACACAACGACGCAATGGGCCTGGTCTTTCCCCAGAATGTTGAGTCGGTAGCGCACACCCAGGACTTCACTGGCGGCCCGGCGAATACGGGGCAAAACAATAGGGTGCAGATGTTCCGGTAGATATTCCTCTAACGTCAGCCCTCGCCAGGTGGGTTTGTCAGAATTCACCATGTCGACGTAGCGTTGATTGGCATAGATGTACTTCAGGTTGAGGTCGAAAACCGCTACCATCGACGGGATCCCTTCCAGTACATTGGCCGAGACACTGAGTGACTGGGGTTTCGTGAGATCCTCGATCGACAGCGGTATGGACCCTTGGCTAGGCGTGAAATAGTGGAGCGGCGAGCAGTGAGTAGTTTGTTCGGAGTTCAGATTAGCAATATCAGTGGGTAGGTCGGACTCAGGATGAGAAGCCATGTTGTCCTCTCTGCGCCAACTCGTGAACCGCGATGCCGGTGAAGCCCGATTCACTCTAACGGAGCGATCCGAGGAACGCTCGCCTCGTGCCGCCTGGGCGTCTCTATTAAGCGCTTGTCACAGACTCCTTTTCTGTCCAGGCTCGTGCCCGTCCTGTTAAATGGGCTGTTTTCGTGGACGTGTATCCAACAGCTGTCTGGGCAAGATATTCTAATTGACAATATTGTGACAGCTCAACACAAACTTTATCGGCATGTAGATGACCGACCGAGGCAAGAATGATGTGGGTGCAGTGTGTGAAACACAGATGCCCGCATAGCGGTCGTGTCGATTCTTGGCGGACGTTGGGGAGCCGACGAAATTCTGGCCACCATACTTATGGCGCGGGGTCTTGTTCTCCTCGTGCGAGCCGGTCACAGCCATCTCCACGTCTATGAAAAGATCGAGCACGATCACGTGCATGTGCATACCGACCACTGGCAAGTTATTCGGGCCGGGGTGTCTAAAGGTGGAACGAGAGCTGGGAGAGTACAAAGCGTCGTGCATCGTCTCTTGAAAGGAGGTTTCTATGTCGCTTCCTGTTTCTCTCGGGCTGTTTGTGTTCGCCGGGTTGTGTGAAATCGGCGGCGGATATTTAATCTGGCTTGCGATCAGGGAGAACCGGCATTGGGCGTACGCCGCCGTCGGCGCCGCGGTAATGATTTGTTACGGAATCATTCCAACTCTGCAGCCGGCACATTTCGGGCGAGTCTATGCAGCCTATGGCGGCATGTTCATCCTCTTGTCTTTGCTCTGGAGCTGGGGGCTGGATGGAATCCGACCAGATAGGTATGACGCGATCGGAGCCATGCTCTGTTTAGTTGGCATGATCATCATCATGTATGCTCCAAGGGGATAGAAGGAGCAGATACTCAAGCCTGTTGAATTTCGGCATATTGAATTCTACATACGCACCACGATCCAACATGGTAGGCTGATCCACACATTTTTATGGCAGCGTTGAAGAAGGAGCTGATGGCGTGACGATCGGTAGGCTGATGCAGTGGGTCTGTGCCCTGGGGGTTGTCGGAAGTTGTGTCGTTCCTATATCAGGACAAGCCGGCAGCCAGCATGCGCCGGCGGTGACCACCCATGATTTTCAGAGTCAGATCAAAGCCACGGCGAATAAAGTCATCCCGGCGGTGGTGAGCATCGCGTCAACCGTGATGGTCCGTGATCAAGCCTTCAGCGACGACGCCTTGCCGTTCGGTCTCTTCAAGGAGCCGCCGACTCGTCGACAGTATGGGCAAGGGTCAGGTGTGATCGTCTCGCCAGATGGGTACATCATTACGAACAACCATGTGGTAGCCGATGCCGTCGATGTGGAAGTGATCTTGGCCGATCGTCGCCAATTCAAAGGGAAGGTCGTCGCAACGGATCCAAAAACCGATGTGGCGGTGGTGAAGATCCAGGCGTCGAATCTTCCGACGGCGACGTGGGGAAATTCGAGCCACTTGGCTGTCGGTGATTTTGTGCTGGCCATCGGCAATCCGCTGGGATTGAGCCGTACCGTCACGTTCGGCATCGTGAGCGCGGTCGGTCGCGCAGATGTCGGCGTGGCCGATTTGGAAGACTTCATCCAGACGGATGCGCCGATCAATCCGGGAAATTCAGGCGGCGCGCTCGTCAATATCCGTGGCGAGTTGGTTGGGATCAATACGGCCATTGCAAGCCCCACCGGCGGAAGCGTCGGCGTCGGGTTCGCCATTCCCAGCAACATGGCGCGTGCCGCCATGCAAAGTCTGATTAAGACGGGTCGTGTGGTGCGAGGATTTTTGGGGGCCTCGACGCAGGATGTGAGCCCGCATCTCGGGAAGATTTTTCACTTGCCGGATGTCAAGGGTGCGATCGTGACCGATGTGCAGGCGAAGGGGTCTGCCGAACGAGCGGGCCTCAAACGAGGCGATGTCGTGGTGCGATTCGATGGCCAAGATATTATGGACAGCGGCCAGCTGCGGAACGTGGTGGCGCAATCGCTGGTCGGCAGCAAACATCGCCTGGACCTCGTTCGAGAGGGCAAGCAGTACCAGGCTGATTTGATCATTCAAGAAGCACCGCGTGAGCGGGCGAAGAAAAGCCAAGCGGCGGCTTCGACGGCCTCAACCGTCCATCCGCTTGCCGGTGTAGTTTTTGATGACGTGACACCTCCTCTGGCCAGGCAGATGGATTTGCCGGTGAACAATGGCGTGGTCGTGACGGATATTGAAGAAGGCAGCCTCGCCGAGGCCTCCGGCCTACAACCGGGTGACGTGGTACTTGAACTTAACCGACAGCATGTGGCGAGCTTTTCCATTCTTCAACGCCTCGCCGATCCGTTGAAACCGAGCGACCTTGCCCTCCTGCTCGTCAATCGGCAGGGAAATGTCATGTATGTTCCGATACAGGGAGAGTAGGGGGGAGACGGCTGCCTCTAGAAAGATGGCGACTGTGAGATTTGAAAATCCCACAGACCCAGAGCCTCTAGGTTCCAATCGTACTGCATCGTTATCAATCTCAATTAATTTCGGAGGATCCAGAGGCAGACGAAGAACCATGGTTGGTCTCCGTCGGTTCAGCCGTTTTTCGCGGCTTGCGGTGGCGCTACTTGGCAGGAGCTGGCTGGGGATCTTCGGGCGGCTTGGGGATCCACCCCTGTTGTCGCAACTGGTCACACGCCTTCATATTTTCATGCGTGTGTACCGCGACAGAGGCTTGATCGCCCTTCTTAGGGACGTATCCCATTCGCATCGGGAGGGTCCGTTTCCCTGTACGAATCGTCAAGAAGATACACAGTTCGCCGAATTGTTCTGCGATACGCTTCGATTCCACCAGCTTGCCGTCGACCGTCACGCTGTGATTGGGCGGTTCAGTAAAGATGAACTCCAAGATCTCCACCACACCTTGCCGGAAGCGCACGTTCCATCGTTCGATATCGTGGGGCCCCTCAAAGAGCACTTCGGCGTCGGCCTGTCGAACATGGGCCGGGGCAGCCTGACCATCTAGGCTGTCCACCGCCATATATGCCTTCGGAACTTTGAACAGCGTGCGCGCAAGCGTGATGAACCGACTGTTCAGATGGTCGTTTTCCGTCAGTCCGATGACCGTCTCGACACTGTCAAATCGGGCGCGCATCATGATGCGTTCCTCCAGGGCATCTCCAAAAATGACCGGAAACCCTGCATCTTCGGCGAGACGACAATGCCTTGGCGCGGCGTCGATGAACACAACGGGCGTACCGCCCTTCTTGAGTTCCGTTGCCACGGCCAAGCTCAGTTCGCGAATTCCAAGGATCGCGACCGTTTCCCGATTGGGAAGTCGAAGGTGAAGGAGTTGAGCCATGGGGCGAGCGAAGAGGCTCGCATGCAGAACGGTCACCCCAATGGTCATAAAGACCATCGCCCGAAGGGCATCGCCGCCCTCGAGTTCCTTTTGTCGCATCGCCTCGGCGGTCAGCGACGCGATCGCCGCAGCGACAATACCTCGAGGAGCCACCCAAGCCAGAAAAAGCCGCTCTTTCAGGGGGAGTTCGGTTCCGATCGTCGAGAGGAACACGCTCGCAGGACGCACCAAAAAGATCAGCGCGGCGACCGCCCACCAGGCTGCCGGTCCCAGCTCCAGGATATCGTTCCATCGAATGTCGGCGACCAGTAAGATGAATAATAATCCGACCAACATGATGGTCATCTGGTCTTTGAAATCCCGTAGGTCACGGTCGACCTGAGTTCCGAGGTTGCCGACCAGAATTCCGGCGACGGTAACGGCAAGGATGCCGCTCTGGGGAATGACCTGATCGGACAGTTGAAACAGTCCGTACGTCATCGCGAGGGTAAAGATATTCGTGTAGCCATGAGGCACGAGACCAGGCCAACGGAGGAGCCGACTGACGACAAAGCCGCCGACCGTCCCCGCAACGATGCCGAATCCCAGCCGCCAGGCCAGCAGGTAGAGCTCGCTCGTCAGCGTCTCAGCCGCAGGCGACAGCACAAAGTTCAAGACAAGAATGGCCAGGACCGCACCGATCGGATCGATCAACACGCCCTCAGCCTCGATGATGGTGCGCATGTGAGGGCGCAAGCGCATGTTCCGGACCAGCGGGGCGACGACCGTCGGCCCGGTAACCACGACCAGACTCCCGAACAGAAGCGAATGCTCAAGCGACCATTCGAGGATAAAATGAGCCACGAGGGTGGCACCGATTAATGTCAGCACGGCCCCCCAGGTCACAAGCTGCCGAATGGGGGCTTCCTGTCGACGAAGACGCGACCACTGCAGATTCAATCCGCCTTCAAACAGAATGACCGCGATTGCGAAATCGACCAGATCGAAGAGTCCGTGGCCCATGGACTCAGGATGAACCCAATTGAGCAGTTCAGGGCCCACCGCTGCGCCGAGCGGGAGGAGGAGCACGGTGCTTGGGATATTGAGATGGCGGGCAAGCAACTGCGCCAGGACACCCGCGATCAGCGCAATGGAGAGGGTTAGTCCTGCGTGCACGGGGTCGATACGTGATTGAAGATGATTGAGTGAAAAACAGAATCCATCGATGCCTACGAATTGACAACTGTACTGCGAGGTATCAGACGACGAACGCTGGATGTCACTAGATCTCCAACCCAAACGTCTCTGAAAATGTCTCGCGTGTGCCTCACCATACAGAACTCACATCCTTGGTACAAACCTTTTCGTCATCGGAACAGGGCATACCGTCGGCTGCCTCATCGTTTCGTCCTCAATTACTTATAGAGGAGTCCAGACAAGCGAAGAACCGATGAAACCACATCGGGTGCGATAGTTCTGTCACAGTTTAGCCATAGGAAAGATAACAACCTTATCCGTTATGCCATTGAGCCTTTGAAGAAAATCCAGGCAGCGACTGAACACATAAAGATTATCGTGAGATGTGAAGATTGGTCAGAAAAGCTGTTCAATAAGCGGCTTAGCTGCTTGCCAAATACGCAGAAGTCCAGAAGAGGTGTTTATGATTCGCTCAAGGCCTTCAAGGATCGTTGCGCCAATTGATGCGTTCCGCTTCTCACGAGGCAACGAAGCCTGTTCTGTGAGAAAGGCCAATTGATCGAATGCTTTTTTCTTTAAGTCTTGGGATAGTTCAGACGAGGCCGTGACTGCTTCGGTAAGCTGCTGAAGTCTTGTAGCAAGCTCAGGAGATCCACTTGTTTGAACGTGGTCCAGGGCAACATTCATGTTCTTTACCTGGCCCGTATTAATTGCCCCCACGACACTGCCATGGATTTGGATATTGTGGTTGGTTATGGGACCTGTATGTATTATCGGCTGGGGCTCTTGGTATCGAGGTGGGGCATTAGAAAGTCCAGCTGTCCATACCATCTCTTCGTGATGGTAGTTAATATCTCGTGTATAGCGGTCATGCTCGATCTGTTGAGCCTGTTGGAATTTAAGATTGCAATCGATGCAGAGAAGCATGCTGCCTTCATGCGAAACTAAACCTGGCTTCTCGCATTGGTCGCACTTTCTGGATGAATTCATGTGGCCTGCATCATACCAGGATGCTTGATATCGCACCAGGATGAGATGGGTTCATCAAGTAGTGAATTGCAGATTCGCAAACTCAGTCACCCTTATGGGGAATCCTATTTTTAGATGTACACACTGAGCTCTTGGTACGGGCATTCTGCTACAGAGGAAACAGTTGTAGGTCAAACGCTCGTTCGGTGAACCAGACGAGTGCGATGGCGATGACCGCCAGTGAACCGCCGGTCAGCACGAGTCGCGGATAGGACCATGAACGGCGGAGCAGATAGGCGAAAGGCAAGAAGGCGGCGACGATGGCGAGTTGGCCGAGTTCTACCCCGATGTTGAAGCTCACGAGGCTTAGTAACAGGGAGTCCTGAGGCAATCCAAGATCCGTGAGCACGGCCGCAAATCCAAACCCATGAATCAGGCCGAATCCGAAGGCCACCATCCA
>CABVRR010000089.1 GCA_902500705.1 uncultured Nitrospira sp.
CAACCATTCCATGATGTCGGGGTTGAGCCCTTCGAGTAACGACCATGTGAAGCTGTGAATTGTGCGGACATCGATTAATGAATCGAAGAGCAAGCGCCCCTTAATCTCATCGCTCGCGGCGTTCGTGAAGGTGATGACGCCAACCCTCTGTCCCTTCTGCTTCAGAGGCTCGCTGAGCGTTTTTTGAATATGCAAAAGAGCGGTGACAAGCGAGCGCGTCTTGCCGGAACCTGCACCAGCAAACAGAAAGAAGCTACGGGGTGATGTGAGGTTCAGACATGCGGCGATCTCAGCATCGACGTGGCCATCAATGTCATCATCCGGCTTGGCCGGTTGGGCAACGGTCATGCTGCATCCCCCGTCACATCGCCGATGATGTCGGCTTCCTTGCGCTTCAACTGTTGTGCCAGCCAGAGAAGACCCTCATGAATGTAGGTTGGGACTTTAAGCTTTTCACCTTCGTCGCTGTAGAGAAGATTGAGGGCGAACTCCGCCTTCCCACCGTCCTTGAGCGCCTTGGACACTTCGTTGGCCAGCACGGACAGATCGGCTGAGTCATTGAGGGCTTTGCGAAATCTTGCGATCAGACCGGCACCATCTAGTGCCTTGAAGAGAGCGGCGTTCTCATACACCAGGGCGTCTTCAAATGTGTTTGCAAGAGCCTCTGCGGGCTCCTTTGACCTGAACGTCACCTTGATCGGTTGCTGATAGGCAACACGGATGGCGTATCCGCTCGGATCGTTTGACACAAGCTCATCGCCCTTCTTGTCGAGCAACGCATCGAACGAATCCTGCCCAGGAATCCAAGTCTTTAGCGTCTCATTGCGTGAAAGGAGCCCCGCGTCGCGCTTTGGAATGGCAGATTTTCCACTGGCATCTTTGGCATCAATGTCCGTGATGATCAGCGTATTCAACCCAAGGTGAACCAGCAGCGACTTGAGCCGATGGGCGTGGCTGCCGCCGATTTCCAGCCATGTGATGTAGCAGCGCCTCAAATACTCGTAGTCACTGCGCACGCGTACTAAGTGGGGAATGAGGATGCGTTCCGCCGGACCTTCCACGAGTACCGCACCATCTGCGAAGAAAAGATCACAATGAGTTGATTTAAGATAGCGTTTCACGAAGCGTTCGGTCTGATCCTCGTTGCCGAAGACTTCCGACAGATTGACTACTGTTGAGACAGGAACTGACCCCGCAACAGCGGGTGCGGGGAGCCTTCGGAAATAACGGAGCGACGCGTAATCAGCCTCATGGGCGAGATGACTTGAATGCGTGCTAACGACAAGCTGAGTCCTGAGGGCTTTCGAATCCCTCAACTTGCTGTGCTTGCGCAGCACCACGTAGGCATGCTTTATGAAGACCTGCTGCACCTGGGCGTGCAGGTGTGCCTCCGGTTCCTCGATGAGAACAAGATGCAGTGGCGGGATCAGCGCGTCTTCAGCGGTCGTTTTCTTGCCCGCCTTACCGACCTTCATCCATTTGTCACGGAAGCTCATCAGGGCGAAGACGATCGAAACAAGGTTTTGATAGCCGAGACCGTTCGATTCCTCGGGGAAACGATGTGCGCCATGCTTGTCGGCAAGGTGTGTTGGCACCTCATATTGAACCGCCGATGCATGGTTCAATCCATCGATCGGCTTGATGCTGGTCGTGATGGTGAGCTTAGGATCGGTAACGCCCGGATATCCAATCTCCTCAAGTTCCTTCAATGCATCCGAAAAACCGGTGGCAAGACGCTTGCCGAATGTGGCCTGCGCCTCATGAAGTGCCTGAAGAGCCTCCAGGTCCTTGGCCTCCGGCGTGTCAAAGGGATCGAGATGCTGTGCGTAGTAGGAACGCAGCTGGCCTGATAGCTTGGAGCCGCCGCGCTGGTCGCGCTCTTCAGACGGATCGTCACCACGCGGCGCGGTGCGCGCGGAGAAGCCGAAGCCACGCTGCGCGCTAATCTCGTCGATGCGGATAAGCCCTTTGAATGGGTCTCCGTCGACTGGTTCGCTCTCCGATGGCAAGGATTGAGGACTAGCGACGCCATCCTTTGACGGAACGAGTTTGGCCGGATCGAGTAGATAGGCCTTCACCTCAAACGTCGCCCGCAGGCGACGTGAGAGAAAATCCATCATCGAGCGGGGCCAGAGGGCGAACGCATCACTGGCTGTTGCAGACTCGGCATCGTCGAGCTTGCCAGCACCGGCCGGGGCCATGACCATCGCAGCAGCACGTTTGGCGGCTAGATAATCCTGCCTCAGAGACTGCGCGTCCTTGGGCTCGTAACGCAAGCGCACTCCGATGCTCGCCCCATCCCAGTCGAGTGTCGGTAGAAGCTTTTGAACGTAGTGCAACTCGTCAGTTGGCACATTTAGCCACACATCGACGAAGGGTAGCACCTCACCCCAGTCAACTGGCTTGGGTTCTTCGCCCAGCGGCTGCGCTTCCCACGCATTTGCAACGGTGTCGAGCTTTCGCCAGTGCGGGAGCGTGAAGTCGTTGACTGAGAAGTCTGACCGATCGAAGAGAAAGCGACGGAGGGCCACCATTGCGGATGTCTTACCGCTGTTATTCGCACCAACGAAGATCGTCGTCTCCTCGGAAAAGTCGATGCGAACGGCCTTGAGCTTTCTGAAATTTCCAACCTCGACGTGTCGGATATGCATCGCTCGTGTCCCCTTTGCCGCATGTTAGATAAATCGCCGAAAGTACGGTATCTCCTCTGGCCAAAGAAACACGCGGCAAATGGATTCCTATAACCTACTTAGAATTCCGCCTAAGATCACTTGATATGACCACGGCTCCTGAATATCAGCCACCTTCGAACAAGAGTCTCCAGGCAAGCAGGAAGGCTAGATAAATAGCAACAGGCTACTTTTTGAATCAAGAATTGTCAACGATGCGAGGGGCATCAAGGCTACTCCAAACAGCCTTCAACGACGCCGAAACGAATGGAAGCCCGAGGCGTGCGGTTATACCTATATTAAGTGTTTGAGCGAAGGGAGAACGCAGTTGGAGATTATTTTTAGCAACCGTTCTTTGCCGACTTGCCTGTTTGCAGATACTTATCGATTCCCGCTGCCATCTTGCGCCCTTCGGCGATGGCCCAGACGATAAGCGAGGCACCACGTTTGGTGTCGCCGCCGGCAAAGACGCCGTCGAGGTTGGTCATAAAATTCTGGTCGGCCGTCACAGCCCCTCGGGCGTCATACTTCACACCAAGACTGTCGAGCAGACCGTTCTTGACGGGACCGGTGAAGCCCATGGCCAGCAGCACCAGATCCGCATGTAGTTCGAACTCACTGTTGGAAACAGGTACAAACTTCCCGTCCTCGAACTTCACCCGATTCCCATGCAGCTTGGTGACGTGGCCGTTGTGCCCGGAAAACTTCGTCGTGGACACGCTCCATTGCCGATCACACCCTTCTTCATGGGCATGCGATGTACGTAGTTGCATCGGCCAGAGCGGCCAGGGAGTCGAATCGGCCCGCTTCGGCGGTGGCTCCGGGAGTAATTCAAACTGATGCGCCTCGACACAACCTTGGCGGTGCGCGGTCCCAAGACAATCGGAGCCCGTATCGCCCCCACCGATAATGATCACGCGTTTCCCCTTCGCGGTGATGGGCTCGTCGGCCAAGGGAATGCCGGCCGTGCGCTTGTTCTGCTGCATGAGGTATTCCATTGCGAGATGCACGCCCTTCAATTCACGACCGGGAATCGGCAACTCGCGCGCCTGTTCGGCGCCCATCGTGAGCCCTACGGCATCGAACTGTCGACGCAGTTGGTCGCCGGTGATGTCCTTCCCGACGGCCACACCGGTTTGAAACGTCACGCCTTCGGCTTTCATCTGTTCCAACCGCCGGTCGATGACCCATTTCTCCATCTTGAAGTCTGGGATTCCATAGCGAAGCAGTCCGCCGATCCGATCGGATTTTTCAAAGACCGTCACCTCATGGCCGGCCCGAGCCAGCTGCTGCGCCGCCGCCAAGCCCGCCGGTCCAGAACCGACGATCGCCACGGTCTTCCCGGTTTTCACCGCCGGCAAGACCGGTGTCACGAATCCTTCGTTGAAGCCGCGATCGATGATGTTCCATTCGATGATGCGGATGGATACCGGATCTTCGTTGATGCCTAGCACACAGGCCCCCTCGCAAGGCGCAGGACAGAGGCGCCCTGTGAATTCAGGGAAATTATTCGTGGTATGCAGGGCTTTCAGCGCATCGTTCCATCGTCCACGGTAGACCAGATCATTCCACTCCGGAATCAGATTGACGACCGGACATCCGGTGTGGCCTTGGCAAAAAGGCACCCCGCAATCCATGCACCGCGCACCCTGGGGTTTCAGCTTATCCTCGGAGATCGGCTCGTACATCTCCTTCCAATCGAGCACACGCAACTCGATCGGCTTTCGCTTCGGGCCCTCACGGGCATATTTCATGAATCCTTTTGGATCACCCATCTCTTACTCGCCCTTACTCGTTATTCGTATGTCGGTTCTGATTGTTCACCTACAATTCGCGTTTCACGTGCTAGTGAACCGCGCTCGCTTTACGCTTCCGTTCTTCGAGAACACGCTTGTAATCCACCGGCATGACCTTCACAAACTTCGACAGTGTTGCGTCAAACGCATCAAGCACTTGCTTGGCCTTACGGCTCCCCGTGTACATAAAGTGCTTGGTCACCAACCCGTGGAGGAGTTGCTTGTCTTCTTTCGTCGTCACGGGCTCCAGTTCAACCATCCCGGTATTACAGCGACTCGAGAATGTCCCGGTATCGTCCAACACGAAGGCTACGCCCCCGGACATGCCTGCCGCGAAGTTGCGGCCTGTCTTCCCAAGCACCACGACTACGCCACCGGTCATGTACTCACACCCGTGATCGCCCGTCCCTTCGACAACGGTATGCGCCCCGCTGTTCCGCACGGCAAACCGTTCACCCGCCATCCCGTAGAAATAGGCCTCACCTTGCGTCGCCCCGTAGAGCGACGTATTGCCGACTAAAATGGTCTCTTCCGGATTGTAGAGGATGTTCTTCGGCGGGAAGACGATGATCTTGCCTCCGGACAACCCCTTGCCGATGTAGTCGTTGGACTCTCCTTCCAGGGTGAGCGTGATGCCTTTCGCGAGAAAGGCACCGAAGGACTGGCCGGCTGAGCCGGTGAACTTAATCGAGATCGTGTCTTCCGGCAACCCGCCTGGCCCATAGGCTCTCGCAATCTTGCTCGAGAGCACGGTCCCGGTCGTCCGATTGATGTTTCTGATCGGGAACTCGAGCGTGACTTTCTCACCTGTTTCGATCGAAGCCTTGCAGAGCTCAACAAGCTTGTTGTCGAGGATCTCGCTGAGCCCATGGTCCTGCTTCTGCACACAATAGCGCGGTATCTCCGCCGGAACATCAGGCACCGTGAGCAGCGGCGTAAGGTCCAGCCCCTTGGCCTTCCAGTGATCGACGGCGTTGGTGATCTTAAGCTTGTCGACACGCCCGACCATCTCGTTAATCGTCCGGAACCCAAGTTTTGCCATCAACTGTCGCGCTTCCTCGGCTACGAAGAACAGGTAGTTGACGATGTGTTCCGGCTTGCCGTTGAACTTTTTACGTAATTCTGGGTCTTGCGTCGCAATCCCCACCGGGCAAGTATTCAGATGGCACTTGCGCATCATGATACAACCTTCGACGATGAGGGGAGCCGTCGCGAACCCATACTCTTCCGCGCCGAGCAGCGTGGCGATGACGACATCGCGGCCGGTCTTCATCTGACCATCGGTTTCAACACGGATGCGCCCGCGCAAATCGTTGAGGACCAGCGTTTGGTGCGTTTCTGCCAACCCCAGTTCCCAAGGAATCCCGGCATACTTAATCGACGACAACGGCGACGCGCCCGTGCCGCCTGAATCGCCGCTGATCAGTACCTTATCCGCATGGGCCTTGGCGACGCCGGCTGCCACAGTGCCGACACCCACTTCCGCTACCAGTTTCACGGATACGCCGGCATCGGGATTTGAATTTTTCAGGTCGAAGATCAATTGCGCAAGGTCTTCGATCGAGTAAATATCATGGTGGGGCGGTGGGGAAATCAGTTGCACCCCGGGCGTCGCATATCGAAATTTAGCGATCTGTTCATCCACCTTGTGACCCGGCAATTGGCCGCCTTCACCGGGCTTGGCGCCCTGCGCCATCTTGATCTGCAATTCCCGCGCGTTCACGAGATAGTGCGCGGTGACGCCGAATCGGGCCGATGCCACCTGCTTGATGTAGCTGTTCTTTGAATCGCCGTTGGGCAAGGGGATAAACCGTTCGGGATCTTCGCCACCTTCACCCGTATTGCTCTTGCCGCCGAGGCGATTCATCGCAATGGCCAACGTTTCATGGGCTTCTTTGCTGATCGATCCGAAGGACATGGCACCGGTGTTGAAGCGTTTGACGATTTCTTTGGCTGACTCCACTTCTTCAAGAGGAATCGACTGGGGCGCAAACCTAAAATCTAGGAGGCCGCGCAAGTTCGACCGCCGCTTGCTCTCGTCGTTCACAATCTGTGCAAACTCCGCGTAGGTCTTCGGGTCGTTCGAGCGGCTGGCATGCTGGAGCTTGTAGATCGTTTCCGGATTCCAGTTATGGTGTTCACCCTGGATACGGTAGTGAACCTCGCCCCCGAAATCGAGTTGACGGATCGCCGCCGGTTCATAAGCCACACGGTGACGGCGTAACGTCTCTTCGCCGATCTCTCGGATTCCGACTCCTTCCACGCGCGACGGGGTCCCGGTAAAGTAGCGATCGATGAGTTCATGATTCAACCCGATCGCTTCAAAAATCTGCGCACCACAGTAGGATTGCACCGTGGAGATCCCCATTTTCGAGAAGATCTTGAGCAACCCCTTATTGATGGCCTTGATAAATTTCCCCTCTGCCGTCTGCGCATCAAGTCCTTCCGGCAGGTAGCTGTCGCGCTCCATATCGACCAGCGACTCGAAAACCAGATACGGATTAATCGCTCCGGCCCCATAGCCGATCAAACAGGCGAACTGATGCACATCGCGAGGCTCGCCGGTTTCGAGGATCAGGCCGACTTCGGTCCTCGTGCACTCACGAACCAAATGATGGTGGACGGCGGAGATTCCGAGCAAACTTGGGACCGGCGCCCACTGGTCATCGACGCCACGATCGCTCAGCAGAAGAAACTTGTAGCCTTCCCTCACAGCCTGCGAGGCCTGCTGGCACAGGTCGTCGACCGCCTCGCCGAGCCCGTCAGGCCCCTCGGCCACACGAAATAGCATGCGGAGGGTCTTGCTCTTAAAGTTCGGATCGGACATGCCCCGGATTTTTTGCAACTCGGCGTTCGTGAGAATCGGCTGTTGCACCTTGATGCGACGACAGGACTCCGGTGATTCGTCCATCAAGTTCGGCTTCGGGCCGATATTGGTGACGAGCGACATCACGAGCTGTTCACGGATCGGGTCGATGGGAGGATTCGTGACCTGCGCAAAAAGCTGCTTAAAATACTTGAACAAGAGCTGCGGACGGTCCGACAGCACCGCCAGCGGGGTGTCGGTGCCCATCGAGGAAGTGGCTTCCTCACCCATCACGATCATCGGCGTGACGACCATCTTGAGCTCTTCGACCGTATAACCGAACGCTTGCTGCCGCTGACGGATCGTCGGATGATCAGGCTGCGGAACGTTGAGCGGCTCCGGCAACTCGTCCAGCGACACCCCGTACTGTGTGACCCAACTACGATAGGGCTTGCGGCCGACGATATCGGCTTTGATTTCCTCGTCATCAATGATACGGCCCTGCACCGTGTCGACGAGAAACATCCGGCCCGGCTGGAGCCGGCCCTTCATGCGGATCTCTTTCGCCTCAGCCGGCAAGACGCCGGCCTCCGATGCGAGCACCACGAGGCCGTCGGTCGTCACCTGATAGCGACAAGGACGGAGTCCGTTACGGTCTAAGGTCGCACCGATCATCTTTCCGTCGGTGAAACAGACCGCTGCCGGCCCATCCCACGGTTCCATCATCGCGGCGTGATACTGATAGAAGCCTCGACGATCCAAATTCATCTGGGCATTTGCCACCCACGGTTCGGGAATCAACATCATCATGGCATGCGGCAACGAGCGGCCCCCGAGCAGCAGAAATTCGAGCGCATTATCCAAGCACGCCGAGTCACTTTGATCCTCGGAGACGATCGGGAACAATTTCTCCATGTCCTTCCCGAACAATTCAGAATGAAGACGGCCTTGGCGAGCCTTCATCCAATTGACGTTCCCCTTTAGGGTATTGATCTCTCCGTTGTGGCACACATACCGATACGGATGAGCTCGCGGCCAGGTCGGAAACGTATTCGTACTGAAACGCGAGTGTACCAACGCAAGCGCGCTCACCATCCGCTCATCTGTGAGGTCCTGGTAATAGGCCGCCATTTGATGCGGCAACAGCAAACCCTTATAGACAAGGGTATGAGCCGACAAGCTGGCGACATACACATGTTCTCGCCCTTGAATGGCCGACTGTGCCACGGCTTTTTCAACACGCTTGCGGACGACATAGAGCTTCCGCTCGAACTGCGCCTCATTGAACGCATCGCGCGCGATGAAGATCTGCCGCATGAACGGTTCCGTCGTTCGCGCTTGCGTGCCGATCTGGTCGCTCTTGACCGGAACATCGCGCCAACCCAGCAGGCGCAGGCCTTCTTCTACAAGAATCTCGGAGAACAGCTTCTCGCACAGCCGTCTGGAATCTGCATCGGGCGGGAGAAACAGCTGCCCCACTCCATATTCGCCAACATCCGGCAACGACACCCCGACATCTCCGGCAACCCGCTTCAGGAACGCATGCGGGACTTGCAAAAGAATGCCCGCCCCGTCACCCGTATGCGCGTCGCTGCCCTGTGCGCCACGATGGGTCAGGTTTTCCAGGACTTGGAGTCCTTTCCTGACGATGTCATGGGATTTCTTGCCCTTGATGTTGACGACAAAGCCAACGCCGCAAGAATCCTTTTCGTGCCGAGGGTCATAGAGTCCTTGTTGGCGGGGAAATCCGGGAATGTTCATACGCCTATCTCGTTAAAAGAATGAGACTTTCAAAAATTTGACGGGGAGTTTAGGGGAGCCTAAATGGAGTATGCAAGAAACCTCGGAGAAGGTTTCCCCCACAGCGCCCTACAAAGGTGACCCTCACCCGATTGCGATATCGATATATTGTGATGCTGGGACCTTACTGGAAGGGTCGTTCCTCTGTCAAGGTTACCGATAGGCCTATACCTCTTTCATTTGCTTGACTTTATTTCCTCGGCTGCCATACCATCCGCCGCATGGCACAAGGTCCAGCAATCGCAACCCTGCACAGCATGTCGGACGTGTGGGACGCCTACCGTGGTGAACTGGACGGCGTAGAAGATTGCGTTAGAAAAAACCTCGACTCCAGCGTCACCTTGGTCAATACGGTCGCCGCCCATATTCTGAGTGGCGGCGGGAAACGCCTCCGCCCTCTGCTGTTACTCTTGTCGGCCCGCCTGTGCGGCTACACGGGTGCCGAGCATCATCAACTCGGCAGCATTGTGGAATTTATCCATACCGCGACCCTGCTTCACGACGACGTGGTGGATGATGCTGACCTTCGGAGAGGCAGGAGGGCCGCGCGCAAAGTCTGGGGAAACCAAATCAGCATTCTTGTCGGCGACTACCTTTACACAAAGGCTATGTGCAAAGTCGTCGAGTTTCAGAGCCAAGAGATCAACGAAGTCATCTCGGAAGCGTGCAACAAAATGGCGGAAGGCGAAGTCTTACAGCTGTACTACAACGGGAACCCCTCGATGCCGGAGGTCGACTACATCAAAATCGTCGAACACAAAACCGCCGGCTTGATTGCAGCGGCTTGTCATATGGGTGCCATTCTAGCCGACGCTTCGGAGACCCAACAAAAGGCGTTGTTCAGCTTCGGCCAATACCTCGGCATCGCCTTTCAAGTCGCCGACGACACCTTGGATTATATCGCCAACGGTGAGTCGCTCGGAAAAACGATCGGACAGGATCTTCGGCAAGGCAAAGCGACACTGCCGCTGCTGCATCTGTTGCAGCATTGCACGGAAGAAGACCGCCGGATGATCAAGGACCGCATGGAAACTCGGACCCTCAGCACCGCCGATCTTGAGCGCATTCTGTTCCTGATGGCTGAGTTCGGGTCGATTACCTATGCGATGGATCGTGCGAGCGCCTATATCACCGCCGCCAAACAAGAGCTCGACGGCTTCGACGATAGTACCGCGCGGCGTGCGCTGTCAGTCGCCGCTGATTATATGATTACCCGCGACCGATAGCCGTCTTCCCACCAGTTACAACACGCTGGGCCGTAGGAGCGGCACGGCGCAGCGAAAGGATCCCGCTCTCTCCTGTAATCACCAAACCGTCGTCGCTGTCACGACATTGCCAAGGGGTTGTTCATGTCACAGATTCTTCCGTTTCAGGGCATGTTATACGACCAGGTGCGTGTGGGTGCCATCAAGGATGTAGTCGCCCCACCGTACGACATTATCGATACCGAAGGGCAACAACGCCTTCATAATCGCAATCCCCACAACATCATCCGAATGGAATTGGGGCTCGACCAGGCCGGCGACGGCCCCGCCGACAACCGATACACTCGCGCAGCCGCAACGCTGCAGGCGTGGCTCAAGGAGGGGATTCTTAAGCGCGACGCGAAACCGGCGGTCTACTACCACACGATTGAGTACCTCCCCCCCTACTCGGCTCCTGATGCCCCGAAGAAGGTGCTCCGTGGATTCTTGGCCCTGGCCAAGTTGGAAGCCCTTGACTCCGGACATATCTACCCGCACGAGAACACCAGGAGTGCGGCAAAAACCGATCGACTGAACCTTCTGCAAGCCTGTCGCTCGAACTTCAGCCCAATCTGGTCTCTCTACTCTGATCCGCACGGTACCATCATTCAACTTCTTGACGCCACGGTCAAAGGCACACCCGCGCATTACGATTTTCAAGACGACGCCGGTTGTCGCGAACGCCTGTGGGTCGTGACCGATACGACGGTCCTTAAACAGATCGCCGATGCGATGCAGAGCAAGCCGTTGTTCATCGCCGACGGTCACCATCGCTATGAAACGGCGTTGAACTACCAAACACTCAGGCGACAGCAGGCTGGCCCTCAGCCCGAGCTACAACCGTACGACTCGGTACTCATGCTGCTCACCCCGCTCGAAGACCCAGGGTTAACGGTCTTACCGACACACCGAGTCGCAACCACGCCCTTGCCTGCTATGGACCAGATCAAGACGGCATTAGGCGACGTGTTTGAATGCCGAGAATTCCCCTTCAATGCGTCCACGCAACATCAGGCGCGTTCACAGTTCCTAACTAGCTTGAAGACTGAAGGCACAACAACTCCGGTGTTCGGGCTCGCGCGGCAAGGCGACGACCGGTACCTCATGCTCACGCTGAAGCCCGCCCATCGACCGACTGCTCAGGCATCGCCACGGGCCAAACTCGACGTCTCACTCTTGCAGCAATTGATCGTAACCAGGCTCTGCCCGACACAACAGGAGCAAGAAGCCATTCTGTACACCAAAGATGACCACGAAGCCTTGGACTGGGTGGCCAAAGGAACAGGAACGGGCGCATTCCTGCTCAACGCCACAAAAGTTAGTGAAGTGCAGGCCGTTGCGGCAGCGGGTGAACGAATGCCGCACAAATCGACATATTTTTACCCAAAGCCATTAACGGGACTCGTCATCAACGTCATGACTGCGTAGCGCAAGACGCCTCAGACACCGCTGTTCGTCGAACGGCACAACGACAGGCTGACCGACTCGTCCAGAGCGACAGTGGTCGCCCGATGACCGGTAACACAAGGTTATTCCGATGAATGCCAAAATTCTTATCGTCGATGATGACCCCGATATCGTCATGATGCTTGAAGATCGGCTGCACGCCTCCGGGTACGAGACCATCGTCGCCACCGAGGGACAACAAGCCTGTGACCACATCATTCATGAGTCTCCGCAGCTGATCCTCCTCGACCTGACACTTCCCAAAATGTCGGGGCTCGATGTGCTCAAGCGTCTGTCCCAGATGAAACCATCCGAAAATATTCCGGTCATCGTCATGACCGCCCACGCGTCCATTGAAGCTGCGGTGGAAGCCATGAAGGAGGGGGCTTATGATTTCCTGACCAAGCCCCTCGACAAAGATCATCTCTTGATCGTGATTCGTAAAGCCTTGGAGCGTGATGCGCTGCGGCGTCAAGTCGCCTATCTCCGTTCGGAGGTCGACGGGCGCTACGCCTCCATTGTCGGCAACAGCCCGTCCGTACGATCCGTCGTGGAAGCGGCGCAACGGGCCGCCAAATCCGATGCGAGCGTGTTGCTCCTCGGCGAAAGCGGAACCGGCAAGGAACTCTTCGCCCGTTCGATCCATCAGTGGAGCCCTCGTTGCGCCATGCCGCTCATCGTCATCAACTGCGTCGCGTTAACGGAGACGCTGTTGGAGAACGAATTATTCGGACATGAGCGTGGGGCATTCACCGGAGCGGACCGGCAGCAGAAGGGCAAGCTGGAAATGGCCGACGGTGGGACAGTCTTCCTCGACGAGATCGGAGATATGCCGCTTCCATTGCAGGCAAAGCTGTTACGTGTTCTGCAAGACCGGGAGTTTCACCGTGTCGGCGGCTCCAAAACCGTCTCGGTCAACATTCGCATCATTGCCGCCACGAACAAGGATCTTCGGCAGGCGGTGAGAGCTGGCCAGTTCCGAGAAGATCTTTATTTTCGACTCAACGTCGTCACGCTGACCCTACCGCCGCTTCGCGAACGATCGAAAGATGTCGTGGCTCTGGCCCAATTTTTTCTAGATCGACATACGAGAGATGCAAAACGACCGGGTATGACGTTGAGCACGGCTGCGCTCGATGCCTTGACCCGCTATACATGGCCGGGCAACATTCGTGAATTGGATAATGTCATCGCACGCGCTGTCGTCTTAAGTCCCCAAGATACCATTGCACCGGAGATGTTGGCCCTCTTGGCAGACGATGCCTCTCTCTGCCAACGAGAAGACACTTCGCTCCCATATCTCAACATGCCCTATCATGAATCGATGGAACACCACAGTCGCTACATCATCATGCGTGCGATGGAGCAGGCGGAAGGCAATCAAACAAAAGCGGCTGACTCGCTCAAGCTTCAGCGAACATATCTGGCTCGGCTACTCAAACAGCAAAAGGCATAGGAAAGACGAGATGGCCGGCCGGTGAGCGGCGTAGCCTCACGGCCTGGATCAACTCTTCTTATGTGAGTGGAACGGACGGATCGACAGACCGTCGACCGTCCAAACGAATCAGGCCCGCCTGGGCATCCCGCTCCGCCTGCGCATAGCGTTCGGCCGTGCCGATGTCCGACCAATACCCCTGCAGGTCATACCCCAGCACCGGCTCCCCTTGCTCGATGGCCTTTACATAGGGGTCGATAATCGAAGAGGCGATTCCTTTCGGTACCTGCCGGAGCAACCGAGGGTGCAAGATATGAATCCCTGCGAACATGCGCGACATCGTCGGAACGGAATCGATCAGTCCTTTTCCCGTGATGCGCAGAATGTGTTCCTTCTCTCCTACCTCAACCAGCCCCCAACGAGCAGCGTCTGAATCCTCTCGGAGCACTAAAGTTGCCGCCGCATTGCGCGTACGGTGAAAATCGCGGAGCGATTCAAGATCCATTTCCACCAGCGTATCCCCGTTGAGGATCAAAACCGGTTCACCAGAAAAATGAGGCTCGGCCTGTTTGATCCCACCACCGGTCCCCAAGATGACCGGCTCGCGGGAGTAGACGATCCGTATCCCGAATTTCGATCCGGTTCCCAGCGCCTGTTCAATCATCGGCCCCAGATGATGGAGGTTGATGACGACGTGACGGAACCCGTGCCGCTTCAGCAGCAGCAAATTCCACACGATGAGCGGCGTACCGCCGACCGGCAACAGCGGTTTAGGAATGGTATTGGTCAACGGCCTTAGGCGGGTGCCAAGTCCGGCCGCAAGTATCATGGCTTTCATGGACAAATCCTGGATGCTACGTATCGAGCACTGAGTGATAGGGTGTCTGGCTCACGAGGCCGGCACGTTGAGCATAACGCTGGCTATTGCAATTCCGGCACATGCTGACTGAGATGTTTTCGAAGCGTCTCCAGCTCAGGATACTTTTCAAGATTGCGCCTGACATAGCTCAAGACGCGAGGGATATCGGCTAAGAATTTCGGATTACCTTTGACCTGATCAATGTAGACGAACCGGCCGGCCGCCTTCAGATTACGTTGAATACTCGTCAAGTCAAACAACCGGCGGAATGCGGCTCGATTGGTCCAGACGAACCTCCGTTCGGCCAGTTGATCGAGGTAGTAAGTCACCAACTCATCGACAAGGGTTTCGTCAAGCCGAATATAGGCATCCCGAAGGAGTGAGGCAAG
>CABVRR010000090.1:0-11650 GCA_902500705.1 uncultured Nitrospira sp.
CTCACCTTCCGAAGAATCATCGTTCTCAAATCTTCATCGATATGGGAGAGCGCTTCTTTCACGCCGACGAAATCTCCGTCCTCCGCCAAATGAGCGGCGATGCCGATGAGAGGTAATACCCCAGCGTCGCCCATGGCCTTCGCGATTTCGATGGCTCCGGATCGATTTCCAGCCTTGACAAACATTTGGGGCAATTCGAGATAGAAGTGACTCGCCAATAAAGATGGATCGGGGCATGAGAGGATCGTGTCCTTGACGGCCTGCACATTGCCCCGCTCCGATTCGATGAACAGCATCATTTGCCACGCGTCTCGCAAACACCGCTTGTCGACCAGCCCGCCGGCAATCTGCCGCGCCCCGGCAACGTCTCCCATCAACGCTTGCTTGATGGCCTGATTCTTCAACTGTTCATCCGTCGGTGTGTGGGTTGGCATCATCGTTCAGCTCCTCTTTCTGCTCGGGCGGAGTACGACATTAGAGACTTCAGCATGCCTGTTTCGAACAGTAACGGCGAACGCCGTTCTTGTCGACTCTTTCCGGCAAATTGACAGATTGAGTTCTACGCCATTTCCACGGACAGGTAAGTTAAAAGTTTTTGCGCCTTGTGTTGGAACGCCAGCCTCCGCCGTTGTCGGGAATTGTGCCGGTGTTCGGTGTGATCAAAGAAAGAGACTGACGTCGCTGAGCAAGCCACAATTGGGTAGCCTAGCGGGATGTATCACACGCGTAGCCGGATCAGTGGCCGGAAGCCAAGGAACCTGCGGGAGCAGTTTGTGGCTGGCACGACGACACAGGCCGCAGCGCCGTTGGTCGGCGTGCAAGCCACCACGGCAGTTTATTTTTACCAGCGTGGCCGCTAGTTGATTGCCGGCAAGTTGCCGAATGACGAGCTATTGGGGGAAACGGCATACGCATTGGCTTTCAAAATCCGCTTCCGTCCACTCCTTTTGCCATACTTCGAAATACCTCATTTTTCTCCAACAGTTCTGCGTAGGTGCCCTGATCCGTGATGGCTCCGCATTCCATCAGATAAATGATGTCCGCCTGTTGAACCGTTTTTAGGCGATGGGCAATGAGGATGATTGTTTTTTTATGCATGATTTCTCGAACAGCTTCGGTGACAGCCTCTTCCGTAAGACTGTCCAACGCACTCGTCGCTTCATCAAGAATCAGCACGTCTGGGTTGCTATACAATGCTCGAGCGATTCCAATGCGTTGCCTCTGGCCGCCACTGAGCCTCACGCCACGTTCACCAACGATGGTGTCATACCCGTCCGGCAAGTCTGCGCAAACAAAGTCGTGCATATGGGCGATCTGTGCAGCCTCTACCACGCGATCCATGTTCAGATCGGCGGGCTTTATTCCAAAGGCGATGTTCGCCGCGAGGGTGTCATCGGCTAGATAGATCTGTTGCGGAACATACCCCAGGCGTTTCTGCCAGGACTTCATATTGCGTGGTGTGATGAGAGTCCCATCCACGATCAAAGAACCGCGTTGCGGCTCAAAGAGCCCCAAAAGAATATCCACGAGCGTGGTCTTCCCTCCCCCAGAGCTCCCGACGATGGCCACCGTCGTATGAGACCGGATGACAAGGTTCAGATTGCTGATCAGGGGAGCCGTGGTATTGGCGTACTGAAACACCAGATTCTCGAGTCTGATTTCTTGCCGCAAGGGACTGAGCTCTTCGGTCGCCAGATTCTGCGTGACTGCTGCAACCGGCTCCTTGACGCTCATCCTGAGCTTGTCCTCAACAGCCTCCAGCGAGGGCATCTGGAACCGTATCAGCGTCATGCATGCAAAGATCTGCTGGAATGCCGGAATCAGGCGATACCCTGCAAACGCATAGAGCGCCATCAACGGG
Organism: uncultured Nitrospira sp.; assembly: GCA_902500705.1. Classification (GTDB taxonomy): domain Bacteria; phylum Nitrospirota; class Nitrospiria; order Nitrospirales; family Nitrospiraceae; genus Nitrospira_D. Next base: position 1,862 of record CABVRR010000090.1, read on the forward strand.
AGGGCGTCTTTAAAATCGTGATGAGTCGCAAGTAGATACATCACCAGTAAAATCATCGACCCAAAGGCGACGCTTTCAATGGCATATCGGGGCACGAGACTCATGGCGACGCTCATCCATTGATTCTTCACAAACAACGCCGAGTACTTGCCGAACCGTTCTCGATAGGCTTCATCATTGCCCAGTATTTTGAGCTCTTTGATTCCACCTAATATCTCAGTGGCTAGTCGGAAGCGTTCCCGTTGTGCCTCTTTACCGGTTTTCCCAAGTGCCGTCACTTTTTGACGAATTGCCCCAAATATCGCACCGTAGATCCCGCCGATCACCACTCCGAACAGGACGGCCAGCCACGGATCAACCCAGACCACAAGCCCCAGAATACAGATCGCGACGATCGTCTTGGCGATCGCTTGCAATGTGGACACAACGATCCCCTGCGTCACACGACCGACATCATCCGTGCAATTCACGACGAGGTTCGAGCTATTCTGATTCAGAAAATATGCATACGGTTGCCGCACATACGTCGAGAGCATCCGCATTGACAGGCTATGCCCCAGATTGTGAGAAAACCATAAAATGGCGGACGCAGTGACGAGCGACACCGCGTTACTGCAGACCATCAGGACAAGCGCGGCCACTCCCAGTCCAATCAGAAAGGTGTCCGTCGACTCAAACTCAAACAGGGTAAAGAAATGGTGCAACCACGGATTAGTTTGAATCAGTTTAGGGTTTCCTACGACTGCCAGAAACGGCAAGATCGATGACACGCCCACCACATCGATGAGTCCGGCGAGAATGACCAGTCCGAGCAGGAGATACGAGAACCGACGTTCTTTGGCATTGAGCAATGCCAGAAGTCGTTTAATGAACAACACCATGTACCCCACCTTCCAACGATCACATGTCCAATCGGACGTGAAGCTCTCGCATAGCAACTGCCAGGGAGAAGGGTAATTGGGACATCCCCTCACACACCCGTGGATCGTGCTGACAAGAAGCGAGCGTCGGCTACGCTTGAGGAGGGCGAAGCAGTGCGGTCAAGAAGGTTGGAGAATACAACGAGGGGCTTGGCTGCTCATAGTGAGCAAACAGCCTGATTGATGCTGATATATGAACAGCCGTCGGAGCAATCGACAAGTCTTCTGAGACCGACTCCTTTGACAAATCTGCAGTGAGCACACTGCTGAGCGTGGTGGGTGATCCCAGGATTTGCCCGACGACACAGAAACCAAGAAAGAGAACCAGAAGAACTCGCCCTATCTTTTGAGCTAAAAGCAGGAATGTTCCCATAACTATCATACGTAAGGTCTATTATGCTGGCAAAACGTGGAGGAATCAAGAAACGGCAGTATTGCTTCCCTCGCAGCTTCTCAAGATCGAAGCGTTCATTTAGGCTCGAACAATAGACACCGTTAACCTGCAAATCTGACATCTCGCCAGAAAACGACGATAACTCTCTCGGAGGGTAGGAAGATGGCGTTGGGGATGATCTCCAATGAACGAAGTGAATCTATGACGCGATCAATATTTTTGTTGGCGTAGAATCCAACCTTTTTCGGTCGATCCTGCCTTGAGTCACTGATTATGGCAACACATCAAGTCGTAAGCCGCCCGATTCGCCCCCCCCTCCATTCAGACTTATGGCGCCCTGATGAGAAGGGCCCTGAGGAAATTGAGCGAACGTACCTATATCACAGAATTAAGGGCAGTGGATCAACGCTTCGCCGAACTCCCCCGATTACCGAATCCAATGAAAATTGGTCAAAGATCGGCAGTCTCACCTTCGCAATCCCTGATTCACGCTTCTTGCTTAGGCGATTCTCAGCTTCGAGATCTCGCCTAAAATGAAATTCTCGACTTCACTCTTCAACCTTTTTGAATCTTTTCGTCTATTTGGATGATGAACCAGGTCGTCGTGCGACAGATGAGAGCTTCTTCTCTGCCTATTTCCCCCCTTCACTTGCGCATCTGAAATGTCCGGCTATACTTTCGAGATGCACTCTACAAAATACATTATCGTACAAGACGGACACGGGTGGCGTGGGTATTTGGAGGGCTATCCAGAGCACGAGACCCATGGGGAGTCGTTCGAAGATCTGCAGATCAAGCTGTGGCAACTGCACCAAGATCTTATCGTCCAAGAGTCAGGATCGGATCTCTACCAGAGCCGCCAGAGCGAGTCCGATTACTATGAACATCAAGACCTCGACCAACAAGACAATCATACATTCACGCTTTCTCATCACATCCCGACGATGTCCCATCCCCCGTCGCACGCGCAGATCAAGCGAAGAGCGCGGGTGGAGCAGCTCGTGTTTGCGATGATCAGCAATCCCTGAATACGCCTCATGTTCAGCTCTCCTTCGAACACCAAATTCCGATGACTTCACGCAACAGAACGCGATTCAACAACGAGATGGATTTCGCTTCAATTCCTGTCTCTTGACGCATCACGCGTCGGAATGAACGAGATATCTCAAGGACTGAAATCCTATGTCTGCGGTTCGAGAGAGGAGCCCGATGCACGCAATCAAATGTGTCTACTCGGACGATGAAAAACAGTGGTTGGGCTCTCTGCCGAGTTTCCCTGAGCACTGGGCAGAGGGAGAAACCTTCGAAGCCCTGCAACTCAACCTCCATCGGCTGAACTTCGACCTCACGTTGGTGGAAGCGCTGCGAAAAGTGTCCGAGCTGGGCCTGCCGTAACTAACCAACACAACATAAGGCCGTCGATTCTTCATTTCAGAGCCCGCTCCCCGTTCATCTCTCAAAATCAGCGAGTATTCTGTCCAGACCCAAGCTCGCTGTAAGATTTCAGCCCACGATCCGACATTCTTCCAGACAGCGTGAACGGACGGATCGCTGAACCTTCTCACACCGTTCAACGGCACTCGACATCCGGCGAACGTCCCGATTGACCAGACGCCTGTAGGATTGGTACATAGAGCAAGTTCCATATCTTCGTTAGCCCACTGCGAGGCCAACCATGCCTACTGATGAAATCACGCAAGCCGTCAGCGATCGTTACGCCAAAGCCGCCAGCACCGGTGAGCAGATGTGCTGCCCCACCAACTACGACATGGGGCACCTCAAGACCTTCATTCCGGAAGAGGTCCTGAAGATCTCCTACGGCTGCGGCACCCCAGCCGGACTCAAGACCGTGCGGACCGGCGAGACAGTCTTGGACATCGGATCGGGCGGCGGCATCGACTGTTTTGAAGCCTCTCGTCTGGTCGGCCCTACCGGACGCGTGATCGGCATCGACATGACCGATACGATGCTGGAGATTGCCCGTAACAACACCGCGATCGTGGCGACGAACCTCGGCTACCCCGCATCGAATGTGGAATTTCGGAAAGGCTTGGCCGACGCGATGCCGATTGAAGACGGCACGATCGATCTGATCATTTCGAATTGTGTCATCAATCTCGCGCCGGATAAGCGAAAGGTCTTTCGCGAAATGTATCGGGTAACCAAGCCTGGGGGGCGGTTCACCATCTCCGACATCGTGTCTGATCACACCGTCCCGCAATACCTTGTCCACGACACCCAGAAATGGGGAGACTGTCTCTCCGGCGCCTTGACTCTGACTGACTACATGCACGGGATGACGGCAGCGGGATTTCTCGGTATTCACCTCGTCAAATTTTCACCCTGGCGGATCATCGACGGGATTCATTTCTTCTCTGTGACATTGACCGGATACAAACTGTCTCCGGACCCTGTAGCCTCTTCAGCCTGCTACGCCACGCTCCGAGGTCCCTTCAGTCGGCTTGTAGATGAACGCGGCATAACGTACCGGCGTGGGATTCCGCAATCACTTACGCCGGACCAAGCCCTGCTCCTGAGCGTTTCTCCGTTGACTGACCACTTTCTCCTGGCCAACGAGCCGATCTTGTTGGACCAGAATGACCCACGCTGGACCGCCGTGCTCCCTGCGCAAGCTCCCTGCGCCTGGATGGGTCACTATGCGTTGCTGGCCGGACCGTTTGTGGAAGCCACCGATGACGATCACCATGTCTATCGCCGAGGCGAACCGCTTGAGATTTGCTCCAAAACGCTGGCGGTCCTGGAAACGAGGGAATACCAGCCCCATTTTGTCATTCTGAATCGAGCCGGCGACCATGTGAGCGGCAACGCCGTGATCTGTGCCCCCGACGGAGGCTGTTGCTGATGACACCTGCCGCTCATGCTGCGATGCTCACTCCAGGTCAATGCGCCAACGTCCTGAAGACCTTAGGCGATGAAACTCGACTGCGTATCTTGGAATCCTTGCTCGTCGATGAAAAATGCGTTACGGATCTCGTGCAAGAACTCGGGTGCTCCCAACCTCACGCATCTCATCATCTCCGTATTTTGAGAGACTCGGGTCTAGTGGAAGGGCATCGGGACGGTAAACAGGTGTGTTACCGAGTCACGCCGGCGATTCAACGGGCGCTGGTGCAGGGACAAGGACAAGCTCTTGATTTCGGCTGCTGTGAGTTGCGGTTTCCAAAGACAGCCTTGATGACGATCGGTCGTGCTCGTCGAAGATGATGGCTTTCTCAGACAACACATGGTGCCTCTTGCCTGACAGGACATGGCCATGCCGCTGACTCTACTGGGGCGACACAATGCTCTCGCCTCCGCGACCGAGCAACTCAAGGTATTGGCACAATCCACTGCTCATCCTCCCTTTGAGATGCAACTGGATCAGGCCGGTTTATCTCCGCTGTGTGCCACCGGTATCACCGTCTTTCAGATCAATGTCGGCAAACTTTGCAATCAAACCTGCCGTCACTGCCACGTCGATGCCGGCCCCGATCGTCTTGAAACAATGTCTCTCGAAACAGCCGAACAGTGTATACAGGCCTTGGCCAGGACCGACATTCCGACGGTGGATATCACGGGAGGGGCACCGGAACTCAATGCCCATTTCCGTTGGTTGGTCGCACAAGCCCGCGCGCTCGACCGGCATGTGATAGATCGCTGCAATCTCTCGGTGCTGCTGCTTCCCTCGCAGTCAGATCTGGCGGAATTCCTCGCTGAGCATCGAGTGGAAATTATCGCATCGCTTCCCTCCTACCGTGCCGGTCAAACCGATGCGCAACGAGGCGACGGCGTCTTTGAAAAGTCGATGGAGGCGCTGCGTCTTTTGAACCGCCTCGGATATGGACGACCTGAGAGCGGCCTGGTCTTGAACCTCGTCTACAATCCTGTCGGCGCATTCTTACCTCCCAAGCAAGACGCCATCGAAGCACAGTTCAGGAAAGAACTGCACAAGCAGCACAACGTCGAGTTCAACCGGCTCTATACAATCACCAATATGCCTATCAGTCGGTTTCTGGAATTTCTCCTCGAAAGCGGGAACTATGATCAGTACATGGCGAGGCTCGCCGACGCGTTCAATCCCTCTGCAGTTCCCGGCGTCATGTGCCGCTATACCCTGTCGGTCGGATGGGACGGGAGGCTCTATGATTGTGACTTCAATCAAATGCTGGAACTTTCGGTCGACCATGGAGCACCGTCGCATATTCGAGACTTTGACCCGGCGCAGCTCCACCGCCGCCGGATCATGACCCGAAATCATTGCTATGGATGCACCGCCGGCTCCGGTTCTTCTTGTGGAGGAACCGTCACGTGAATCATCCGACATGTCTAAGATATGTACATGTTCAGATGTCTGCATGCATTGTCTTCTCTCGTCAAAACATACTCGGTCTGCTCGTCGCATGGGCGACGTTGCTCTTTTTAGGCACTCCAAATTTAGCGACAGCCCAGACGAACAGAGATCAACTGTCGGGTAAATTGGTGATCACGGGCGCCAGTACCCTGGCTCCATTGATCTCTGAGATCGGCAAGCGATTTGAGAGACTCCAGGCTAACGTACGTGTGGATGTTCAGACCGGCGGCTCATCGCGCGGAGTGGCCGACGTGCGTCAGGGGCTGGCCGATATCGGGATGGTTTCGCGTGCAATGAAGGATGACGAGAAGGACCTCCCTGCGTTTCCGGTGGCTCGCGACGGGGTGGGAATCATTCTGCACAAGGAAAATCCTGTCCAAGCCCTCTCCGACGAGCAAGTCATCGCCATCTATACGGGCAAGACGACCAATTGGAAGGTCGTGGGAGGAAAAGATGCGACGATCACGGTCGTGAATAAAGCAGAAGGCCGATCGACGTTGGAGGTGTTTCTGCATTATTTCAAGTTGATGAGTATGGACGTCAAAGCTCAGGTGGTGATCGGCGATAACGAGCAGGGTGTCAAGACCGTCGCGGGAAATCGAAACGCCATTGGCTACGTCTCCATCGGGACGGCTGAATACGATGAATCCCAAGGCGTGCCGATTAGGCTGCTCCCGACCGGAGGGGTTGCCGCCTCCACCGAGACCGTGCGGAACGGAACCTTCCCGATCTCCCGTCCGTTACACCTCATCACGCGGACGCCACCCGTCGGATTGACCAAAGCCTTTATCGATTATGCGCAGTCCAAGGCCGTACATGACATCATCACGCAGCAATACTTTGTTCCTCTGGCCGACTGACCGCCTGTTGCTCTGGCTGTTACGTGGGCTCGCTGCGATCGCCGGCCTGATCGTCGTGCTCATTGTCGCCTTCCTGATTGTGGAAGCGCTTCCTGCTCTCCATCACGTAGGCGTTCTGCGCTTCTTTACCGATCCTTCCTGGCATCCCGCTGAAGGCTTCTACAATCTCACGCCTATGCTATGGGGAACCTTGTTTGCCATGGCCGGTTCTGTGCTGATCGCCACCCCCTTAGGGATTCTCTCCGCCGTCTTCTGCCGGTACTATGCGCCCCTTCCCCTTGCCCGTCCCTATCGGCGCCTGATCGAGTTGCTCGCTGGCATCCCTTCCGTGGTCTATGGATTCTGGGGACTCGTAGTCTTGGTTCCATTAATTGGAGAGCTCCACCCGCCTGGTCCCAGCTTGCTAGCAGGAATTCTGATCCTCACCATCATGATCCTGCCTACCATCGCCTTAATGGCGGATGCCAGCCTCGCCAATGTGCCCCAACAATACATACGTGGAGCTGCTGCATTGGGACTTCCCCGATGGGCGACGATCCGAGGCGTGGTATTGCCGGCGGCAAAATCCGGCTTATTCACCGGGGTGATTCTGGAGACCGGCCGAGCCATCGGAGAAACCATGGCGATTCTGATGGTCTGTGGCAACGTGGTCCAGACTCCCTCCGGTATCTTCGACCCGATCAGAACGCTGACCGCCAATATCGCTCTGGAAATGGCCTATGCGCTCGGAGACCATCGCGCCGCGCTGTTCGTCAGCGGACTCGTCTTGATGGCCATGATCGTGACGCTGGTCGTCTCAGCAGAATGGATCAGTCGCGGGAGGATCTATGGCTGAGTCTATGAAAAAACGGCTGAATATGTGCGAAGGATTGGCCTTCGTACTTGTCTGGGGAACAGCAGCGCTCGTGACCGCCACGTTCTGCTGGCTGTTGGGGGATCTCGTCTGGCATGGACTGAGTCATGTCTCATGGACGTTTCTGACGGCCCCTCCGGAAAACGCCGGACGCCGAGGTGGAATCGGTCCTATCCTCGTTTCAACCGCCTTGATTCTAGGAGTCTGTCTCGCCGTTGCCCTTCCCATCGGCATCGGTACCGCCGTTCTCCTCGCTGAATTTACCTCGGACCACAGTCTGTTCGGACGGGTGACTCGTCGGAGTCTTGATGTCCTGGCCGGTGTACCATCTATCGTCTTCGGTCTGTTCGGCAACGCGTTCTTTTGCAAGACGTTGGGCTTGGGGTTTTCAATTCTTTCCGGCGGGCTGACTCTGGCCTGCATGGTGCTGCCGATTTTGATTCGATCGACGGAGGAGGGGTTTCGCGCCGTGCCGACGAGCTACCGGCTCTCTGCTGCAGCACTGGGTCTGTCGCGCACCACGACACTGATTCATCTTGTGTTGCCGGCAGCAGTACCAGGCCTTTTGGTCGGGTTGGTCCTTGGAGTCGGTCGCGCGATCGCCGAAACTGCGGCGCTCATTTTCACCAGCGGCTATGTAGATCGGATGCCGGAGTCGCTGCTCGACTCCGGGCGCGCATTATCGATCCACATCTTCGATCTCTCCATGAATGTGTCCGGTGGAGATGCGAATGCCTATGCTTCCGCACTGGTCTTGGTCGTCTTGTTGCTCGTCATCAACAGCACAGTCTCTAGGCTGACAGCATATGGGCTCCAGCGAAAGATCATGACGGTATGAGACCTGTCGCCCCCATCACAGAGCTACACCCTCAATATCCGCTTGAAGAGCAGCCGGCTTGCCGCGAGTCCCAGCCCTTTATGGAGATCGATCGGCTCAGTTTACACTATGGAGAAAAACCAGCGTTTCAGGATGTGACCTTGGCGATCGCAAAAGGATGTATTACGGCTCTTGTGGGGCCTTCCGGATGCGGCAAAACCAGCTTTCTGACCTGCCTGAACCGCCTGACCGATCTGATCACCGGATGCCGAGTCTCAGGACAAATTACCATTGAAGCCCTTGAGGTGTTGGCGCCGCACACCGATGTGATCCGGCTTCGCCGCCGCATCGGCATGATTTTCCAGAAACCCAATCCCTTTCCGCTGACGATCCGAAGAAACCTGGAGTTCCCACTGCGCGAACATGGGATTCGAGATCGAACACAGCTTGCCCAGATGATCGAGACCGCCTTACGCGAGGTCGGACTTTGGGACGAGGTTAAGGATCGACTGGACTCGCCGGCGCTGGCCCTATCCGGGGGCCAGCAACAACGCCTCTGCATCGCCAGAGCCCTGGTCCTTTCACCGGAAATGCTGCTGATGGATGAGCCTTGCAGTGCGCTCGATCCGCTCTCCAGCGGTGTGGTCGAGGATCTCATTGTCCGTCTACGAGGCCGCTATACCATCCTGATTGTGACCCACAACTTGGCTCAAGCTCGGCGTATCGCCGACGATGTCGCATTTTTTTGGATTCACCATGGAGCGGGACGGTTGATTGAGGCCGGAACCGTTACACAGATCTTCGAGGAGCCGCGTGATCCACTGACCGCAGCGTATGTCGGCGGAATGCGCGGGTAACAGACCGCAACGAGCGAAGAGACAACTCCCACTCTAGTTGAGCCTTTGAGCGAGGCGCGAACGAAGCTGGAAGATTTTTTCAACATCCTGCTGATGTGCATTCGATTTTTTCTCCGTCACGATCTAACGCTTGCTCACCGCAACGGCACTCTGTTAAGGTGATGAATCATCTTCACTTATTCACTGGAATCGAACTAACTCTATATGGTCTGGGACCCAAAAGATCCGTGGGGGAAAAAATCTGATCCGCTTGAAGAAGCCCTCAAGCAGGCTCAGTCCCAATTCAAGGACATGTTTCCCCCTGGTGGCTTGAAAAATCTCCTGCCGTCCGGCGGCATCGTGAACCTGATCGTCGCGGCCTTGGTGATCTTCGTGATCTGGCAGGCGGTGTTTATCGTCGCTCCCGACGAGGAGGGCGTCGTCAAACGATTTGGGGTTCCTGTGCGCGCGGTGGAACCAGGGCCACACTTCAAGATTCCTCTGGTTGAAACAGTCCTCCAACCGAAGGTCGCCAAACTCTATCGCGTGGAAGTCGGCTTCCGCACTAACCAGCAGGGTCGCCAGCAGATGGTACCTCAAGAAGCCTTGATGTTGACCGGCGACATGAATATCCTGGCAATCGAGTTTATCGTCCAATATAAGATCAAAGAAGCACGTAACTTCTTATTCAACGTCGCAGATATCCATGAAACCATTGGGAAAGCCGCCGAAGCCTCCATGCGCGAGGTCGTGGGAAA
>CABVRR010000090.1:11750-14394 GCA_902500705.1 uncultured Nitrospira sp.
CTACCCAGCAGCTGGAGGTCGAAGAACACCGACCTGAACCATCTCCGACTCTCAAGCCGAGGAGTGGTCGACCATGACAAAGCAGGGATTGCTGATTACCCTCCTCGCGGTGATCGTAGCATTGTTCGTGCTCGGCGCATCGCCTCTTTTCGTGGTGGATGTGATCCAAAATGCGATCGTGGTGCAACTAGGAAAGCCTGTTCGCAATATCACCGAGCCTGGCCTTTACATGAAAATGCCGTTTGTCCAGGAAGTGACCTACTTTGAGAAGCGATTGCTGGATTATGATTCGAACGCCCAGGACGTCATTACGCAGGACAAGAAAACGCTGTTGTTGGATAACTTTGCCAAATGGCGAATCGTGGATCCGCTGAAAGTCTATCAAAACTTTCAGAGCCAACGAGGAGCGCTCCAGCGCCTACACGACATCATCTATTCGGAGCTCCGCGTCGAGCTGGGTCGCCATGAATTGTTGGAGATCGTCTCGAGCACGAGGGCCGACATTATGAAGGTAGTGACCGAACGGGCTAATGAAAAGGCCTCAGCCTACGGCATTGAGATCCAAGATGTTCGAATCAAACGAGCAGACTTGCCGGAACAAAACGAGAAAGCGGTCTTTGCCCGCATGCAGGCCGAGCGTGAGCGGCAAGCAAAGCAGTACCGCGCCGAAGGAGCTGAAGAAGCGCAAAAAATCAGATCAGAAGCCGAAAAAGACCGAGAAATTATTCTCGCCCAGGCGTATAAAGAATCAGAAGAACTGCGCGGCAGCGGCGATGCCAAGGCCTTTCGGATCTACGCCGATGCTTACAAGCAGGATCCAAAATTTTTCGAATTGACTCGATCGATGGAAGCCTATAAGAGTGCCTTCAAAGACGGTTCGACACTCGTGATGAGTCCGGATTCAGAATTCTTCCGCTACCTCAAACAACGCTAAGCTCTTCAAGAAAGCCCCACAACTTTTCCAGTTATCGAGTCAAGGTTGATCCGCTCACCGGCCGGTTTTTTTGGTAACCCCGGCATCAATTGAATTCCTGAGCAGACGGCCGTCACAAATCCTGCCCCAGCTAAAATCCGCAACTCTCGGATCGGCACCGTGAACCCGGTTGGTCTCCCCTTCAAGGCGGGATCATGTGAGAGCGACAACGGTGTTTTTGCCATGCAGACAGGTAAGCCTCCATACCCCAATGCCTCTGCCGTTTCGATTTGACGTTCGGCCTCCGGAGCGAATGCGACTCCCTCAGCTCCGTACATGCGCGTTGCAATGGTTTCGATCTTTTTCTTGATCGGCCACGAGACATCGTAGAGATGCCTGAAGTGAGACGGGCCTTCAGATGCTTTGACGACGGCGGCGGCCAGTTCTTCAGCACCCTTTCCCCCGTCGGCCCAGTGAGTTGAGACAGCCGCATCGACCGCTCCCATCTTGAGCGACTGTTCTCGAACCCAATCCAATTCGTCCCGAGGATCATCCTTAAACGCATTCACTGCAACGACAACCGGTATCCCGTGCGCACGAACGTTGGCGACATGCTGTTCCAGGTTGGCAATACCTTTCGAAAGGGCTTCCCGGTTTGGACCAGTGAGACTCAGCGGCAAAGCCACGCCCGCCTTGGCGACGCCTCCACCGCCATGGAGTTTCAGTGCTCGCAAGGTTGCCACGACCACTGCCACGGTCGGCGCAATTCTCGACGCACGACACTTGATGTTAAAAAACTTCTCTGCCCCAAGATCACTTCCGAAACCTGCCTCTGTGATGACGAAATCGGCACATCTGAGCGCAATTGCGTCGGATATGATCGAGCAGTTGCCATGTGCAATATTACCGAAAGGCCCCGTATGGACAAATGCAGGTGTCCCTTCAAGGGATTGCACCAGATTCGGCATGAGGGCGTCCTTTAGGAGCACGGCCATCGACCCTACACACCCAAGCTCTTCAGCCATGACCGGCGTACCGGTCATCCTCATCCCTACAACTATTCGTCCGAGCCGCTCTCGGAGATCCCGTTGATCTTTTGCCAGTGCCAGTACCGCCATGATTTCTGACGCCTCAGTGATGACAAATTGTCCTGGGCGTCTACCCGTTTCATCTCCCAATAGAATCTCCCGGAGAGCCCGATCGCTGATACTCAACGTCCGAGGCCATGTCGTCCGTTGGGGATCAATCGAGAGAGCATTGCCATGGAACAGATGATTATCGAGAAATGCCGAGAGCAGATTGTGACTAGCAGCTACTGCATGGGCGTCCCCGGTCAGATGAAGGTTGATATCTTCCATCGGAGCAACTTGTGCACGCCCCCCACCGGTTCCTCCTCCCTTCATTCCAAACACAGGGCCGAGCGACGGCTGCCTGAGGGTCAGTGCGGCTCGATGCCCAAGCCTCGAGAGCCCCATGGCAAGACCGATGGACGTCGTCGTCTTTCCCTCTCCCAAGGGAGTTGGGTTAATTGCCGTGACGAGAACATACCGTCCCTTCGGAGCTGTTCCGAGACGATCCAGTACCTGGGGCGAGACTTTCGCTTTGTCCCGTCCATAGAGCGTCAACTCGTCGGCACGAATTCCAAGCTGAGAACCGATTTCGAGAATAGGACGAAGGGTAACCGATTGGGCGATTTCGAGGTCGGTCAAGAAGCACTCATCGTGTTTTGCT
>CABVRR010000091.1:0-7836 GCA_902500705.1 uncultured Nitrospira sp.
TTGTCGAAACCGTCTGTCAGGTACGTATAGTCTGGAATCCCACCGGCATGCCGTAGGCGCACTTTGTCGATCATCCGCGCCAAATGCGCCAAACCGCCCAACAGAATTCTTGGACTCCTCGGATAGACTGCCTCAGCCATGCGTCCACCTCCTAGTCGGTACTCATCGGTTGTCGGTTCGCCGTTTGGCCTTTGCGGTCGGTTGCGCGTGCAGTGGATCTTCTGGCCAATGGTGCTTGGGATAACGCCCTCGCAATTCCTTTCGGACCTCCGGATAGGCTCTTATCCAGAAACCTCCAAGGTCTTGGGTCACTTGCACCGGTCGGCCGGCAGGCGAGAGGAGGTGCAACATCACCGGAATCTTCCCGTCCACCACGCGAGGGGTATCTTTGCATCCGAACATCTCTTGTAACCGCACCGCTAACACCGGAACGTCTGCTTGTTCATAATCGATTCGAAGACGAGAACCGCTCGGCACCGTGACATGGGTCGGAGCCAGTCGATCAAGATGCCGATGTTGATCGAAGGTCAATAGCGCGTGCAGCGGGACGGTCAAATCCAACCGTTTCACACGATCGAGCGTGGTTATTCCTGTCAGATACGGGCCGAGCCAGGTCTCCAGCGTTGCCAGCAATCCTTCATCGGAAAGGTCAGGCCAATCGGACTCGGGACCCTCCGTCCGTGTGATCCACCTGATTCGCGCGCGCCATTGCTGAAGTTCAGACGTGAATGAGAGCGCGGCAATCCCGGCCTGATGCACACCTTGTAAGAGCGCGGTGATGAACGATTGTTTATCTGGATTGGAAAGCGGCGCGTCCCGCAGCAACACGGAGCCAAGTCTCCGATAGGATCGTGCTCGCACCGCACCGAGCGGTTCATCCCACCTCACCGATTCTTCATCGATTAACTGGTCATGGTACAACGACTCGATATCTTCGCTTGTCAGCGGAGCCGCCAGGTGGATGCCTGCCCACTGAGGGCTGCCGTCCAAATCCGCGATGACCAAGAATGGTTCGGTCGCCAGAGGATCCGGCCTCGTAAACCGTGCGCCGCGACCGGTGACAAGCCGATAGTGCGCTCCCTCACTCGGCTGTCGTTGGGCAATGCGATCCGGATACGCCATGGCAAGCAACAGTCCGACGGCATGGGATGGTTCCCGCGCGTGCTGTCGCTGCCGTCCGAACAATCCCTCGAGCTGTCGGCGCCAAACGTGCGTCGCCCGTCTGACTCGCTCAACTGCGGCGTGATTCACTGCCGTCTCGACCCCAGGCGCTCGTCCATGGAGAATATCGAGCCGGACACGCATATCTGCCTGTTGCCGGTCGCGAGATCCGTCGAGAATGTCGCGCTCGCTCAATAGCGCGGCGATCTCGCACGCCAGATCGGCCTGTCCGATCGGAACAGCGCCGATCAACATGTGCGCGAGACGAGGATGCACGGGAAGCTGCGTCATCTGTTTCCCATGATCGGTCAGACGCCCATCAGAGGAGAACGCTCCGAGCTGTGTGAGGAGCTCTTTGGATTGTGTGACCGCTCGGAAGGGAGGCGGAGTCAGCCATGATAATTCCCCCGGATCATACGTCCCCCACTGCGCAAGATCGAGCAGCAGCGGCGTGAGATCTGCCTCGAGAATTTCCGGTGGGCGATGCGGCGTCAGCAGCGCCTGTTCTTTTTCGGTCCATAGACGATAACAGATTCCAGGTTCAAGCCGTCCGGCCCGCCCGCGGCGTTGCTCTGCAGAATCTTGTGAGACACGGACGGTCTCCAGTCGCGTCAGCCCGGAACGAGGATCAAATCGAGGCGTACGGAGCCGTCCGGCATCGATCACAACGCGTACTCCCTCGATGGTTAAGCTGGTTTCGGCAATGGAGGTGGCCAGTACGACCTTCCTCTTCCCCGGTGCAGCCGGACGAATCGCAACATCCTGCATCTCTTGAGGAAGATCTCCGTGCAACGGTGCAATCTGTGTGAGCTGGTTGACGTTGGAATCCACTAGGATTCGTTCGACCCGGCGAATATCCGCCATCCCCGGAAGAAAGACCAACAGGCTTCCGTGATCGCGAGCGAGTGCTTGTCGGATGAGCTGCGATACGGCGACATCGAGCCGTCCGGTAAGCGGGCGATCGAGATACCGGGTTTCAACGGGAAACAATCGGCCGTCACACGTCAGGCACGGCGCCTCTCCCAACAACGCTGCAACCGGACCGCAGTCCAACGTCGCGGACATCACTACAAGACGAAGGTCCGGTCGAAACAGACGTTGGGTTTCCAGGCACAGCGTGAGGCCCATATCTGCTTGCAGACTTCGTTCGTGAAATTCGTCGAATAAGACTGCGCCGTACCCGTCGAGTGCCGGATCCCGGTGAAGGAGTCTTGGTAACACTCCTTCGGTGATGACTTCAATTCTGGTCGTCGGTCCGACTGCGGTTTCGAACCGCATGCGATACCCGACGGTTTCCCCGACGCGCTGGTGTAGTTCATCGGCCATTCGGTGCGCGGCGGCACGCGCGGCAAGCCGCCTCGGTTCCAATACCAAAAGTTTCTTGCCCGATAGCCAGGGCGCCTCCAACAGTGCCGGTGGAACACGCGTGGTTTTCCCGGCGCCGGGAGGAGCCGTCAACAATGCATTCGGGCCGGCCTCCAGCGTTCGACGGAGCAATGGAAGGATATCTTCTATTGGAAGTGTCGTCATGACATGATAGGGTCAGGAATGAATCGGACCAAACTGTACCAAAAAAAGAAGACAAGAAGGAATGCCGAGACTCCAGAGAGTCTCGAAAGGTCACATGTCGCGCTATAGCTGGAGTGTGAACAAACCCACTCAACCAGGCTGGTATTGGTTTCGGGGAGAAACCCACGAGGCCGATCCTTTTATCGTGCTTGTCGATGCGGCCGGTCAGTTCCAATGGCCGGACGGCGGATTCCAAGAAGTCACGCTGACCCATGGTGAATGGGCGGGGCCGATCGAAGAACCGGAAGAGTAGCGCGTCCGCATTCGGCCTCGGTCTCCTCTCATCGCCCCTTCCTGTCGACGACGATGTCGCGAATGCCCCAACGCCGATGTGGAGTGTACGCCGAAATCCGATGTCTATGATGACGACGACAGGAGTCATAGCTGTATGACGGAACGAACGGTTGAGCCGCATCTGTTCATCATCCTGGGAGCGACGGGTGATCTGACTCGGCGAAAGCTCCTACCCGCGTTGTTTCACTTGCGTACCTACGGTGAGCAGGACAAGCAGAATACGCTGATCATCGGCGCTGCGCTGCCGGAGCTCAGCGAGGAAGCCTTCCGGTTATGGGCCTACGAGGGGCTGCGGCAGTCGGATGTCCAACATGCGACGGAATTGCGCCAATGGTGCGAAGACCACCTGTGCTATCACAGCCTTCGGCAAGGCGAGTTGACGGATTATGAAGCCCTCGCCTCATATATCCGTCGTCTCGAAACGGATCGAGGTCTGCCCCAGAATCGCATCTTTTATCTGGCACTGCCGCCGACCATCGTTCCGTCTACCGTGGAGCGACTCGATCAAGTCGGGCTGCTCAAAGGGCAAGGCTGGGTACGAGTGGTCTTTGAGAAACCGTTCGGACATGACTTTCGTTCGGCGCGCGAGCTCAACACTCGCCTCCATCGCTACCTTGACGAATCCCAGATCTATCGCATCGATCATTATCTGGGCAAAGAGACCGTGCAAAATTTGCTGGGATTTCGATTTGCCAATCCGATTTTCGAGTCGCTGTGGAATCGCAACATGGTCTCAAGCGTGGAAATCACGGTCGCAGAAGACCTCGGCGTCGAACACCGCGGAGCCTATTACCAAGAAGCCGGCGCGCTGCGCGACATGGTGCAGAACCATTTAACGCAACTGTTGACCGTCGTCGGAATGGAAGTCCCGATCTCGTTCGAAGCATCCGAGATTCAAGCCGAAAAACGAAAAGTGCTACGTTCGATTTCACCGATTCGCCCGCAGGACGTGATTTTCGGACAATATACGGCCTGGAGCGTGGCCGGACAGCGCATTCCCGGTTATCTGGAAGAACGAGGCGTCCCTCCTGATTCGACGACCGAGACCTATGTGGCCCTGCGGCTGGAAATTCACAACTGGCGTTGGAAGGGCGTGCCCTTTTATCTCCGCACCGGAAAGCGGCTCCCACGCAAGTTTACGCAGGTCGCCGTCACCTTCCGTTCGGCGCCCATTCAGGTCTTTCGCTCGTTGGAGCCGGGTAGCCTGCCCTCGAACAAGCTCTTGATCACCTTGCAACCGAGCGAGGGCTTTTCTCTTTGCTTCTCCGTCAAAACTCCCGGACGGCCGTTCACGTTTACCGATCGAGCCCTGAGGTTCAACTACGGGCAAGCCTTTGGAGGAGAACTGCCGGAAGCGTATGAAACGCTGCTGCGCGATGTTATGACCGGCGACCAGACGTTGTTCGTGACGGCGGACTTTGCTGAAACCGCCTGGCAGCTCTATGATCCGTTCTTGGCCAGTCCTAAACGAATCTATCCCTATACCGCCGGTTCCTGGGGCCCTAAAGAAGCCGACGTCCTCGTGGAACAAGACGGCCAGACCTGGCAATTAGGCTGGTAACCACGTTCCACAGAATCTCTATCCAGATTTGTACGGTCGATGCTCAGCGATCACGCGCTTGGACAGACACGTCCGTGTTGCCGCCGGAATAGCGGTTGTGCAGTTTTCGAGGCGATGTCCTACGGGCACGGATTCGTAAATTGATCATCTCGACGGCGACGGAAAAGGCCATGGCAAAGTAGATGTAGCCCTTCGGCACATGGACATCAAAGCCTTCCACCATTAGCGTCACGCCGACAAGGATGAGAAAGGACAGGGCGAGGATCTTGATCGTCGGATGGTTATCGACGAATTCACCGATTGAACGGGCGGCAAACATCATGACCAGTACGGCAACAATAATGGCGGTCGTCATGACTGAAATCTCGTTCACAAGCCCGATGGCCGTAATAACGGAATCCAGTGAGAAGACAATGTCCAGCAGAGTAATCTGAAACAACAGCATCGCGAAACTCGTCGGAGCCGATGCAACGGCGGGACCGTCCGTTCCTTCCAAGCTTTCGTGAATTTCGTGGGTGGCCTTGGCCAACAGAAACAAGCCGCCGATGATGAGAATCATATCGCGCCCCGAGATGGCTTGATTCAGGATTGTGAACAGGGGAGTCGTCAACCCCATCACGAGTGAAATAGAAAACAGCAAGCCCAGTCTGGCGACCATGGCAAGGCCTAATCCCAGGCGGCGCGCCATATTCCGCTGGGACGGCGGGAGACGACCGACCAGAATAGAAATAAAGATGATGTTGTCGATCCCTAAGACGATTTCAAGCGCCGTCAAGGTCCCCAGCGCAACCCACATCTCCGAATGAGCCATCCATTCAAACATTTGATGATCCCGGTATAGAAAAGGCCGTTGGTTTCAGGACTGAATTGAAATCGTGTAGGTTATTTTCCTGTCGATAAGCCACATATCGGGAGATGGTAGCCAAACCGATCGTGCAAATCCATCATGAGTAGTCTCATAATCCACGACAAGTTGCTCATAAATCAACAGATTTTCGAAGTGCGAGAAAGGCGCAACCTTTCGTACACCATAGCCTCAATCTGCACCGGTTCTCTGGATGACACGAGAATAGATCCAAACAGCCTTATCGTAAAAGCATAAAGTAGAGCCGATATGCACTAATTGCCGAGTCGGATTCGGTGTTATGCATCATGATGAAACGCTTGCAGAGCATGTTCACTCGAATATGTAGAACATGTGAAGTATTCGAGCTAGAGCCGTACTACGTATCCATGCTATAAGCTAGAGCCATACGTATCGGGCAATAAGTGCATCGTTACCCTGCGCCATAGGCGATGTGGGTACGGGAAGCTCCACCGGGGAGGTGTTCGTGGAAACCGTGGATGAAATGGTGGGGGCAAGTCCAGCCATCTATACGGTCATTGACTTGATCCGTAAGGTGGCCAAGACCGAGATGCCGGTGTTGATCACCGGCGAAACCGGTACGGGCAAAGAATTGACCGCCCAAGCAATCCACGAACAGAGCCTCCGGCAACACGGACCGTTTGTCCCGATCAATTGCGGGGCCATCCCGGAAACGCTCTTAGAGTCGGAGCTCTTCGGCCATGAACGCGGCGCCTTCACAGGGGCCATCCAACAGAAGAAAGGCCGGTTGGAAGCAGCGGCCGGCGGCACATTGTTCCTTGATGAAGTCGGCGATTTGCTGCCTGCCTTGCAAGTAAAACTGCTCCGGTTTTTACAAGAAGGGACGTGTGAACGAGTCGGGGGACAAGAGACGCTTCATGTCAACGCCCGCATCATTGCCGCGACCAATGTCGACCTCAAGGCGGCGATTGACAAGAGCTTATTTCGCGACGATCTCTACTACCGACTCGGAGTCTTGCATATTCATCTTCCCCCGCTGCGAGAGCGAGGCCAGGACACCTTGCTCATGGCTATGGTATTCCTGAAGCGAGCAGCCGTAACCTATCGCAAAACGATCTCCGGCTATACGCCTCACGCCATGGACGCGTTGCGTACCTATTCTTGGCCTGGCAACGTGCGTGAGTTAAGCAATCGAGTTCGACGCGCCGTCGTCATGGCGGAAGGGACTGAAATTACGCCCCATGACTTAGGTCTGGCCGTCGAGGAAACTCAGGCGGTAGAATCACTGGATTCTCTTCGGGCAGCGCACCGTCGAATTGAGATGGAATTGTTGGTGAAAGCGATCGGTTTACATCGAGGAAACCTGACTCGAATCGCCCGAGACTTGGAAGTGAGTCGGTCAACGTTGTATCGAAAGCTGCGGGCCTATGGGCTTGAAAAGTTTGTGCCGGCGGCAACGCCTCATTCCTCTAAACCGAGAACCAAATCCAAAAAACTTGAACAACGCTCTGCACAGGAAGGTGATGAAGCGTTGTCAAGGCAATCGACGACGACGGATCTTCCCTTGGAACCGGCCCATCAACTTCCACAATCGGTCTAGCAGCTATTGAATCTGAAACCCTTGCGGTCATTTCATGAATTTCCGATTTTTTGTGCATGTAACGAATCTCTCAAGTTGATCTCATTTGCAGTGTTTCATCATGAAACACTGTCGTAATGTCGACCAATCGCAAGATGTAGTGACTGGTTACAAGCTCTTCGTATTCCATGTGGTCTATAGTCGTGATCGAGGGCGATTGATTTCAATATGACCGTTCAAAGAGCATCATGAGATGTATTCTTTTAGAACAGTTCGTACGTTTTTATTCATTTCATGAAACCATGACAAAACATGGTGCCTCGATTATTTTTTCGCGTTATCTCCTCTGTTTTTTCACAAAAGATACATCTGACTCGTGTAAAGATTGCGTTCCAAAATAATACAGTGTGCGTACTTTCATACACTCACAAGATTTTTTATTTGTTCAGATACGCATAAACACTCAGGAAATGAAAATCAAACAACCAGGCATCTGAATTGCTTTAAAATAAGAATCAATAATTTTCAAAGAAATGAGCACCCTGTGGGTATCGTGGATAAGTCAGATTGGGCGAACCGAATGTTTCTCGTAAAACAAAACATGGCTCATCAACAGGGCCAGCGTGAGAATATCCATAGACCGAAAATAACGACGGAGGCGACGAGAGTGTCGTCACTGGAATATCCTCGAGGTGAGGACGCACCAGGCTGGTGGTTCAACTATTTCGAACCGGTCTGGGGACCATTCATTCAATGGCTGTGCTGTCAGAAGCCTGTAAGCTTGGCTGAGTTCGAGCGAGCAGCCTCTCAAGTTCCCGGCCTGACACACATCGAAAAAACCATCGC
>CABVRR010000091.1:7936-13768 GCA_902500705.1 uncultured Nitrospira sp.
CACATCGAACAGACTTTTGTAGGCGATTGCATGGTTGACCCAGACTTGTTCCCAGAGGCGACCCCGCCGGTCGTAGAGGGAAAACTCTGCATGTTGGAAATCGCCGTTGTCGGAGGTCGTCACCGACGCGGTATCGCGGCCTGCGGCGTCTCGCGCATAGGCAACCTGTTTTCGGAACATCAGCTTTCCGTTCGGATCGAGGACAAGTTCTTCCAGGAGGTGTCCGCCCTGATCGTACTGGAACAGTGAATGAGTAGCGGTCTGCGCATGCGGGATGTCCATGATGGCCGTGGTGAGACGTCCGGCGCGATCATAGGTTTCCGTCGCAGCATATCCGAATGTCTTGATCATCACCGTACGAACTGGCCCGATGAACTCATCCGTGGCCCTGGGTATTTGAGCGAAACCGGAAGAAGCCCACAAATTCGCCCAGACGGCGGCAAGAATGACCGGTATCAGTCGCAGAAGCATATTCACCTCTTCATGGCATTCTACGACCGGATCTCAAAAACAAAAAGCAAGCGCGAGAATTCACACCAACACTCCCGACACGTTTTGAGACAATTGTTTTTGATATTCCTCATTAGTGAGCCAAGGGGTGCTCTCTCATCAATTCTTGAGTTTTTCTTCGGCTACTCGAACGAGAGTGTTAGGCTGTACTCATCCTATGTCGCTCTCATCTCTTCAACCTCCGATCTCTAAAGCTTCGAGCGTTCTTTCCACGAATCCTCCGCTTCCACGAACGGTACTGACCGCGCTGCGGCACGGTCATTTCAATGAAGCTGTTACACTGATTCGCCAGGAACACAATATCGGGGTCGGTGAAGCCACGGATTTGATCGAGTCCTACCTTCGGTCGCAGCCGGCTCTCAAACGTCACATCGACAACACACAAGCCGACACACGAGAAGGGTTGCTCCGCTGGCTGCTGTTTCTTCTCATCGGTGGGATAGGGCTTGCCTATTGCCTGACGTAACCGAGGGAGTCGTTGACATGATGGATTCCGAACATATCCTCTTGGCGTTGATCGGAGCCGGAACATCCTTCATTACATTCTGTCTGATGCGGTTTCCTCGCATGCGCCGTCTAGAGTTTCAACGATATGGCGCATTCTCTCTCATGGCATCGTTTTTTGGCGCATTGGCCATCTTTTTCATGAGCACGTTGGTGGTCTATGCGCATGGCGTCTGGGGCTGACCTTCCTGCTACACCTCTGCTCTCTTGCATCGCCGACACCTTGTGTTTTTTTTCTGAATCAGTCATGGATAGCGGTGGCGTGCGATGAGATCTCTCTATTGAGGCGAGGCGGCAGATGAAGCCGGACATGCTCCGATCGGCCGGACCGGTGAGCCGATTTTTAGCTGATGATCACCGACGGCTTGAACACTTATTTCACACCGCATTGGCCTGCACACCCCAAGTAGAGCAGGGGATCTATGATCAGTTTCGCACCGGCCTGCTTCGCCACATTGGGATGGAGGAAAAGATTCTCTTGCCGACGGCGCAACGATTGAGCGGAGGAGCACCGCTCTCGATTGCGGCAACGCTTCGACTCGATCATGGAGCCATTGTCGCCTTGCTCATGCCGACTCCTACACGCAACATCATTGTCACCCTACGCACGATCTTGGAACGGCACAACCTCCTTGAGGAAGGACCTGCAGGTTTGTATGCCATCTGTGATACAGTAGCGCAGACGGAAGCCGAACAACTGGTAGCCAGGCTTCGTGCCGCCCCGGACGTGGCGGTACTCCCGCATTCCGATACTCCGACTGTCCTTGGTGCCGTTCACCGGGCAGTAGAACGAGCCGGGTACACCTTGGCCTTCGATTCTCGCTGAACAACAAATGCCCTGACTCAACCGCCGGCTCACTCACCCTGTGAGAACATCTCGGTTAACCACGATATGATGAGGACACTGCTCGTACGATGACGACTGAAACGCTCCTCTTGAACGAACTGGTTGCCGCCACTACACGGAGGCGCACCTTTGCCATCATCAGCCATCCGGATGCCGGTAAAACGACGCTGACGGAAAAACTTCTCCTATACTCCGGTCTCATTCGAACCGCGGGCATGGTGCGTGGACGTAAAGGCGGCAAGACCACCGCCTCCGATTGGATGGGCATGGAACAAGAGCGCGGCATTTCCATCACGGCGTCCGCCATGCAGTTTCCGTATAAAGATGCCGTCGTGAACCTTTTGGACACCCCAGGCCATCAAGATTTCTCCGAAGATACCTACCGCACCTTGACGGCTGCCGACAGCGCGATCATGGTCATCGATGCCGCCAAGGGCGTGGAAACCCAAACACGCAAACTGTTCGCGGTATGCCGCATGCGGCGCATCCCGGTTCTGACGCTGATCAACAAAATGGACTTGCCCGGCCGACCGCCGCTTGATCTGATGACCGAAGTGGAACAAGCCTTGAATATTCACGCCAGCCCAATCAACTGGCCGATCGGATCAGGCAGTGATTTCGTAGGCATCGTCACCCGTGCCGACAACCAAGTGCAGCTCTTCAGCAAGACCATGCACGGCGGGGCGAGTAAAGTCGAAACCGACATCTTGCCGTTGGCGAATCTCGGCTCACATCGCCGCATCGAGCAGGACACCATGGCGCAAGTACACCATGATCTGGAACTCCTGGAGATCGCCGGAAATCCCTTCGCGCGGGAGCCGTTTCTCCAGGGAGAGGTCACCCCGGTGTTTTTCGCGTCCGCACTCACGAATTTCGGGATTGAAAGTTTTCTCGACGCATTCGTGAATCTCGCGCCCAGTCCAGGCATGCGACTGGCCGACGGCGATGACGGATCGGAACTGTTGGTCCACCCGACGAATGTCCCGTTCAGCGCCTATGTCTTCAAGTTGCAGGCGAACATGAATCCCAAACATCGCGATAGTACGGCATTCCTTCGCATCTGTTCCGGACGTTTTGAACGGGACATGGTGGTCAGGCATCACCGATTGGGTAAAGATATTCGACTCGCGAGGCCACACAGCCTGGTCGCACAGGAACGCAGCACGGTTGAGGAAGCCTATCCCGGAGACATTATCGGCATCGTCAATCCAGGAGTTTTTGCCATCGGTGATACCGTATCCGTCACAGGGGGGTTCAATTTTAAGCCGCTCCCACAATTCCAACCGGAAATCTTTGCGCGCCTCAGACCGACGGACGTCGGCAAACGCAAGGCGTTCGACAAGGGCTTGACCCAGATGGCGCAAGAAGGCACCGTGCAAATCATGCGGAGTTATCATGATCAGGACACACTGATCGCCGCGGTCGGTCGACTCCAGTTTGATGTGCTGCAGTACCGACTACGCCATGAATACCGCGTCGAGACCGTCTTGGATGCATTGCCCTTTAGTTGTAGCGCGTGGCTGAATGGAGACCCGTCCACCTTCAAGTCGCCGTCTGCATCTATGTTGGTGAAGGATCAACGCGATCGGATCGTCGTATTATTCGGCGATCAGTTGATGAAAAGCATCGCGCGCGATCGCAATCCCGACCATACCCTCCTCGATATGGGGTAGCCTCCGACAGGTCAGTACAATGCCTCCTGAAGCCGAGGGCCCATCGACACTTCGTCGATGGGCCCTCGCTGGAGTCCTGCCGAACACCGTTCGGCTTATCCCACTGATGAGATGGTTCGCTCCACCTGCTAGGTTTCCGAACCATCCTCCCGAGCCACCGCGACATACGCAGCTGGCGAGGCGATCGGTCTCACCGCCACAGGCGAGGTCTGTGCGGGCAAGACATGTTCACCGGTCTTGTCCGTTGACAGACAGAGCGAGCAGATGTAGCCCGCGTGAACAGCAGCCTTGATCATGTCTGGGCGCTCGTAATCATGATGGCAGACATGGCATTTGAGGTGTTCCCCTGACGGATTGCCGTACTGATCATACATCGGCAAGGCGATGCCATCGTCGGTGCGCCGCAGGTAGTACTCGCCCTTGGTAGCGATGGCAATGATCGGCGGGAGTACCAGCCCAAGGACGATGGCGACCAGCGGTGAGTATGGTCGCAACGTTTCGCCGAGTCCGCCGAAGAATGCGATGACGGAGAGGCCCGCGGCGATCAGCATCGACCCGAATCCCACGGGATTGAAATCGTACAGCATCCCACGACGGAACTCAGGGGCTTCCGGCGAAAGCTTCAGCAGGTACTTATTGAACACAATGTCCGAGGCCACCACTACCACCCAGGCCATGCCGCAGTTGGCATAGAACCCAAGAATGGTGTTCAGGAAGCTGAACATGTCGGCTTCCATCAGGGTCAACGCAATCAGCAGGTTCACACCGAGGAATACGATGCGACCCGGATAGTGCTTGGTCACGCGGGTGAACGCATTCGTCCATGCCAGCGAGCCCGAGTACGCATTGGTCACGTTGATCTTAATCTGGCTGATCACCACGAGCACGACCGCCAGCAACATCGCCAGCCAACCCGGCAGAAAGTTCTGGTAGATCTCCAGGAACTGGTGCACCGGCTGGTTGGCAATACCGGCGCTGTTCGCAACATTGGTAATCAGATACACGGCCAGGAACAGCCCGACGACCTGCTTGATCGCACCGAAGAACACCCAGCCTGGCCCGGCCAGGATCAGCCAGGTCCACCAGCTGCGCTTATTCTCAGGGGTCAACGGCGGCATGAAGCGCAAGTAATCGTTCTGTTCGGCGATCTGCGCAATAAGCGACAAACAGACGCCTGCCGCCAACAATGTCGAGCCGAGATCGAACCCGGCCTTGCCGCTCTCGCCGGCATAGGCAAAGAACTGGCCGATCGACTCCGGATGACTGACGACCAGATAGCCGAACGGCGCGACCATCAAGATGAGCCACAGGGGCGTCGTCCAGACCTGCAATGTCGACAGCACTTTCATGCCATAGATCACCAGCGGGAAAATGACGATTGTCGACACGGCATATCCCATCCAGAGCGGGATGCCGAGCCCGAGTTCAAGTCCCTGGGCCATGATGGAGCCTTCAAGCGCGAAGAAGATGAAGGTGAACGTCGCAAAGATAACGTTGGTGACGACCGAGCCGTAATAGCCGAACCCGCTGCCGCGCGTGACAAGGTCAAGGTCGATGTTGTACCGAGCCGAGTAGTAGGCGACGGGAAAGCCTGTGGCAAGGACAACGAGCGCGAAGATGAGAATACCCCACAGCGCGTTCGTCGTGCCGTAGGAGATCCCGACGTTGGCGCCGATGGCGAAGTCGGCGAGGTAGGCGATGCCGCCGAGGGCCGAAATGCCGACGACCCCCGTCGACCATTTGCGGTAGCTACGCGGCGCGAATCGCAGCGTATAGTCCTCCATGGTTTCCTTGCTGGCCGTCATGGTGTCGAGGTCTGCCTCGTTCATTTCTGATTCTCTCGTGGCGTTCTGTGTTACTGGTCGCAAAGTGAAAACCTCCTTGTTGCTGTCTGTGACCACTGCGTTCGAACCGCGAGCCCACTCGCTGATAGGCGTGTCGGTGGTGCTCGCTACGGCGATCTACACGGTGATGTGGATCGGGGGAAGTCGGCTTATTGAGGCTGGTTCCTGAACGTCGATTCCTCGTTCTTGGCGGACGTGCACCCTACATAGCCGCAACGTGATCCTTGATGAGGGCCTGAACTTTGCGGTCCTTTCGTTTCCCGTGGTGCATCACTGTTTTCGTCCGCCATACGTTGCCATGTGCACGGTTGATGTTCTTGTCCACCGCCTCATGAGACGGCAACCGAAAAAATCGCTCCCAAAAATCGCTCCCATGGACCTGTTCGTTATTGGACACCGACAAAAAGCATTCCGCTCCTGTTGTGTCGTCCAGCATTTCATACATGACGGCGTA
>CABVRR010000092.1:0-6895 GCA_902500705.1 uncultured Nitrospira sp.
ATTTTATATGGCGAGTGAGATGTTCAAGGAGTTGTGGGAAGACCGGAAGCGCCTGGCGTTTGATGAGGCCCAGGCCATGAAGACCCAGCTTCCCCTGCTGGAACAACGGACGGAAAAATTTCTTCATCGGCTGGTCGAAACCGACAACCAGACGGCCATCCAGAAATATGAGACGGAGATCGCCAGGCTAGAGGGGGAAAAGATCATTCTCAGGGAAAGAATCGAGAAATGCGGGCGTCCGCTCGAACCCTTCGAGGATTGTTTTCGAACCGCAATGACGTTCCTGGCAAACCCTTGTAATTACTGGAGTTCTGACCGATTGGAAGATAAACGAATGGTTCTCAGGCTGGTGTTTGCGAAGAAATTATCCTATCACCGCCAGGAGGGTTTTCGAACCGCCAAAAACGAGGATTTATCGTTGCCGTTCAGATACCTAAAAAACCTGCATGTAGGCCACGATGGATTGGTGCGCCCGACAGGACTTGAACCTGTAACCCCCAGATCCGTAGTCTGGTGCTCTATCCATTGAGCTACGGGCGCATTCCTATCAGTTACCGAGGTCGTAAGTTATGAGGTAAATGGCTAGCTTGACCTTGACGATGAGGGTTAACAATGGCGCCTCAGCTTAGCACTTTTACGCAGCACACATCTGAACGGGAGAATATACAGTTTTTTGAGAGAGAGGGTCAAGGTCTCGCATTGTTGTTGCCGTAAAAATCCGACAGTCCAGAGTAGACTTTGGACATGGATACACGAACCCGCATCATTGTCGCAGCGGAACTGGCAACTTAAGGACTTTCCACTTGTGCCATCGCCCGCCGATTGAGCCGTTATCGAGAGACGATCGAGCTGTGGCTGAAGGCAATCCGCCAGGAAGGGTTATCGACCTTTCTCGATCACTATGGCTACACCCATAATCAGTGATAGCCGTTCACGATGTCGTCGAGGGTGGCGTGGTCCTGATACTCGCGGCGCTTCTTGAGGGCAGCAAAATCATGCTTGATCGGGTTCAGGTCGGGAGAATAGGGTGCGAGAAACAGCAGGGTCGCGCCAGTTGCGGCGATGAGCTGCGCCGTTTCAGATGACGTATGAAATGCGGCGTTGTCCATGATCACGAGGTGGTGGGCGTTCAGACGCGGGCACAGCCGCGTCTTCAGCCAGGTGTTGAAGACCCCGGTATCGCAAGTACCGTCGAACAATAAGGGCTCTGCCAGGCGCCCATCCATGCGAGCGGCCAGGAGGGACGTGCGGGGTAGGCGATGCCCGGAGACCAGGCCGTCCACACGCTGGCCTTTGGGGGCATACCCAACCGCCGCGCCGTCGACGACACAAACCCGCATTCATCGATGTACACGGGGTGTTTACCGCGGCGGACGAACCGCTCGCGAAGACGGAGAAACTGTCTGCGCCGCAGGGGGTCGCGTTCGGAATAGCCCAGTCTTTTTTATGGGTCACCCTCAACTTGCGCAGTGCGTTCCAGATACAGTGGCGGGAGACTTGGAAATGCCGCGCTCGTTCGCTTACCTGCGATCGGGATGGGCCTTCACATGACCGCGTAACTGTTCCCAATCCAGCTTGCGGGGCCAGCGAGGGCCGGGACGCTGGTAGGTCAGGCCGCCAGGCTTGAGCCAGCGGTACACGCTCGCCTCACCGACCTGGAACCGCCGAGCCGCTTCGGCCTTGCTGCCTCCACCGCGAACAAATTCCACAGCCCGTTAGCGCAAATCTGTTGAGCATCTCATCCGACAGGATCGCACACGTCTCCCGTCAATAGCGATCAGTAATTGAGGGCTTAGCCATATACGGCGGCCAAGAAGGGGCCACGCCGGGCATGGCAGGTTCCAGAAGCGGTCAAACGCCTCGTCTAGGCCATTCGCGCCCGTGAGCACGACTGTTGCGGGCAGAAAATTCAGTACTTTCTGGCCCGTGAACAGGGGATTCATCTCTCGATGCCCAAGATCTATGAAATCTTGGCCGAACGATACGTCCTCCGGTCTCGAGAACAACCCAATCAGCCACGCGCCGTCATTCAAATGGATACCGTGGTCTTTGGCGAGGTGTTTGCCTTCACCGATATGGATATCTCTACGAAGGAAGCAGAGGGGGGGGTTCGCAAGTAAGTTTACTGTACGCAATTCGGGCAGGGCTGACGTAACGCCCTAAGGGTTTGCTCAACAGGCGGCCCCAACCAGGCTACAGAGGGTATCAAATTTCCAGGATGGCGTGGTCTAGTTTCTAAGAAGCGATTCAAAATGAGGCCACTGCCGAGGGGAAAACTTGCACAGGAGCGCATGAGAACATCTATGCACTTTTCTGTTCGCTCATTTGTACCATAGCAGTAACCGGAACTACTTTTCTTTGGTTACTTCACTTTAAAATGCTTTCAGTTTAAAGAAGTTGTTAGGGTAAAAGAGATCCCCTTTCCGTCACGGCACAGATTATGCTCATGACTTACCAAGATTACTAAATGATCTCGAGACGTAGTTCTAATGAAGAAAAAAGAGGGTGCATGATCTTACTACGCAGTAGCCTGTTGTCGACGATCCTCATAATCATAGTCTTGCAGACATCTCCTGCTCAGAGTGCCACGTATTACATTTCACCGACAGGATCGGACGCAAATCCTGGCACTTCAGCTAGACCGTGGCTTAGCTTCGCCTACGCCATCGATTC
This sequence comes from uncultured Nitrospira sp., assembly GCA_902500705.1. Taxonomy (GTDB): domain Bacteria; phylum Nitrospirota; class Nitrospiria; order Nitrospirales; family Nitrospiraceae; genus Nitrospira_D. The sequence goes on from CABVRR010000092.1 coordinate 2,674, forward strand.
CGCTCGCGCAAGCTGCGGAGATACATTAACACTAATGAATGGAACCTATGGTGACGGCACTAGCACTGGCAAGATCAACATTCGTTCGCTCGTGTGTACGGCTGGGAATGAATTCACACTTAGAGCTCAAAATCAACGCCAAGCGAAGATCGCCGACAATGGGACAGGTGTGGCGGTGTACATCCAAAATAGCGCATATCTGATTATAGATGGCCTGTACGCTCGATCTATAGATAATCCCGACTCCACGAATTCAGGCAATGGTACTCCCTTTCGCACTCGTGGCAACAATAATCTGACCTTCCGCAATAACCTTGCACGAAATCCGAACCGCTACGCCAATTCACACACCTTCACAGTCCTACAGTCTCAGAAAGTCCTCCTTGAAGACAACGAGAGCTATGTGTTCCATCGCCACTGCGTCTCGGCTGGGGAATCATCCGAAGTGGTCGTCCGTCGGCAATATTGCAATCCCCGTGGTGGACGGATTCCAGGAGGGTTCGGCACCTTTGGCGGTGCGTCCCCGCAAGGGCCTCCTGGAACCGCTGGGATGGTTGTATCAATGTATCCTTGCCGGGATTGTATCCAGGAAAATACCATTGCTGATTCCACGACAACCGGCATGGACCTGAATGAGATGAACGCCACATATGCCAGCAATGTATTAATGAGCGGATCAAAGGTACTGGGATCAATTTGCTACAAATGCAACTTTGGGAACACCATCTATATCAATGCTCGAAGTGTGGCCGACCTTAACCACTCGCCGCAGAACATCATGGTTAGGGATGTGGCGATTATTGACTTCGATTCGATCAGTGCAGGAATCCGAGTATCGGATGGAGTCAATATCGTACTAGATCATGTCACTGTCATGGGTGGAGGATCAGGGGTAACAGGGATTCTTGCAGATGACACTTCGAAGGGTTCCACGCCCGCTACAAATTCCATCATAATGACCAACGTTCTTTCCACAGGGTTACAAGGGGCAGGATTTCGGGTGGTCGGTTATGACACCTGGACTGGCGACAAATTATTCTCGAACGGGAATAGAATTGCTTTCGACCCACCACTCGCATCCCAGTGGACCAACACCTCTACAAAGGCTCACGGCATGGGAGCCTGCAAGCTCTGGGTACCAGTTGGCGCCACTGTGAAAGGTGCTGGGACAGGTGGGAGCGATATTGGCGCAAATATTCTCTATCGATATGTTAACGGCACCCTAACCACGACTCCGCTCTGGGACCCTGTGACTGCAGAGTTTCCACATGGCGCAACAGATCTCGATGGAACCAATGCCGTCGCAGGACACTCGCTGTTCGACATTCATATACGCCTCAACGTGAACAGAGGGGAATGCCCATTTCCTAGCAATTATGGGAAGGGCAATTCGGATACGAATTCACCAGTCGCACCAGCAGGATTAAGGACTTCCTAATCTAAATGGCCTTCCCTCACGGTCAACTCTTTTACAATGATGGTATTGTTTCCTTGAAAAATGAGCGGCTCTAGACGTTGAGCGAGTTTATCAGCCAACCTCCCGAAGGCTTCTTCAACAATTTGTTGCCCCTACCACAACAGTTATCTCGGAAGGGAACCAACGTCGCCAGCGCCCGACAGGCCCACTGAACCGGAAAGCCGCTCATCGTCACCAGGTACATGACAACATCCTGACGTTCACCAGGTCTTTATGAGTTTTTTACAATGGCGGTTTTAGGTTCCAAGTGCAACGGGTAAAGGATAGTGCCATTGCGCGTAGACTGCCAGGGGCGTCGCAAAGTTGAGACATTTCCGTGGGCGCGTGTTGAAGCAATGCGCGATGGCGTTCAGCTCACATTGCGTGTCTCCCGACAAGTCTGAGCCCTTGGACAAGTGACCTGCCCTGTTAGTCCTCTAAGGTAATCGTCTATAGGAGGTGTAAGGTTATTTGTAGAATGCTGCTATCGCCTCAACCACCTCGGTTTGCTGTTCAGCCGTCAACTCGGGATAAATCGGAATTGCGACGGTCTCCTTCGCTGCCCGCTCCGACTCTGGGAAGTCACCATCTCGGTACCCTAAGTAGAGAAAACACTCTTGGAGATGAAATGGGACTGGATAATAGACCTCAACGCCAATTCCTTTTTGCTTCAAATGAGCCATAAGGGCATCTCGCTGTTCGACTCTAAGCACAAACTGGTTATAGATGTGATAGTGTTTCGCACCAGCCGTGCGGTAGACAGGCTCTGGCAATTTCACTTTCCCATTCTGCGTGAGGCCGCTCTGCTTGAATAGGGTCTCGTACCGAGTCGCATTCTCCTGCCGTCTCTTTGTCCACCCATCAAGATAATTGAGCTTGACGTTCAAAACTGCAGCCTGAATCGTATCAAGACGGAAATTCCCCCCAATTCGCTTATGATAGTACTTCGGCTTACTCCCATGAACTCGTAAGACCCGCATCCGCTCTGCCAGATCAGGATCGTTGGTTACGGCCATCCCACCATCACCTAGACATCCGAGGTTTTTACTTGGGAAGAACGACAAACAGCCGATAGTCCCAATACTACAAGCTCGCCGCCCATCTTGGTATTCCGATCCAATAGCTTGGGCTGCGTCCTCAATGACGCTCAGATTATACTGCTTGGCAATATTCATGATCGGCGCCATATCAGCACATTGGCCGTAGAGGTGGACCGGAATAATCGCTTTGCTTTTGGCTGTCAGCACCGACTTAATTTTTGTAGGATCGAGGTTATATGTGACCGGATCGATGTCTACAAGCACCGGCTTCGCGCCCAATCGCACAACTGCCCCGGCCGTGGCAAAGAATGAATAGGGCGTTGTGATGACCTCATCGCCAGGACCGATACCAAGAGCCATCAGCGCGACCAGGAGTGCATCCGTCCCGGAAGTTAAACCAATCCCATGCTTCGTCTGGCAATAGGCGGCGACACGTTCCTCCAACTTGCTCACATCCGGACCCAAGATAAATGCTTGGCTCCGAAAAGTTTGTTCCAGCGCCGCCATGATCTCCTGATGAAGCGGCTCATGATGTGCTTTCAGATCGAGTAATGGGACCCCCATGAAAATCTCCTTTCTTAATTCTAGATCGCTGTCATTCCTGTACGTTCGGCCCGATATTGCTGCCCACAGGTTGGACACGTGGCTTTCTCGCCTTTGACGTCGAGCTTCACCCCGCACAGGCACATCCAGCCTGTCACTCGACCGGGGTTGCCCACGACAAGTGCGTGATCCGGCACGTCCTTGGTCACTACCCTTCCTGCACCGACGAGCGCATATCGCCCGATCGTAATTCCACATAGAATCGTTGAATTGGCGCCCAGTGTAGCGCCTCGTTTCACCAACGTCGGCCGGAGCTCGTTCATCCAAGGCGTCACACTTGAAGACCATGTTTTCTGTGGGCCATCGATGGTGTTTACCAATGTGTTTAATCCACGGAGCGAGATCCCTTCATACACGGACACATTGTTCTGGATTTTGACTCCATTACCCACCGTGACATGGGGACCGACGACAACATTCTGACCAATCTTGCAGTTTTTCCCCAATCGCGATCCTTTGAGGATATGAGACGTGTGCCAAATACTCGTTCCTTCACCGATCTGAACCCCGTCATCAACGAACGCAGACTCATGGGCAAACCACTTAGGAGAGGTTTTCAGAGCTACGGCCTTGGCCTCTGTGCGGGGTATTCCTTCCAGCGCCTCCTGGCATCGTTGCAACACAGAGAGAGCCCGCAGCCCCTCCTCCCCATCAGTTCGTGGCCGCTGACGATTCCGCACAGACGCCAAGAAATGCTCGCACTCCTGCTTAAGAGGTTCCTCCGTTCCGACTTCAACGGATTGAGCTTCAGCGCGATTCGCGATGGGGATCTGGCCTTTCCATTGGATGGAATGTGGGTAGAGAAGCAGTTTGTCCTTCTTTTTCAGATCGTCAAAAACCGCCATCTTTTGGTCACCGACCACGATCAGCTTTTGTTCCTTAAAGGGGTGAAGCCACGAGCTCCCCTCACCGCTTGAAAACTACCGTTTCAAAAAATACTTGATACTCTTAATTATGGAGGGAGTAACCTCCCCAGATCTCTAGTTGGAGAATACCTCACTGCACAAAAGTCAGTGTAGACCGGTTGTGGGGCGCAAGGGTGAAGATCATGAAGCAGACTGGTAGCCCACACTCTGTTCTTGTCTCACTAGGGGATGGTGACGTTCTGCAGGTCTTAGCGTCT
>CABVRR010000092.1:6995-13674 GCA_902500705.1 uncultured Nitrospira sp.
CAGAGGATAGAGATTCCCCTTAGAACTGATTTCGCATGTGCTCACGAGGTCGCGAAGCTCGAACGATGCGATAGGTATCCGCACTTTTCATCAAAGCACGATGCATCGGATCCTTACCCATCAGGCGCATGACCAGACCCATCGGTGTGATAAGAAGATAATAGATGATCCCCAGTATGATTCGCGTATTGATTGCGCCGAGAATATGGCCGACCTTCATCCACCCACCGTGGATCTGCCTCAAGCCCTGCGGGGCAACCACACCCAGCACAATCAGCAAGCTCCCGAGAATCATCGCCCATAAACGGGGCGCCTCACTTCGGAACATAACAGGCCACAACCCGATTACTGCAAATACACCTCCAACCAGGAGGCCAAACTGCCGCAAATCTTTTGTGGTCGGCTGTTGACTCATTCGGTCCATCGCGTAATCTCCTAATCGAGCTCGAATTCTTTTTGCCAGTTTGTATCGTTTGCCAGCGGCTTTTGTTGTGTTTTATACAGAACACAACTCTCCAGTACGAGCACATCCATTTCAGTCCGCATAAAACATCGATAGGCATCTTCCGGCGTGGACACAATCGGTTCCCCTCGAACATTGAAAGAGGTATTGACCAAAACGGGATAGCCGGTCTGGGATTCGAATGACTTAAGCAACCTATAATACCTGGGGTTCGTCTCCTCATGGACGGTTTGAATTCTGGCCGAGTAGTCCAGATGAGTGACGGCAGGAATATCGGACCGTGGCACATTCAACAGATCAATTCCCCATAGATTAGATTGGTTGGCAGGCAGGGGGAGTCGTCGCTTCTCCGTCACTGGTGCCACCAATAACATGTACGGACTATCTGTAGTCATCTGAAAGAAATCAGACACCCGCTCTCGCAACACTGATGGAGCAAACGGGCGAAAGGACTCACGATACTTGATCTTTAGATTCATCACCGACTGCATCTTCGTATTTCTGGCGTCGCCAAGGATGCTTCGACCACCGAGCGCTCGTGGTCCGAACTCCATCCGGCCCTGCAACCAGCCGACCACCTTCCCTTCTGCAAGATCTTTGGCCACTCGGTCAAACAGATGACTATCGTCGAGCAATTCATATGGTGCCTCAACCTGTTTGAGATACTGCTCGATTTCTGTATTGGTATGCTGTGGTCCTAAATAGCTTCCTCGCATCCGATCAACTCCGGTCGAGAGTCTTGGTTGGTTCTCATACCGATGCCAGGCGCTCAACGCCGCACCAACCGCCCCACCCGCATCTCCCGCTGCGGGTTGAATCCAAACCCCTTTGAAAGGACCTTCTCGCAAGATTCGCCCATTCCCCACGCAGTTGAGGGCAACACCACCGGCCATACAGAGATGCTCAACCCCAGTTTCACGATGGAGCGTTTTCGTGACACGGAGCATAACCTCTTCGGTTACTTCTTGGACTGAACGGGCCAAATCCATCTCGCGCTGCGTCAACTTACCCTCTGGCTTCCGTGGGGGGCCACCGAATACGTCATTAAACTTATCCCCCGTCATGGTCAATCCAGTACAGTAGTTGAAATAGTCCATATTCAAGCGGAATGTCCCATCTGGCTTGAGATCAAGAAGATGGTCATAGATCGCCTTGACATACTTCGGTTCACCATATGGAGCCAATCCCATCACTTTGTACTCTCCGGAATTAACCTTAAATCCGGTGTAGTACGTGAAGGCGGAATAGAGCAGCCCGAGCGAATGAGGGAACGGAATTTCCCAGAGCGGTGTCAATGCATTCCCGTCGCCAAGCCAGGCGGATGTCGTCGCCCATTCGCCGACCCCATCCATACACAAAACTACCGCTTTATCATACGGCGACGGATAAAATGCGGAGGCGGCATGAGACTCATGGTGCTCTCCAAATAACAACTGTGGAAGCGCCGCCTGATTCATCTCTGGGGCTAATGCGAGAAATTCCTTCGCGAGCAGATTACGGAGTAAGAGTTTTTCCTTGAGCCACACCGGCATCGCCGCTACAAACGACTGGAGCCCCTTCGGAGCAAATGCTAAATATGTCTCAAGCAACCGCTCAAATTTCACGAGCGGTTTATCATAGAAAACAATGTACCGGAGGTCTCCTAGGGTAATCCCTCCCTCCCGCAAACAGTACGTCACTGCGTGAGAAGGAAAACCGGGATCATGCTTCTTTCGGGTAAACCGCTCTTCCTGAGCAGCCGCCACGATGTCCCCGTTATGAATGAGACACGCCGCACTGTCATGATAAAAAGCCGAGATCCCAAGAATATGACTCATACGCAACTCCACCAAAGGTTCGACATACCAACCTCCGCATGACAAAAATTATGAACATACACGAGCAGACAGTCGCTCACTCAGTGCGGCCTGGCAGAGAGATTTGCAAACGATTCCTCATGCAAAGCGTTGGCCGCCCACCAAGCGCACGAGCAAAGAAGGCCGAGAAATAGAAAAGATGAAAACCTTGACACACCGCTTAGGAGGATACCACTTTCAAAAATACGCTACCATTCAACATCCTCTCCTCTAGGGAGAGGCCACTCCCGCAGCTAAAGATTACCATTGATTTAGCATCCTAAATTGTAGTGATCGGGATGTCCATACCGCACACGATGGAAATACGGCGCTCCCTCTAACTTCTCCATCTGCCGACGATCAAGCTCATCTTGAGCGTCACGCAATCACACCGCCCATAAACCATAATTCAAAGAAGCTGGATCGCCCTCTAGAACAGAGTATAAATAAAAGGTGCGACCGCCGAGCCTTGCGTCAACACAATCAATGTGCCGAACAAAAGCAGAACTACCAAAATCGGCAATAACCAAAACTTCTTACGCTCCTTCATAAAAGCCCACAGCTCCATAACAAACCCGCCCATGGCATCCCTCCTTTGACTAATGCGTCGCTTGCAATATCTTCAATTTACAGCTTATAGCGTGTACGGATAGGTACGACACTATCCTGCCATCTCCATCGTCCAGCACATCGAAACGTACCTCAGTGCTGGACAATCTCCTGATTTCCAATCTAAACCACTCTTTGCCTAGTGAAATAATTCCACGAACAGCTTTTCCATTTCACGAGGGGAAGAGTCTTTCCTCCTTTTATTAACCGTTAAAAGGCAGTATGAACATCTGAGCTATGGTTCGGGAGCTCCCTACCAAGGTTGGAGGTCTCTTCCAAGACAGCAGTCGAATGCTCTGAATTTTCTCGAAGCATTGAGCAGCGAATGTTTCGCACTGGTCGCCCCTCAGACGAAATAAAGCAAGAACTTATATGTACAGCCAGTTAGACCGTCAACGACTTCGAAATAGATTTAATTCAGTACTAAAATTATGCTTTCCGTGAACAAGCCTATGGAGCGACAATAGCTATCTGACCAGCCCAGACTTATCAATCTTTGAACTGAGAAAGGTAATTCACGATGTCCTCGACCATGTGCTCTGCCATCACGCGATGCCCCTCTGCATTGGGATGGCCATCTACCTTGGAATTCACCAGGGACGATAGATTGAGTGCTCCGTACCATTGCCCCATATCTTTAACTGATACCCCCTGCGCAGAGTGACCAACGGCCTCTAACAATAGCTTATTCTCGCTAGAATCCAATCGATGGAAGAATATAATGAGCGGAACGTGCCGTTCATCACACAGTACCACCAGCTCGTGCAACGCTGACATGGATTGTCGCCATCCCGCTCCTTCCTGTGCGGACGCGTTGGCAATCTCATCCTGAGACTTCGGTAGCGCATAGTTGAACACGTGATGAACCAGCCGATAGAGCCAGAGTTTTCCCACCAAGGTGAGCATCGTATCAGGAACCGTCTTTCCCCATAGAGCACTTTGAGCCCATGGATCAAAAGGCCCTTTATTGATTTCGATATCATTCTGCACATAGGTCAACAGCACCAAATCCGGTTGCAAGGCAACCCCGTCTCGCTTGAAATAGGTTACCTCCTGCACCGTATTGTATCCCCCCACCCCACTGTTGATGACCCGCACCGGCCGATGCAGACGCTCCTGCAGTAACGGTTCAAGCCGAGCTGCAAACGTCCTGTCCTGGTCCACCCCCCACCCAAAGGTCACCGAGTCCCCCAATGCAAGCACCCGATACTCATCTTTATTTTTTGGTAAAATCGCCCGATCCCGCAGCCCCTGCTCGTTGTAGCTCACGCGCACAGGACCGTAGCGAGTCTCCCACGACGGTTTGTGCCGAAAGATGAGTTGATCATCGGCTAGTTTGTCGCGTACATAGTCGCCAGCCTGTTCGTAGTAGGAAATCCCAAGCGGATCAATCAGGCGAATGCCTAGTTCGAGCGCCCCTAGCGATAGGAGAAGAGAGAGGCCACTGACAACCAGACCGGCTCGCGCCTGATAGAGGGGCTGATACCAGGTTGATCTGATCAGAGAGAGCAACAGAGCGATACAACTCAGCGCCCCCAGCAGTATGACATAGCCCCAGCTATATCGACCGAATACTACCGGTGTATGAGACCGATAGGTGGCAGCCAACAGAACACTGCTCCAGACTACAACCACAACGCCAATTTTCATAGATCGGTATGACGTGCTCATCAGCAGCTCCGGAGAACAAACTCTTGACCATGCCTCATGACTCCTTCAAGCACAAAACTCGCTCCTCTGTTGATAGCTCTCTCTTAAAAACCTGATCCATCAACGTACCCTCTCCATGCGCGTCATTCATCGAAATCACAGTGCTACACACATCTATCGCCATGAAACAGAACGCTCAAAAAACCCTATATAGGTTATGGAGGGCTACAACACCACCGTCGACTAAGCAAGAGACCACAGACCACCAAACAAACGCATTTCCCACTCTTGGCTTGCTCTTTTTCCTACTAAAGCTTCGTCGAGGGAATGGGGTGAAGACCGCCACAATTCACACACGAGCGATACTCTCCTAAATCTAAAATAGGAGGGTATAGCATTTCAGGGACCAGACTCGGAGTACGCCCCCTTATTGCCATGTCCGCTCTGGGGTCTGCGATCGACTCCTCGGAGAACTCCTTGCAGAACCCCCCAGGCATACGCCCCATGCAAAATTGCAGCAGCAATGGGAAATCGGATTGTCACTCGCCAGTCTGTGGCGCCTTTCCGCATCACGCCGGCAAGCAATAATGCCGCACCATACAGTACCGGCACCACACCTGCCATGAGCTTCCACCATCCCGGTAGCAACAATCCCACCACGACACTTGCCACCATAAGGGACATAAAGAGCGGCGGAACAATCTGGCGAAATGAAGCCGGCACTCGATGTTTCTTCAACACGGCGACCCGCCAATATCCGTACTCAAAATATTGGCGAAAGAGTGATGTGGCGGTTTCTCTCACGAAGTAAGTTGCGCATGCACGGGGAGAGAGAAACACCTTTCCCCCTTGTTTCGTGAAACGATAATTCAGCTCGTCATCTTGGTTGCGAACCAACCGTTCATCGTACAGCCCAACTGTTTCAAAAATCTCTTTTCGAAACACCGGAAAGCAGGCGCCCTCTGCATATCCTTCGAAATCAGGATGCCGATGTCTGGCGTTCCCTATCCCAACAGGATGAGACATCGCAGCCGCAACAGCCTGACCGAAGAGACTTTTACCGACACTGATAATGGGTCCACCGACACATCCCACCTCCGGATGTTCATCAAGCAGAGCTGCACAAACCAGCAAATAATCAGACGCATAATCACAGTGAGCGCCTAAGATCGCGATGTATCGACCACGTGCTGCGCGAATACCCACATTCATCGCACAGGGCGTGATCCGGTGAGGGTTGTCGACGACGCGCAGTTCAGAATGCTCCTTGCAGAGGGCTTTCAAGATCTCTCGTGTGCCATCGTCTGAAAGGCCGTCAACAATAATCACCTCAATCCCCCCCTGAGGACGATCCTGACTTAACAGCGATCGCACGCAGGTCTCAATATGACTGCGCTCATTGCGGCAGGGGATAATCGCGGAAAGCAGTGGTCTCTCCAGGTCAGTTGACGTAATCTTTGAATTCATCCTAAAGACGAGGGCTAGCGTGGCGTGCAAATAAATATATGAGTTTTCAGGAGAATATCACAAGAACCACTTGAAACCCAGCGCTTCTCATCAATTGGATCATCTATAAGCCCGTAGTCTCTCGGTAAGCGGGGATGGGTTAACGATAAATCATTCTGATTCGGATACCCGGATTGTGCAGATGTATTCGAACAGCATAAAGCTTTTGAGGGCTTTGCACTTGAGAATGAAGTTGTAGGCCATGAGAAAGGTCTGCAGATGCCGACACTCACCGGGGCCGATTTCGCCTGCAGAAATCACCTCTCTGTGCGAAGCGCCCACGACCTTAGATGAGGTTGATGCGCTCCTCTACTCTCGGAGTAAACCAAATTACTCATAGCCCACTTCTTGGCGATCACATATGTGTACACGGCCTGACAACAGACGTTTTCAGCGTGGTGGGGTTCGAGACGCTACGCCAGTCAATAAACGCCTTGCCATGCTGAGGTGTGTCCGTGTACTGAATCCACCCGACACAAAGATGAGGGCAGATTTGAAGTGAAGCCTCTTGTCGAAAAGACCTTTTCGGTAAGCGCTAGGCTTTAGAGTGATTCACCCATCATCATCTACCTTCCTGGCAAAAGTGAGCAACTTCGGGGTCTGATCGACTGATCAC